>DUMO01000025.1 GCA_012839865.1 Clostridiaceae bacterium
CGGTTAATCTGCTGGAACTTGTCATATTTCGATTTATAGACATGATAATTATCATCAAAAATGCCTAAATCAATTAAAGGTTGAATCGGCATGCCCTCTTCCAAAATATATTTTTTATGAACATTATGGGAGAGAACTGTGTTGTTCTTCGATTCCGTTTCATGTTCATTTCTGAACAATTTCTTTTTCTTTGATATGCGGTAAGAAATTGTTTTTCCGTTCAATATAATATTGATATCGGAAAAATACTGCTCTTCAAGCATCACCTGGACATTGCCAGCCAAATCATTATTTTCAATGTTTGAATGAAATGCCTGATTATTGATTATTTTTTCAACCTGCCATTTTCTATTGTTTTTCAATAATATAGGTCTGACCGTTGCTTTTTGAACTTCGCCTTTTGAATTGCTTAACACTATTTTAATAATTTCATCTTTACTAAGACTCGATAACTCCTGTATTATTTCATTATACATAATAATAACCTTTCATATTATGAAACAACGTACCTGACTCACCTTGTCCCATTCAATTCATCACATATTATATCAATATTCTACATGAATATACAGTCCTTCTTTTATTCTCCTTGCTGTCGATTTTTCCCTCAAAAAAACAAAGCTGTTTTCTTACCTTAAAGGCAGAAATCAGCTCAGTACTCAGATATTTAACTTATCTAAAATTTCGAGTATTTTTTACACGTATTGGACTTCCAGTAAATCAGCCGGTCCTGTTAAGTAAACTTCGTTTGTACGTCTGTCTGGCTCAACCTGAAACACATTTTCGCCCATGTAAACCTTTGCTTTATCAGTTAATATTTTATGGAGCATAATGGCTGTTACTCCTGAAACACAAACAGCTTCCGCTGTAAAGTCGCTTTCGCCCTTCTCCAGATGCCAAAGACGTGCTTTAATAGCTTCCCTGGTCAGTACCTGTATGAAAACAATGTTTGCTCCCTTCGGAAACAGGCTGTGTGTACCAAGGGCAGGCCCTGCTTTCTGAACATCCACAGAGTCAACATCATCTACGAACACAGCGCCATGAGGAGATCCAAAAGAAATTGCCGTAACTTTGTAACACTTGCTGTTCACTATAAACGGAACGTTAATGCAATTCGGTGTGGATTTATGTTTCACCGGAATGAGGCAGGGAATCAGGATAGGCTTCCCCAGATTAACGGTCTTAGTCCTGCATATTGTTGAATTCATTTCTTTCCCTCCTCGTATAATATATTTCGTATAATATCGTCTTTATTGTATTTTCATTCAATTTCCGTCCAACAGCCGGAAGCTTTGTAATAATATCATATGAAATTTTTCCGGATTCATTTACAGTTCAGGTCCTGACATTTAACCACCGGATTAAACTATACTACCCCTTGCCTCAGCATGGCATCTGCAACTTTCTTAAATCCGGCAATATTGGCTCCAACAACAAAGTTGTCTTCCTGTCCGACTTCCCTTGCAACATTTGCAATGTTGTTATATATGTTAATCATTATTTCTTTGAGCTTCTGATCCACTTTCTCGAAGGGCCATGAAGTTCTCATGGCGTTCTGGCTCATTTCCAGGGCAGACACAGCAACTCCTCCTGCATTTGCTGCTTTTCCGGGTACAAATAACACCTTGTTTTGATGGAATACCTTTATTGCCTCTGATGTAGAGGGCATGTTTGCACCCTCGCAAACTGCAATGCATCCGTTCTTTACCAACTCTTTGGCATCGTCTCCGTTAAGTTCATTCTGTGTCGCGCAGGGAAGAGCTATGTCGCATTTAATGTTCCAGATACCTCTGCCTTCTGTATAAACCGCATTTTTCCGGTAGTTGACATATTCGGAAATCCTGCCGCGCCTCTTAATTTTTATCTCTTTGACAGCACAGAGATCAATGCCTTCGGAATCGTATACAAATCCGTTTGAATCGGATAAGGCAACCACTTTTCCGCCTAATTGCTTCACTTTTTCTGCAGCAAATATGGCAACATTGCCGGAACCAGATACAACAACAGTTTTGTTTTCAATAGAATTTCCATGCTGGCGGAGCAATTCGCTTGTCAAATACACCAACCCATAGCCTGTAGCTTCCGTCCGGGTAAAGGATCCGCCATATGACAATCCTTTTCCTGTAAGGACACTGGTATATGCATTGATTATACGTTTGTACTGCCCGTAAAGGAATCCGATTTCGCGGTCGCAAACCCCTATATCTCCGGCAGGGACGTCTGTATCTTCTCCAATATGACGATACAGCTCTGTCATGAAACTCTGGCAGAAAGCCATGATTTCCCGTTCCGACTTGCCTTTCGGATCAAAATCGGAACCGCCTTTTCCTCCGCCTATAGGCAGCCCGGTCAGTGAATTCTTCAAAACCTGTTCGAAGCCTAAAAACTTAATGATACTCAGACAAACGCTTGGATGAAAACGCAGGCCTCCTTTATATGGACCAATAGCACTGTTGAACTGAACCCGGTATCCTTTGTTTACCTGTACTTTCCCGGAATCATCAACCCATGGAACCCGAAAAATTATTGCACGCTCCGGCTCGCATAACCTTTCGAGAATACCTGCCTTTTCGTATTCCGGATTGGCATCTACAAAAGGCTGAAGTGAAGTAAGTGTTTCGGTAACCGCCTGATGAAACTCCGGCTCATTTGGATTTTGTTTAATTACTTTTTCAAGTACTTTCATTGTGTAAGACATGGTTGTACCTCCTGTAGAATATAAAAAAAAAAACAAAGATGCTTATTGGCACGTTGGTTTCCTCCAACGCGCTAATAAACACCTTTGTTTATTATGAGTATTATAACAGCTCTTTACCCTGCTGTCAATATAGCATTTTTTTGTTTTTTCAGGTTAAGCACTTCTAATACATTCAATTGCCATAAGTTCTTAATATTTCCTCTGCGACCTTTCTTCGCGTCGTACGCATATCCATCGCCTTTTTTTCAATGTATTTGTGTGCCTCCACCTCCGTTAATGAAAAAAGCGAAACCAAAACAACCTTGGCCCTGTCGATAATCCGAATATCTTCTATTTTTTGAATTAGTTTTGTGTTCTCGTTATGTAGTGCTTTAATCTTTTTATGTGTCGCAATGGCCAGTTTCAAGGCATTCCAAAATAGAGATTTGCTTATGGGTTTTGCTATTGTAATAACACCATATTCTTCAACTTTTTCTGAAATTTCATCGTATAGTTCTGCTTTCACTATTAAAATCACCACACTGATACCTTTTGAGGCAATGTTCAACGCAAGTCTGTCACCAAACTCATCCGGCAAGGGTGCATTGACAATATATAAATCGAAGTCTTTTTCCACCATCATTCTTCTTGCTTTCCCGCCGTTGGATATGGTGGTGATATTCGTGACTGACGCCTGCATCAATATCTCTGTTAAACTTTCAACAATCTTGGGCGCATATGATATAATAAGTGCACTGTCCATTGCGTTTCACCTTTTACTTGAATTAAACTGTCAACGGGTATTCTGTTAATACACTTTAAAATAATTCTCCAGATAAAATTTTCTCTTGTCGGCAGCCCGGTTGAAGTTTTGCAATTCAATGGTTTTCAGATTTATAAAGCTCTCAAGGACCTGTTCATTCATTATGTTTTTTATGAAGTCTGATTTTTCAACAAGTCTCAAAGCGTGTCCCAGATTTTCCGGCAGGCGTGGCAAAGTGCCAATTATGCTTTCGTCAGCTTCATAAAGGTCCACATTTATACTTTCAGGCAACGTCAGGTTGTTCTCTATACCAAAAAAACCTGCAGCAAGCACAACTGCAAAAGCAAGATATGGATTTGCTGCAGGATCAGGGGATCTGAGTTCCATGCGCATTCTTTCGTCATGGGCGGCAGGAATGCGAATCAACTGTGAACGGTTGCCATGTGACCAGGAAACATACTTAGGCGCTTCATTGGCCCCAAGCCGCTCGTAAGAATTTGGTATGGGATTTAAAAATGCGGATATTTCCAGTATCTTCTGAAGCACGCCTGCAACAAATGATTCAGATACTTTTGAGTGTTCCTTTCCGCCCAGCCTGAACACGTTTTGTCCGTTCTGCATAAGGGATATGTTTATATGAAGGCCGCTTCCGCTTTTCTCAGGCAGCGGTTTGGGAGAAAAAGAAGCAAACAGCCCGTTTCTTGCCGCAATGCTTTTTACCACCTGTTTGAAGGTAATCAGGTTATCCGCGCTGTTAACAGCATCAGAAAACTTGAAGTCTATTTCGTTTTGTCCGGGTCCCCTTTCGTGATGGGATGTTTCAGGCCTGATTCCCATTTCCTCCAGGCAGAGGCAAACCTCACGCCTGATATTTTCGCCCTTGTCAAGAGGATAGACATTCAAATATCCGCCATTATCGAATGGAATGGTTGTGGGTTCACCATTTTCATTTGTTATAAACAGGTAAAACTCGCACTCGGCACCAATCATGCACGAATACCCTGTTTTCCTGGTTTTGTTTACAACAGATTTGAGAATCTCCCTGGTATCCCCCCAGAAAACACTACCGTCGGGATTTCTGATACTGCAGTAAAAACGCACCACCCTGCCCTGTTGGGGGCGCCAGGGCAAAACAGATAATGTCGTCGGGTCGGGTACTAAAAATAAATCTGATTTTGTTATATCTGTAAAGCCATTTACTGCGTGTGCATCAAATGGAATTCCATGCTCGAAGGCACGGGGCAATTCATCCGGCATTATCGAAATGTTCTTTTGCTCACCTAACAAATCGCAAAAGGAAAGACGGATAAATTTTACATCGTTTTCTTTGACAAATTCCAAAACCTCTTCGATTGTGGTTCTCATTCATCAACCCTCCAATTTTGTTTGTTTCCATTTTATATAAACAAAAGACCCATGTCAAATCCCAATCCTGACCAAACCCTTGTCTCATCAGTCCTTTGGCTCTCTTCCAATTCCTTTGGTGCCTTTAACCTGGGTTCTTCGCAACCGCAGGTTTCATTCCCACTCGATTGTCGCCGGCGGCTTGGAGGTAATATCGTATACAACGCGATTGACGCTTTCCACCTCATTAACAATTCTTCTTGAAATTTTGCCCAGGACCTCATAAGGAATTCTTGCCCAGTCGGCAGTCATTGCATCAGAACTGGTTATGGCACGGACAGCAACTGTATGGGCATAGGTTCTTTCATCCCCCATAACACCGACACTTTTAACGTTAAGCAGCACCGCAAAGTACTGCCAGATATCTCTTTCCATTCCTGCTTGCATGATTTCCTCGCGAACAATGGCATCTGCATCTCTGACAATCGTCAGCTTGTCTATTGTAATCTCACCCAATATCCGGACCGCCAGACCGGGACCCGGGAAAGGCTGCCGCCACACAATTTCGTCAGGCAAGCCCAGCTCAGAACCCACTGCTCTTACCTCGTCCTTAAACAAATATCTTAATGGTTCAATCAGTTGGAACCTCATATCCTCCGGCAGCCCGCCGACATTGTGGTGGCTCTTGATAACTGCAGCGGTATCCGTTCCGCTTTCAATAATATCCGGATACAGGGTTCCCTGGACCAGAAAGTCTATTTCACCTATTTTTCTTGCTTCTTCCTCAAATACGCGGATAAATTCCTCTCCTATGATCTTTCTTTTCTTCTCCGGGTCAAGAACTCCCTTAAGCTTGCTTAAAAAACGTTCATCCGCATTGACTCTTATGAAATTGATTTTAAATTTATTCTTAAATATCTCTTCAACCCAGTCCCCTTCATTTTTTCTCAGCAATCCATGATCTACAAAGATACAGGTCAGATTACTGCCTATAGCTTTATGCACCAGCACAGCCGCCACAGAAGAATCCACACCGCCGGACAGGGCGCATAATACCTTTTTATCTCCCACCTTTTCACGAATGGCCTGGATTTCTTTCTCTATGTAGTTCTTCATTGTCCAGCTTCCTGTGCAACGGCATACCTCATACAAGAAATTTCTTATGATTTCCCTTCCTTTTTCAGTATGCTCCACCTCCGGGTGGAACTGAACCGCATAATGCTTGTTAGTTGCATCTTCCATTGCAGCTACCGGACAATCATCAGTGGAGGCGGTAACCAGAAAGCCCTCCGGCATCTTCTCTATAAAATCCGTATGGCTCATCCAGCAGACGGAATCCTGTGGTATAGCCTTAAATAATAAAGATGCGTTATTAATCTTGATCGCTGTTTTTCCGTATTCTCGATTTTTTGCTCTCCCAACCTTTCCACCAAGGGTTTCAGCCATAAGCTGACCTCCATAGCAGATACCCAGAATCGGTATGCCCAGCCTGAAAATCTCCTTATCGCATTTTGGCGCATTATCCGCATACACACTGGCAGGTCCGCCGGTAAAGACAATTCCTTTAGGGTTTTTCTCCTTTACCTCCCTGGCGGAGATTTTATAAGGTACAACCTCGCAATATACATTAAATTCCCTGATTCTTCTTGCAATCAGCTGATTGTATTGTCCGCCAAAGTCTAATATCAATATAAGTTCGTTATTCATCTTTTCTTCCTTTCAAGCCAAATCCTTCACATATTGTTTCAACAAGTCTGCTGTCTTTGCTGTCCGCTCATATCCACCCATATACTATTTCCGCAAGACTGTTATTTCTTCCCGTTACTTGCTCTCAAATACTTTCTTGTTGCCAACCATTGGTACCTCCATGGGATATTCACCCTGGAAACAGGCCAGGCAAAGATGCTCCGCCCTCCTGCCTGTTGACCTGACAAGCCCTTCAATGCTGAGATAGCCCAGACTGTCAGCACCTATTGCCACCCTTATTTGCTCTATGGTTTTCACCGCTCCTATCAGTTGTTCCCTGTCCGGTGTATCTATGCCAAAATGACAGCAATGGACTACCGGTGGAGAGCTGATTCTAAGATGAACCTCCCTGGCTCCCGCCATCCTCAACATGCTGACGATTTGCCTGCCAGTGGTTCCTCTAACAATGGAATCGTCAATCATGACAATCCTTTTGCCTGAAACATTGCATCTTACGGGGTTCAGCTTGAGCCTTACGGATGTTTCCCTGAGCTCCTGCTCCGGCTGAATAAAGGTTCTGCCAACATATCTGTTTTTTACCAGCCCTTCACCAAAGGGTATGCCAGAAGCCTCTGCATAACCCATGGCCGCAGGAATTGAAGTGTCCGGTACTGCAATAACCATATCCGCCTCCACAGGATGCTCCTGTGCCAATATCTTTCCTGCGCTTTTTCTGGCTTCATAAACACTTGTACCGTCTATTACACTGTCCGAACGGGCAAAATAGATATATTCAAATATGCAGGAGGCTCTTCTGTTCCCTGCCTGCACCTTTCTTGATTCAAGACCTGTCTTGTTTATGATTATGATTTCTCCCGGTTCCACATCCCTGACAAATTCAGCCCCTATTACATCCAGGGCACAGCTTTCAGAAGCCAGAACATAGCCATCCGCAAGCAGCCCCAGGCAAAGGGGCCTCAAACCATACGGGTCCCTCACGCCTATCAGGCAATCCCCCGTCATCACCACCAGGGCATAAGATCCTTTAATCATTTCCATGGTTCGCACTATGGAATTAATAATGCCTTCGCTGCTGAAACGGGAAATCAGGTTGACGATAACCTCGGAATCTATAGTCGTTTGAAAAAACAGGTATTTTTTCCATGTACGACAACACATCCAGCTTTGTTAGGGCAATTTCATTTGCTCCCTGGACTTTTATACCGTAGCGTGAGGCGGGAATATCAAAAGCTCCCACCCTGCGGGGTCTTCCGGTTGCTGCGCCATACTCGCCTCCCGCTTCCCGCAGCCTGTTGCCTTCCTCTCCAAAAAGCTCCGCAACGAAGGGACCTTCACCAACACAACTGGAATAAGCCTTCATTATTCCTATGACGTTATCAAGTTTCAAACCCGGAATGCCTGCCCCTATGGTCGCAAAAGTGGCAAGTGTAGTTGATGAGGTTGTGTAAGGATAAATCCCGTAGTCTATATCCCTCAACGCTCCAAGCTGCGCCTCAAACAGTATGTTTCTGGATTCATTGACCGCATTCTCAAGGTAATCCGAAACATCACATATAAAGGGTATGAGAGGCTCACCATTCATTTTAATCCACTTCAG
Organism: Clostridiaceae bacterium; assembly: GCA_012839865.1. Taxonomy (GTDB): domain Bacteria; phylum Bacillota; class Clostridia; order CAYPLH01; family DUMO01; genus DUMO01. Next base: position 8,089 of record DUMO01000025.1, read on the forward strand.
CATCTCATCGACATCAATTGCCTGGTCGTGATAACCCCCATGAATCAGGAGATTTTTCCATTCGACAATACCTTGGAGCTTTTCCCCAAGAGTATCCGGATAAAGCAAATCGCCCATTCGTATGCCCTTTTTCATGTATTTGTCGGCATATACCGGGGCGATGCCACGCCTGGTGGAACCATATTTCTTGTCCCCCAACCGTTCCTCCTCCAGAATATCCTGGCATACATGATATGGAAAGCATATTGTTGCTCCATGACTTATTCTTAAATTTTCGGGAGTTATTCTTATTCCTTTTTCCGCAAGTCCCCTGATTTCCTTGCAAAGGTGCGCAATGTCAATAACCATGCCGGGACCCATGACATTTACGGTATTATGACGAAGAATTCCCGACGGAAGCAGGTTCAGTATGAATTTTCCTTTGTCGTTTACCACGGTATGCCCTGCATTGTTTCCTCCCTGATACCGTACTATGATATCATACTGCGAACCAAGCAGGTCCACCATTCTTCCCTTGCCTTCATCTCCCCAGTTTATTCCGACTATTGCCGTCAACACGACTTAACCGCCTCCTTAAACTTCTTTGACTGGAAAACATTCCGGGACTCTTGTCCCGTCAATATGGTTCAACCGCCTTATTAAGCTTCCTTGACCGGATAACTTTCCGAAATTTTTGCCTGGTCAATATGGTTCAACTGCTTTCTAAAACTCGTATAACTGAAAACTTCCCGCAACTCTTGCCCGGCCAACATGGCTCAACCACTTTATTAAACCTGCCTTTCTGGAAACTTTCCAGAATCTTTGCCCGGTCAATATGGCTCAATTGCTTGCTTAAACATTAATCTCGGCTCCTTCGGTAACTATTTCTCCCCCGAAACGGTTCAAAATTTTTTTCGAATAGTTCTCAGCCTGTTCCTTTGCCATACCGGTGAATTTTTCCACATCGAGCAATTCATCCATTTCGGCCTGTGTTATGTTGAACCTGGCATCTTCCAGAATTCTTTGAATCAAATTGTTCTTTATCCCTGTTTCCTTGATGTCCCTGGCGGTTGCTACTGCGATCTCCCTGATTGCCTCATGCAAAAGCTGCCTGTCGCCGCCCTTTTTCACACAGTGCATCAGTATGTTTTCAGTCGCCATGAAGGGCAATTCCTCTTCAAGATGCTTTCTCATCATTTCAGGGTAGACCTTCATATTGCTTATCACATTCTTATACAGGGTAAGTATGCTGTCTGCCGCAAGGAAGGCCTCCGGTATATATATGCGGCGTGCCGCCGAATCGTCAAGAGTACGCTCAAACCACTGGGTGGATGCCGTCATGGCAGCGCCCTGGGCCAGTGAAATTACATGTCTTGAAAGCGAAGATATGCGCTCGCTTCGCATGGGATTCCGTTTGTATGCCATCGCGGACGAGCCAACCTGTTTCTCTTCAAAAGGTTCATCCACCTCTTTCAAGTGCGACATGAGACGAATGTCATTCGAAAACTTCCATGCACTCTGGGCAATGCCGGAAAGAACAGAAAGCACATTATAATCCAGCTTGCGGGGATAAGTTTGCCCGCTAACGTCAAAGATATCGTCAAAACCCATTTTCTGTGCAATCAGCCTTTCAAGCCGTGCAACCTTTTCGGTATCACCTTCGAAAAGTTCCAGAAAACTTGCCGCAGTACCTGTGGCACCCCTGCATCCCAGCATCTTGATTTGAGACATCACAGATAGGAGGGTGTCCATATCACTGACCAGGTCCTGCAGCCACAAGGTTGCGCGCTTGCCGAGGGTAGTGGGCTGTGCAGGCTGAAAATGTGTGTATGCAAGGGTCGGGAGTGATTTATATGTCAATGCGAAGCGGGCCAGCTCAAGTATGACTCCTGCAAGAGACGACTTAATCTGAACAAGGGCTTCCTTCATAAGTATCAAATCGGTGTTGTCCCCCACATAGCTTGAAGTCGCTCCAAGATGAATGATTGGCTTTGCTTCCGGGCACTGGACACCATAAGCATAGATATGGGCCATCACATCGTGGCGTACCTCTTTTTCACGCTGCTCCGCAACTTCATAATTTATGTCATAGATATGTTCCTTCATAGCTTCAATCTGCCGGTCGGAAATATCAAGGCCAGGTTCCTTCTGGCTTTCAGCAAGGGAAACCCAAAGTTTTCTCCAGGTGGAGAACTTCCTGTCGGGAGAGAATATTTCCTGCATTCTTCTACTTGCGTATCTTTCACAAAGCGGGTTTTCATATCTGTTGCGCATATTCAAGCCCCCTCCTTGCCCATGGCCTGTAATCAAATTCATCGTTTTCAATTCTGTAGCACATTTTTAAGCCTCCTCAGAACTTCCCTGTATGCACCTGCCAAATCCCCAAGATCCCGGCGGAAAAGGTCCTTGTCCAGCTTGCTGCCTGTGGATTTATCCCAAAAGCGGCATGAATCCGGCGATATTTCGTCTGCAAGAATGATCCTGCCATCATGCCTTCCAAATTCAAGTTTGAAGTCCACCAGGACGATTCCACATTTGTCAAACAAAGAAGACAAAAGGGTGTTGATGCGAAGTGCCATATTTTTAAGAATCTCCAGATCTTGCTTGGCTGCTATCCCTATAGCGGTTATCTGGCTCTCGTTCATCATCGGGTCGCCATATTCGTCACTTTTTAAACAGAATTCCATGACCGTGTTTTTCAATGGTGTACCTTCGGGAACACCATATTTTTTTGAAAATCCGCCTGCGGCAATATTTCGGACAATCACTTCCACATTGATGATGTCAACCTTCTTAACCAACATTCTGGTAGCATCAAGCATTTTTACAAAGTGTGTCTCAATCCCGTTTTTCTCAAGATATTGGTATAGAATAGAAGATATTTCAGCGTTGAGAACCCCTTTGCCCTCAATTTCCGCTTTTTTGGCGCCATTTCCTGCCGTGGCTGAATCCCTGTATTCCAATATGCATGTTTGATTGTCATCGCCTGCATATATTGTTTTTGACTTGCCTTTATATAACAGTTCACTTTCCATATTCAATCCTCCGCTTGTATTTAATATGCTTCCCGGACATATTTTGCCTTTTAATTGAAAAATTAGTCACTATAACATTCATTCAAATGAATCCTCAGGCTGCCATTAAAAATAAAAAAGGCGCTCATTATACCATCCATCGCCGCTTTTTCTCAAAGTGACATATGTATGGAATAATGAACGCCCTTGTTCACCTGCGTAAATTATATTGTTTGGACAGCATGTTTGTCAATAATTTTTTCAGGAACCTTTACCAGGGCAAAATGCCTGCCGCTGTTCAGACACAGCCTGCCACAAATGAATCGTATGCCGTGTTTACTTGTTCTTATGTTTAAGTCCCTTGAGAAGCCTGTTGATTACAGTATCATGGGCCAGCTTCTCCAGTGTGTCGTCAATCTCAAATAATTTGGAAAATTCCCCGCCATATTTTTTCTTAAGAGCAGCTTCCAGCAAATAATCTGCAAAATCCGGGTTTTTCGGAAGGAGGCTCCCGTGCAGGTATGTGCAATAGGTGTTTTTATAAACAGCGCCTTCAAAGCCATCAATGCCGTTGTTGCCATATCCGGTTAACACCTTGCCCAAAGGCTTTACATCCTTGCCTAAATAGGTCCTGCCGGCATGGTTTTCAAAACCTGCCACCCTGGTATCCTTACCGTGCATCTCCAGGTTCAGTTCAACCACAATATTGCCTGCTAAGCGTTTTTTCTCACCGATGGTCCATAAATCAATTGCTCCGAGAAACTCCGTTTCCTTTCCGTCCGAAGACTTGTAATATTTTCCGAGCACCTGGAATCCTCCGCAAATACACAGGAATACGGTATTGTTTTCTATTGCTTCTTTTATGGCTTCCCCTTTTACCTTGACTATATCTTCATGTATTATTTGCTGTTCATAGTCCTGACCGCCGCCCATAAAGACAATGTCGTACAATTCAGGATAAAACGCGTCTCCCGGTGAAACATTGTGGATGTTTACATCAATACCCCTCCAGAGGGAACGCATTTTCAGGGAGATTATATTTCCCCTGTCCCCGTATAGATTGAGTATGTCGGGATAAAGGTGGCATATTTCAAGAGTTGGCATCAACAAGCCTCCTAATTTTTTTGATACATTTTACTCTTTTCAGGATTGCTCAAGCTCTTTTCAGAATTCCTTAAAATCTGGAATCTGGAATTCCTTCAACTCTTATTTCCAGAATTCCTTCAAATTAAATTCAGTACCCAGCAGTTTTCTTACTTCAAGCATTGCCGTATATGTAGGAAGAACAAACAGGGTTTCGTCCTCTGACAAAAGCCTGATGGAGTCTTCAATAATAGTCTTCATGTTTTTTTCAATGAAAATCAGACCAGGATCAATACCGGCATATTTAAGCCTGACTGCCATGTCTTCCGCTCTGATACCCCCACAGTAGAAACGTACTACCAGATTTCGCAGGTCCCTGAAAAGCTCAATGTCCACATCCCACAGCCATGAAATGTCTGTGCCATCAGCATCGTTGTCATTTATAAAGAAGGCAATCACCATTTTCTTCTTTTCGGAAAACAGGTAATCTATAACCTGATTGAAGCCGGTGGGGTTTTTTATAAGAATCAATCTTATATGACGTCCTTCATGCTCGATTATTTCCATCCTTCCAAACCCGCATTCAAAAGTTCCAAGGGCGTCAATAATGGTGCCTGTCGGAACCCCGAGGGCCTTTGCGCATGCCGATGCCGCAAGGGCATTGTAAACATTGTACAGGCCGGGAAGGTTTATTTGCACACTGTGGGAGTTGTTTACTTCATACTCGTCAAAGCGCAGGGCAACATCTGAACCAGACAACGAAAGCCGGTTTACCCCAATGCAGGCAACAGATGCTTCCGGTCTTTTGAAGCCGCACCCCGGGCAGAAGAAATGCCCCAGGTGGCCGTATGTCCTTGCAGAGTATTGGTATTTTTCAGTGCAATATATGCAGTTTGAAGCATCAGCCCCGGCGATGTCTGCAGAACTTCTGCTGCTGTTATACCCATCAATACCGTAATATATTACCTTGTTCGGAACTTCCCTGCCAATGTACGAGCTTAAGGAGTCGTCGGCGTTAAGCACCAGCACAGCGTTTGGGCATTGCGAAATCCCGGTTTTAACATTTTGGACCGTGGTTAAAAGCTCGCCATACCTGTCAAGCTGGTCCCTGAAAAAATTCGTTACCACTATTACTTTCGGTGAAAGCAGTGGTGCCACTGTTTTAAACGCAGCTTCATCCGATTCAATAACCGCCATGATGCAGGAAAAATTTCCTCTTATGCTTGCAGCTTCAATAAAAGCAGTGGTTATGCCGCTTTTCAGGTTTGCTCCCGACCGGTTCTGCAAATGCGGAATATCGTTTATTTCAAGAATGCGGCTTATGATTCTGCCTGTGGTTGTCTTCCCGTTTGTGCCGGTTATGAGTATTACATTAAGTTTCCCGGAAAGCCGGAGAAGTATTCCGGGATATATTTTAGCTGCCAATCTTCCGGGCAGGGTTGTCCCCCCACTTCCCGTAAAACGCAGAAACCATATAAGAAACTTTGCGGCAATCATTGCTAAAGTGAAAAGCAAATTCTTCAAACCTCCAATTTGATTTCAAACATATCACATACTGCTTTTTCTGTCCTAAAACAAATCGATTTAGCTATATTTATTTTGCCCATCGGTTTTCATCAATTAAGTACAAATTCATGTCATGTTTGAAATTAAAAAGGCATTCACTAAACAATGCACACAGCTAACAACCATTTTGGGCCTGGTTTAAACTGAATTGCATTATTCAATGAACGCCATTGTTCAATCTCTTTAATTATATTGAGCTGTGAAATGGTTTGTCAACGGCCATATGGTAATAAAAAAAATACCGTCAAAAAGGAGAAAATATATCCATGGAGTTTTCAAACAGATTTCCTCTTCTTATACAATTGCTAATACCTTATACCCGATTAATCCCAAAACCAGTATCCACAGCAATACAATAATCACACCTGCAGCCTTGGCCTCCGGAATATCGCTTTTCATTTTTATCTCGGCTTCTTGCCTGCATTCTTCCATAATTTTTGATGGTATCAGCTTTAATGCAATTGCAACCCCTACAGGTATCAGTATGAAGTCATCCAAATAACCTAATACCGGGATAAAGTCAGGAATCAGGTCTATAGGACTTAGTGCATATGCAACTACAACAGCAGTAAATACCTTTGCAAGCAAAGGTGTCTCTTTCTTTTTATATGCCAGATATAAAGCAAAAACCTGTTTCTTTAACTCTTTTGCTTTTTCTTTAATTTTCTCTATCATACTCAGGTTTCTTATGCACTCCATTTTATGACTTATACACATTAATCTTATTCAGGATTTCTTTTATTTCAATTCATCAGGAATTTCGGCCACTGTATCCGCCTTATATAAACTATAAGTGGACATTATTACATCGTAATATTCTATAATCCATTCATCGGCTGAAAAGCCTTTTACCTCAAACACTTTATGCTTTCTATCACCATTAATTATTCCTATTTGCTTACCTATGAGCGAATCCTTTGGCAGGGCACCGTAAAATGTATAATTTATGTTTCCCCGCTGTAACTTTAAACCGCTGTCAAGTTCTTGAAAACTCTCATATTCCTTATCAGTGCAGGAAGAAAATAAAGCCACCAACAAAATGATAGCCAGCAGAAAAGATAATTTCTTCGTAATCAGTCACTCCTTTATATGCTATAAATAACCTACACTTCTAATTATCCTGCAAGTATGTACCTCATGCCTTTATTTTACACTATAACCAATTCACCTGTTAAGACATAAATCCCACAGCCCTTCAGGATTTCTCCTGTATCTGCTGCGGGATTCTGGAACAAACTTTATTATCATTGAGTCAACTTTACTTGAATTATACAACAACTGTATATTTAAAATAAACTCCGCTCCAAACCGAAATCCCTCAAACCCTTATCCCTTCTCGCCTTAACCCTATTCTCCTAATCTCTTCCATATAATAAAGTCCGCTCTAAAATCTCATATTTTTATCCCATTTATTAACACTTTTTCCTTAATCCTTGTAATGATTTTTAAA
>DUMO01000026.1 GCA_012839865.1 Clostridiaceae bacterium
AATGCTCATCTTGTGGGAGTGTACCTTCTGTATCCTTGTTGGCAGTGCCTTTTGAGGAGAAATATTTATATGCAAACATTGTTAAAAGGGCCAAAACAATTGCCAAAAAGGCAAGCAAACCGATAATTCCCGTCTCTACCCCAAGCTGCAGTATAAAGTTGTGGGCCTGGGTGGTGTAGTAATCATAGGATTGATACTTCTGAAACAAAAATTTCCACGCCCCGCCCCCTGCGCCAATAAGCGGATAATCACTGAACATTTTAAGTCCGTCCCTGTAATAAATCCCGCGCATAAGTCCGCTTTTATTGGCCTGCAGGTCCTTTAACCTGGTAGTTATAATCTGGGGCATGAATTTGTATTTTAATATTAGATTTTTTACAATCTTGCCTGTTGAGGCATCCACTATCGAGGCATTGTTGAATGTTGCTTTTGTTCCGGGATAATGGTTTATGAAGTTGAAATCTACAATTCTGCTCTCTGTCGGTACTTTAAAACTTATTTCCTTTTTTTGAACTCCATCCGTTGCTTTTTCGGAAAGCACATTCAAAAGGTCCCCGGTTTCTACAAACAGGATGTTCTTCTCATTTCTGCTGTAGATTTCAACCCGGTATGCAAAGGGCACATCTTCCTTCATATCGGCCTGCACATCAAATACAAGCTTGTATTCCCTGCCCGGCTCCAGCACCGTATGTATATCCTCCAGGGTATACAGTTCTTTATCACCTTCATAGTTTGATAATGCAAGTGGCGCTGATACTGTCAGCACAACCACCACTGCTGCAATTGCAATTGCAACAATCCCGGTGGCAAGGGCTGTGTACGCCTTCCAGCTTATGCTTTCAAGGTATTTCACAATGTAATCAAGTAAAACTGTAATAAGTGATGAAGCTGCCGCACCCAGTATTGACAGAAGCCAGACTGCTCCGCTGAATTCGGTTTCGTTCATGTACGGCGTAAGCTTCATTGTAAGCAGGAAGGCCGGCAAAACCGGAGCCAGCATATATGCAAGCCCCTTTATTCTGCTGCCCCTGGGAAGAGTTACGAGGTAAATAAGCGCAACAAACGGTATTACAATAAATGCTCCGCGGCTTAATGTGTGGATAAATACCAGCATAATAAGGAAACTTGCCGCACTTGATGCAATTCTGCTCCCTTTTCCACGGGATATGACAGTAATACCTGTTGCGACAAAGAAAGCCACGATCAGATACCCTGCCAGGGCATTAACATACTGGAATGTGGAGGCAAGTCGCCCGTAGTCTGTCATTGCCCCGAAATAAATTCTTACATTTATCTGTTCAAAAAATTTATTGAGAACTTTTGCAAGCACACTTCCCGATACAGCATCTAAGGCCAGTATGCAGACACCGACGGCAGATGCGGTCAGTACCCACAATAATCTGATTTTATGCTTAAACTCAGCTGCAAGCTCCGATACCATTAAAAATACTGCAAAATAAGTGCAATATCTTACCCATTCAAATATGGCTTCCCGCTTTGCAACAGCTCCGAATATTGCTAAGAAATATACTCCCACAAGCAAAAGGGCTGCATAATCAAGAGGTGTTTCAAGAAACCTTTTATCCCTTGACAATATTTTCGAAAGCCAAAACAGGGCAAATGCACCGAAAACTATTAACTCGGCGTAAAGAGTTTCTCTTTCAAAAAACAATCCTCTTGGAAAAGGCGAATAGAAAAGTACGGCTGCTACTATGACCAATACCAATGCTTTTAAGCGGTGTGAAAGCTTAACCAGTAATTCGCTGTTATAAAATTTGTTCACTTTATCTAAATAGGTTTTCACCTGGTTTTGCTTGGCTGAGCCCCCGGGTTTTTGTTTTACTGAAGCAGCCGGGTTTCGCCTTTTTGAATCATTTTGAATGATGTTCTTTTGAGCCGGTTCAGTCCGTTTTTCGGATTCCTTGCCACGATTTGAATCAAAAGCGTTATCCGGCTTGTTTTGTGCCAGGTTTTCATTCCTGGTTTCGTTGGTGTTATCCTTTAATCTCGCCAAAACTATATACCTGCTTTCAATTATGTATTGATAATATTTCATCCCCAATCCATCTTGGATGCAGGATTATGCTAATTTTGCTTTATATTGAATCAGTCTATAAAATAGAATTTTAGTCATGCACCAATTTTATAAAATCAATAAAAGAAACCTCAAGTTTTTGAAGTTCTTCAATCCTGTCCGGTTCCCACGCAATTATTTTACTATTTTTTTTCCTGGTTGTACATAGTTCTTTTAACATGTCTAAAGACATAATGTGTATATATTGTATATCATGCACTTTTAACCTGCCCTGCAGCATTGATAAAAGCTCATCATCGCTCCCGTAAAGAATCATAAAACAGCCCTGGTTATCATCGTCTGTAAGCATTTTCTCAATTTTGCCGTCAACTTCCCGTAGATAATTGTAAGAGCTGATTATGTAGTTGTATGTAGCCATTGCTTTGCTTTTAAGCCCGGTGGGAGTCAGAATATAGCGAATCGTCCTTGGACTTAACCTCTCCATCTTTATAAGCCCTTTTTTAATAAGGCGCTTAAGAACCAGGTTCACGGTACCAAGGGACAACCCTGTATGCTTCGCCATATCCCTCTGGGTTATGACATTGTTTTGATCAATTGCGTTTAAAATTTGCTGCTCATTGTTCATATGAAAACCTCTACCTGGATTTATTGTTATTGTTCAGGTTAATAGACTATTTTTCATGAACAAACAGCTTTATTACTGCAGTACGGCTTCGGCAAGGAAAACAATCAGTTTAAAATGCCTTGAAACCTAAGTAATTCCGTGAACTCGCTTCGCTCAAACACACGGACATTACTAAGATTCCAAGGCATTTTAAACTGTGTTTTCCTATACCTTGCCGTAAAAGCATTAATAAAGCTGATTGTCCATAAAAATTGCACCTGAACAGTAACAGTTTGTCCACATAATAGAAGAGGTAATAAGAAAATTTATCTTGATTTTGGGCATAGCTTTGCCTCTGGCAGGGCATAGTTTGCAGTTTGCCTGTCAGTAGATAAACTTTCTTATTACCTCCTGCGTTTTTTTGCGGGCCGAAACACCGCAAAAAAGTTTCGGATTTTGTAAGAATTTGCTAGTGTGTTCATAAGATGAACAGTATTAGTATATATTTTATATAACAAAAATTTAAGAGTCAAGATTTTTAATGCTGCAGTATATTTTCTCCGGCCTGAAAAGCCTCATTCAGCCTTATCATTATATAGCCTTACGCCGGTTGCAGCACTGATATGCCCAGATCCACCAGCCTGGGCTCCCCGAGAAAGTTCAGCTGTACCTTTGCCCTTCCCTTTCTGTGGTCCACACTTACAATAATGCCTTCCTGGGATACCAAAGGGCCGTCCACTACAACAACCCTGCCGTTTTGGACAAACACATTCGAAAAGCCTATTGTCTCATCATTGCATATAAGCTTGTTTATAATTTCCATTTCGTACCGTGGAATTTTAAGCGGTTCATGGCCGCCCCGAAGGAGCCTTATAAGCCCCGGAATGCCTTTAAGACGATAATAACCGTCAACATCCAGATTGCCATTTATTAGTATATATCCTGGAAAAAGTGTTTTGATGCAATGTATCCATTTTCCCTGCTTTCTCTCCCTTAACCTGCGTTTTGGTACCAGCACCCTCAATTCATCGCGAAAGCGGTACAAAATGCGCTCCTTTACTTTTTCCTCTTCACCGGTAATAACGAATAAGGCATACCAGTTATTCACACTTTTATCTTCCATACCCCACAGCCCCTTTGTTCATTATCTGAACAATATAAGTTTATTAAATATGAATTCTTTTGTCAATATGCTGTCAAATTTTGTTGAATCAAGCAGGGGACGGTTGCAGGCCTATTGCACATGGTCCAGGAGTACAGCTGTTGCAGTTAACTAACTTAATGAGAGACTCTTTTGCCTGCCAGTCATCCCTTGGCCATCCCTGCCCCACCTATTAAAAACCGGGGTTTTTACACCCCGGCTTTTATGGTTTTTATTACATTTTTACATATTCTTTTATGTTCCGGATTTTCTTCCGGGAGCAGCTATCCTCGCATCCTTAGAAAGCTTATTCATTTACGTCCCGAACAACTTGTGTACCTAACGGAACTACTGCATTGCCTGCATTATCAGTTAAGAATTCCGGCCTTATAAGGGTTACACTCATATCTCCCTTCTTGGAGGATGATACTGTTATTGTCAAATACCTGCCGCTTAAACTTACAGTATAATCAACAATGGGAACAAGCGTATTTCCATTGGAATCCTTGACATCAATTCCGGATGCCATAATACTGTCGGCACTTGAAGATCCCAAAGCATCTGCATACTTGACGTCCTCGCTAAACGTCAAAATTATCCTGCCGGAATTGTTGGTATCCCGTGCTGTACTTATCTGTTCTGCGTTGAGTTTGTCGGTTACCAGCTTCTTACCTGTAATAATGACATCTTTATCGTTCATGTCTTTGACTCCGGGTGCAAGCCACATGAACACTCCAAGTCTGGTGTTTTCATCTTTGCTTACAGTACAATCACTATTAAAAGGCACTGAAGTTAAGACATGTATTGATCTTCCATTATCCGTAATCATTGCGCCTATTACACCCATATCAAAGCTTTCCCCGTTGGTCAGCTGGAACTTGAAGGCTGAAATATTTGCATCAGTAAATGTATAGCCAGGCTTCAGATCATTTCCTGATGCATCTTTGCCAAAGGTCAATTTTATGGTTCTGGGTTCAATTACCTCATAAACAAGGTCGGAAATGGTTACAGGATCATAAGTGCTGCTTATAAACTTCGGCATGGTAAATATTGAACCCGGACCTGTAAGATCCTTACCGTTGGCATCCTTTGCTCCCAACAGGATTATTGCATCATAATTGATTTCCTTTGGTATCTTCAATGTTACCTTTCTGTTGTCAGAACTGATGCTTTCAACTGTTGCCCCTTTATCGTGCAGCGAAATAAGCTCAGTTCCATATCTTAAGAAGTATGAAGTAATATTATTTATCGTGCTGGCCATCATTGGCTCGGAGAATGTAATTTCAATCCTGTTTTCGGATTTATGCACGGCAAATTCAATTGTAGGAGCTATTGTGTCATAAGTCCTGAAAGGAATCTGAATTTTATCAATAGGATTTCTCCTGATTGATTTGTCGGTTATGCCTTCCAGCTCAAGTATATAGTCAGCTATATTAGAGCTTGTAAGTCCTGTAATTACAACATAGTCATATTCTACGTCCATATCGGAACCGACAGATATAGTTTTCTGGGTCCTGTTGCCCTTGGAATCTATAATTGTTGCTTTTCCTGAGGTTATATCAACTTCCTTGTTAAATACGATCTGTACGTTATTGTTTTCAAGTACTTTATAACTTAGCAGTTTGGGAGGAGTAGTATCGTCGGCTATAACCCCGCTAAGGCTTGTTTCAATACACTTGTTGCCCGAAGTGTCTTCCACGTCCTTGACTACAACTGTAAAACCAATCAGGGAGGCTGCAGTGAGACGCCTGCTCAGGCTGATTTTCAACTGTGTCTTGTTAACTACCGACATAGCGGATTTATTGATTGTAACCTCATCTCCTCCAATCTCTGTAACCTTCACCACAGGATTGCCGTCAACAGTTATTTCCTCATCAAATGTAATAATCAAAGTGCCTGTATCAGGTGCCTCCACAAGCATTGCCTTGGGAGCAACCACGTCAACAATTGCGTTAAAGCTGTATGACATTGTTTCCTTAACCGGCAGCCCTGCATAGTCGGTAATTCCAGACAGTATAACTTCATGATATCCTGGTTCTATTGGAGACATAAACTCAATCTCAAGATAATTCTTATCAGGAGTAAATTTTGCAAATGCATATAAACCGTCTATTTTAAACTCAACCTTGTTGTTAAGGTTGTCTTTGTTTGTTGTTTTGTACACTCCATAGGTTGTGAAACTTACCGGTTCGCTGAATAAAAACCTTATTTTCTTCCTGCTTACATATTCCACACCAAGTGGAACCGGGAATGTAGTATCCACAAGCTCAATGGTTTTTTCATACCGGCCGAGGGGAAGTCCCGTTTGGTCTATAATTCCTTCAAGGATTATTTTAACCGAGTCTCCCTGGTTCACTGCGTTTGCAAGGTCTATATGTAGTGTTTTTCCATCCTCCGATAATGTCCTGTATGCTATAGCATGAGTTGTAGAAGTTACTGTTGTATCTTTGACAGAGTTCGGATTAATTGGCTTTGTAAATGTTATAGTAATGGTTTTCAAAGTTTCAGATGATACACTTGCCACCTCTGTTTTTTGCATTGCTTCCCTTTTTGCATCCAGTATAGCCTTGTGAGCCTCCAGGTCATTCAACAGAGACGTTTTTTTGTCCCCGTCCGAAAGTTTTGCAATTGCCTGTCTTGCTGCATCTTCCAACATTTCTGCAGCTTCAATTTGTTCAATTGTGTCCGCCGGAGCGTTTTTATAGCCAAGAAGGGCATCCTCTGCATTCTTTATGGTCTGCAATGTGGCCTTTCTGGATTCAATTGCCGTAGTTTTAGCTGTGAGCCTTGCGTTGAAAATTGCCTTGTCGGTATTGTTCACAACCAGTGAAACTTTCTCTTCTGCAATTTTCTTCAGGACCTCAGCCTGGGCGATAAGCTCCAATGTAGATATATCTGCATCTTCATACAACTTTACAGCAGCCTCTGCTGCATCTTTAGCGGCCTTTTCAGCCTTTGCCCTCTCCTCGGCTTCCTTTTCAAGTCTTTCCCTTTCTTCTCTTGCTGCCTTGCCTTCCGGGTAAAGACCCATATCTATTACTTTATCTTCATCAACTGCTTTTTTCTCAACAAGAACTGCCATAACGGTTTTGCCGTCTGAATATTTGGCTTGTAAAGCGCTATGGGAAATCCCCACCAGGTCATCTCTTATCAAAGGTTTATCGTTAAACTTAAGCGCTTCCTGTATGGTAAGACCGCCTATTGATGAAAGGGTTGCTGCCGCAACCTGGTATCCATCGGCATCAACAGTATATCCCATAGCTCTTAATATCAAAGTGCAGTATGCTTTTCCAAGCAAAGCCCCCAATGGATCAATGGATCCGTCCGGCATACCTGCTACAAGTTCGTTTTTTATACCATAAGCCATGTATTTTCTTGCCCATAATGCAATATTGTTGGCATCGGGAACTTTATTCAAAATGTTTGTAACTTCTTGTTCACTCATAGCAAGAGCGTCATCTTCCAATCCCATCAATCTTATGAGCATCGCAACGCCTTCCTGCCTTGTAAGGGCAGCACCAAGGTTTGGAACAAATTCCGTTTCAGAGCTTCCCTTAAACAATCCTATGTCATACAGGGCTCGTGCCTGATTTTCATATACATAAGATTGTTCGGCCGCAGCAGGTGTTATTGTTGTAAGCATTATTGTCATTATGATTAATACTGCTGTGAATTTCTTCAATTTCATAATTTAACCTCCTATTGTTTAATCCTTTTATCTTTTGCATAAAAACACAGCCGTCATACTGCAAGATTAATTATATCATCCTGCTGTTTTCTCCTTCAACATTTAAGGTACAGTGTAATCAAAATGTAACAAGTATTCCAGTGTTTTCTTAAACCGACAGGTACTTTTTACACCAAACCAACGCCTGTGGTGTTTTTTTTCTTGTCCGTGAAGCAGACTTATAACAAAGCCGGAACTATCCTCCGCAGTTTCTCAAACCTTAAATAGAAAAGCCGGAAGTTATTCCCCCCGGCTATTTAGACGTATCTCAAATTATTTTGTTCCATAAAAAAACAGGCCCGAAGGCCTGTTTTCTTTAT
>DUMO01000027.1 GCA_012839865.1 Clostridiaceae bacterium
TTCAAATTCTTATGCCTTTTCAGCTCAATCGCAGTATAATACGTTGTAGTGCTTCCGGAATGATCTGCACAATTTAGAACTGTACAACTCAAGCCTGTTCCTGGCTGACTTGGACTCGTCTATTCCTCGGTTGCCTTAATCAGGCGGATATCATCACTTGCAAAACGGAAAATATTAAAGCCTCCAATTATCCGGGAGACAATTCTTTCATCATAATGCTCCCTTAGCTGCCTGGGGTTGAAATTCGTTGAAATGATGGTTTTGCATGGCTTTATCAGGTTGTTCATTTCTCTTATATTAAGTATGTTCAAAAATTCTGCATACCTTGCGTCGCTCCTTGGTTCAGTACCAAGATCATCAATTATTAAAAGTTCCACTTCGTATATATCGTTTAAGATGGGGCCTGTTTCCTCAAAGTTTTTATACATCATGACTTTTTTCTCACTGATTGTGTCAAATAGCTTGGGTGCTGTCTGATATAAAACCGTCCTGTTCTTGTTCAGTATTTCCCTGGCAACACAATTGGCCATAAATGTTTTTCCCGTCCCTGCAGGCCCGCAAAAGTAAAGCCCTTTCTCCCCGGGAATATCGAATTTTTCAATAAATTCCATGCAAAAGGACTTGATTAGCCGGATATTCTCCCTGGGAGATATATCTATACCAAACTTCTGCTTGTCAACATAATCAGGATAATAATTTATATTAAAATTGTCAAAATTCTCAGTATGGATAAGTTTCAAATTTGAATGCTTGTAGATGTAATCCAGGAGCTTCTGCTTAAAGCAGGCGCACTTTTTTGCACCTTCATCGGTCTGGATGTAGCCTGTATCGCTGCATGCGCTGCACTCATACTTGATTTTCAGAAAATCCGGGCTGTAACCATTTTCAGCCAGCAGTTTATTTTTTTGCTCCGTAAGCTCATTTAACTCATCCAGCAGCTCACGCACCTTTTCGGTATTTTCGTTAAGTATCGCCAGATTGTATCTTACTCCCAGCAACCTTATTTTTGATTCAATTTCCTTGAATCCGGGCACCTTTGCATAAATCTCTTCCTTTTTTCTCTCAAGATCTTCAAAGGCCTGCTTTTGTTTTAATTCGTATTCACTCTTTAATGTGCTGAAAATACCCAAAGACATATTAAAACCTCACGGATTATTTTTTGCTTATATTTTTGTACAGGTTGTCAAAATAAGAATCATCATGTTTTCTTTGCTCAAAGTTGCTCTGCGTTTTATGAGCTTCATTTGCCTTGCTGAATTCTTTTTTCTTTTTGCCCTCGTAAATAATTATTTCTTCTTTCTGGCGCAGGTTGTTGTTATACCATTCGGTGATTATTGCATCAATGTACCTGAAATTAGGATTTGTCTTGCCGGTGGTTTTCTTTAGAGCAAGCTCGATTATTTCAAAGTCATATTTATATTCCATGCACCATTTTTCTACGTATTCATCCTCGTATTCAGTCAAAAGCCTTGTTAATTTCAGCTTTCTGATAATATTCCGCCTGATTTCCCTCAGCTTTTCATACTCCAGGTAATACTTGTCCACGTCAAAAGCATTTTTAATGCCTTTGTTGTACCAGCTTTCCGCAACCTTTTCTATGTAATTCGGGGATAATCCCTTATGGTCATAACAATGCTGAAACAGGGTGTACATTACATCCTCATCAAACTTGAACCTGTCAAACCAGTAATCAATGTTGGTATACCAGGAGGGCGACATGACTCCCTGAAAAAAATTATTGTTAATTGCTGAGATTATGCTGTTTCTCTTTTTATTTCGCTCGGAGCTTAAAACAGCTTCTTCGGGAGTTGAGCCCAGCTTCAGACGGTAGATTTTGTTGATTTCCTTTTCTTTAAGGTCGGTGAGTACAATGTTCTTGTCACTCCACTTTAAGGCCCCGACATTCTCAAGGTAACAAATTGCATTTTTAACCTCATCAATGCCAAGTTCAAGCTTTTTGGACAAGTCCTCAATGGTGGCCTGTTTGCCGTACTTGCTCAGGAAAAGGCAATATATATACACCTTGACGAAATTGCCATTCATGGATGGCATGTATTCTGTAATGAAAATATCCGATACAAGAGTGTCCGAATATAATATTTTGTTGACAGACTCAATCTCCATTTAAACCTCACCCAAATTTCGACCTGACAAAATTAATTATAACATTCATCCATTCAATTTACAACAAACCCTGGAAGCAAGCCAGGAGGGCAGGTTGCTGTACAAACACAGTCTGACATGAATGAAATGTATGCAGGACCATAACCTTTTGGCTTCACCATCACTTTAATTCCAAAATAATGGTATTGATTTTTTGATTTTTATGTATTATTATATAATGTGTTCACAAAAAGATGCGCCATTAGCTCAATTGGATAGAGCGTTCGGCTACGGACCGAAAGGCTTTGGGTTCAAATCCTGAATGGCGCGCCATAAATATTTAAGCGGTTCTTAATGGAACCGCTTGTTTTTTTGGAAAATTAGTTGTAATGGTCTCTTTTGAAATCAAGCATCCATGATATTTTAACTTATACTATTTTCACCCTCTTCATTCCGCTCCTGGCTTTCTTCCGTTTGAAGCTTCCTTCCTTCCTGCTCATCTTCTTCCGGTTCGTGTTTTTCCTCCGGGCCATCCTTATGAAAGAATTTTTGCACCCACCTTATAATCCTGGTCCGGAACAAAACCCCTGCGGTAAAAAGAACAACTGCTGCAGAAAACAGTATTATCGCAATCAGGTACTGCTTTTGTTCCAGGCTTGCTCCCATCACGGTGGAGGCATATAATGCAGGCAGCCTGGCAAGAGTGCTTAAAATGATGAACCTCGCAGGCTTTACCCTGGTCAGTCCTGCAATGTAATTGAGAATATCCTTGGGTATTCCGGGAATGACATAAAAAATCAGCATGATGCTTTCAGCTTTATCACTGTCAATTAGAAACTTGAATCTGGTCAGATTTTTCTTATCAATAAGCCTGCTTATCAGAGGGTATCCCAAAAGACGTGCAGTATAGAAAGTTATGGCGGTTCCAATCAATACACCTGCCAGAAGGTACACACTGCCCCACGGGGAGCCATAAATATAACCTCCTGCAATTTGTATCACCTCTCCCGGGATCCACGCAACCACAATCTGTATTATCTGAAAAAAAATAAAAACAGGGATGCTTCGGCTTCCAAACGAATCAAGCCACTCCCTGAATTTTTCAGGATCCCTTGCAAGCTGTGATATTTCAGATTCATATCTGACTGTTACAAACACAAGTAAAAATATAAATACCGCCAGTGCAACACCATATGCTATTAAAGGCAGTCCTTGCTTTTTGTCTTTGTTCTCCAAGTTACTTCCTTTGAACCTCATTTATACTGTTATTATTGATGTTTTTAAATGCATCGTTTTCCAAAATGATGTCGGAGACTTCCAGTTCATTTAAAAGCAAATTTATTTCATCAATGTATTCTTCAAGGTCAAGTTCATTGCCGTTCCAATCGTATATTGTTTCTTTAGCATTTATATAAATAAATTGCTTTGTCACTACATCATGATTTCTGAAAACCGCATACTCTCTCTTTGTGTTAAAAAGATCTTTTCCCATGGCAAAGGGGGTCTTAATCCCCAGAATGTTGCAGATTGTGGGAAGTATGTCAATCTGCCCGCCAACAGTGCTGTTAACTCCCGCATCCTGCATTCCCGGCCATCGGATAAAAAGAGGCACCTCTTGAAGTTTTCTCCATTCCGGCTCATTCGGCTCAATTTGTAAAAGGCCGCTGATTAATTCCAATTCATCTCTTTGTATTGCTCCATGATCGCCATATAGTACAATTATTGAATTATCATAAAGCCCCTTGCTCTTTAAATCCTGAATGAAAGCACCTATTGCCTTGTCTACATAATGAGCAGCCTCCAGGTAATTCCCAATCAAAGTGCCCTCCAGCTCCCCTGCATCTATCTCATCAAATTCTTGAAAATAACTGAAGGGATGATGGCTGGATAAAGTAATTATAAATGAATAAAAGGGTTGTTCACTCTGACTTAAAAACTCAGCTGTCTGCCTTAAAAACTCCTTATCCGAAAGCCCCCAGCCCAGTTCTTCGGTATTATCAAAATCATCTTTGCTCAAATATGAATCAAACAAAATTGTTTTGTAAAATTCATCCCTGTTCCAGTATTCCCTTTCAAACGCATGATATACGGAAGTATAATATCCCTCTTTCTTAAGCAGTGAAGGCAGTGATATGAATTTATTGTTTGGAAACCGGTAATATACCGAGCCGTTATCAACAGGATACAGGGAATTATTGCTCAAGAACTCTGCATCTGACGTGTTCCCGCCTGCAACCTGGAAAAACAGGTTGTTGAAATATACAAAATCATTTACCAGCCTGTTTAAGTTCGGGGTTACTTCCTTATCCCCTACTTCCAGGTTGATCAGAAAATTTTGAATGGCCTCCATCTGTACAACAATTACATTCCGTCCCTTTCCTTCTCCAAAAAATCTATCGCTTTCCTTCTGCCTGCCCTCATAAAATTTGGTTAACTTTTCCCTTTCTTCCACCGAAAGCTCTGTATCCTTCAGGAAATTTTCATCAACAAACCTTACCATGTCGTAATAATGAAAATATAAAAGCCCTTCCTGACTGATTATATAATTGTCGTCGTTATATGCCATGGAATCCGCCGATGTAGCCCTATTTGAAAAATAAAAGGCAGAAATTCCGACCATAAGTACTAAAAGAAGCACCATGGCGGTTTTGGGAATATACCTTTTGAATTTCCATTTGCTTTTGATTGCCCTTGAGATTATTATCCAAAGCGGTAAATCCAAAAAAAGCAAAAAGTCCTTCGCTCTTAAAATGCTCACTACACTTTCCCCTGCTTCACCCGCAAGAGTTACCAGAAACAGGACGGGTATTGTAATTGCCCTTGAAAAATACCTGAAATACAGTGTATCTGCAAAAATAATGAACGAGAAAATCAGGTTGGAGGCAACAAAGACTCCTCTTCGGTATTTATTGAATATGCATAGTACCAATGCTGAAAAGATTACCAACAAAAATAACGTTGTCAGAAACATACGCAGGTTTGCCTGTGATAACAACGGATTAAGCACCAGGTTTGAGGTAAATTGAAAATAGCAGGTCTTGGCCAGCAATGAAACTATGAAAAAAATAGCAAAAATAATGTCCGCAAACGTAAGCCGGCGGGAATGTCTGTGGAGTTTTTTATTATCTTTTATATATAAAAAGGTTTTGCCTATCATTTGAACTTCACTTCCTAACAAGTAACACACTTAAATAAAGCATCCCGATTACCCATTGCTTTAACCTTTTGACGAAGTATAATGGTGAATTAGTTCCGGAAAATCATTATAAAAGCATATAATTTGCTTTATTTTCCAGAATTGTACCACAATGAAGGTTATAAATCAAGGACCGCAGGGATATTTTTCCATGCAACCCTGGCCTACAGAGACTGCTTTAAACAAGAAAAGGGGGCACTCCAACACTCCCCCTGGCCGCCACCGGTCACGGTTACTGGCCGGAGAACCCCCCTTTGTTTGATTTTAACCCCATGACTCTACTTCATTAAACCAACAATCTGGTTTACTAGAACAGCCGCCTGTGCTCTTGTTATTACTTCTTCCGGATAATACATTCCATCGGGAAAACCATTAACAATCCCATGCCTTGCCAGTCTTGCAATTGAATCAAAAGACCATCTGTCTGGGCTTACGTCGCTGAAGTTTATATCATCTTCTTCCTCATTACACGGCAACTCCTTAATCAGTCTATCTGCAAGCACTGTCATTTGCTCCCTGGTAACCGGCTTTTCCGGTTCAA
>DUMO01000089.1 GCA_012839865.1 Clostridiaceae bacterium
AAAAATTTTACAAGGAGGAAATCGCATGAAGAATCTCAAAAAGCTAATGGCAGTCGTACTTGCAGTTGCAATGCTCGCAACTTCATTACTTACTGTCACAGCAGCCGGGGATCAATATAAGTATCTGGTAGAAGCTCAGAAGCTTTATGATATGGGCTTATATCAGGGCGTATCAACAACCTCGTTTGATCCCGATCTCGGTTCATCCCTGACCAGAGAGCAAGGCTTTACAATGCTCGTGAGAATGTTCGGTGGTCAAAGCGCTGCTGAAGCTCTTTCAAACACCGAGATTAACAACACTCTCAGCCAGTTCAAAGACGCCAGCAGCATCTCTGACTGGGCAAGACCGTATGTAGCATTCGCAGTTAAGGAAAAAATGATCCAGGGAAGACCTGACGGAACAATCGGTCCGAAAGATGCTCTCCTCGGAAAAGACTATGCAACTCTTATCCTGAGAGCGCTTGGCTATGAGGTAGGCGCAGACGATTATCATGTTGCTTCAGCAATATTGGTAGACAAAGGCGGCCTCACAGCTGACATGGCACTCAAATTCAACGACAAGCCGTTGATAAGGGACGATTTCGTAGGAATTACCTTCGCAGCTATGAATGCAAAGGATACCAGCGGAGTTTCCATTATTGCAGCTTTAGTTGAAGCCGGTGTTGTAAGTGAAGCAAAAGCTCTTGCAAACGGTCTTTACACTGCAGAAAAGAATCTTGCTGATGCAAAAGCAGCAGTTGCAGCATTGCAGGCAGCAGCAAACAAGGATCTTACTGTAGAAGAAAATATTGCAGCAGCTGAGAAGCTCGTTGAAGGCACAAAAGCAGCAGTTGCAAAAGTTGAAGACGTTAAATTGGAAAGCGATCTTGCAGCAGCTATAGCTAAGATTGAAGCAGCAAGAAAAGCTTTCAATGACAAACTTGCACAGAACAAAGCAGCTGAAGACGAAGTTGCAGCTCTCGAAGCAGCAGTTGCAAAGGATCTTACAGTAGAAGCAAACCTTCTTTATGCAGAAGGCTCAGTAGCTGGAGCAGAAGCAGCTGTTGAAACAGTTAAAGATGCTACTGTTAAAGCAGCTCTGAAGGCCAGAGTAGATGAGGCCAAAGCTAAACTTGCAGCAGCAAGAACATATCTTGATGCCAAGAAGGCAGTAGATGCTTACAAGGCAGCTCCTTACACTACTCTTGAAGAAATCGCTGCAGCAGAAGCTCTTGAAGCAGCAGCCAACACAGCAGTTGCCAAAGTAGCAGACGCTACCAAGAAAGCAGCTCTCGAAGCTGAAGTAGCAGCAAAGAAAGCTCTTGTAGCAGCAAAGAAAGCTGAAATTACACCTATAGCAGTTGAAAGTGTTGTTGCAAACAACCTCAAGGCTATTGTTGTTAACTTTACAAAACCTGTTGACAAGAATACTATCACTACAAGCACAGTTACAGTAGCAGGCCAGACAATAAAAACAGCTCTTTCCAATGGAAACAAGACATTGACAATTGAGCTTGGTACTAAAGTTGCACAGAACGCAGCCGTTAAGCTTACTCTCAACGGAGTAAAAGATTCTAACGGTATAGCTCTTGCTAAATATGAACAGACAATTGACATGATTGACGTAACAATTCCTGTTGCTCAGTCAGTTAACTTTGTCAGCAAGAAGAAAATTGAAATCATATTCAGCGAACCTGTAGACTGTGATACTGCCGGAATTTACAAGACAACTAACTCTGACAACCTTGGTGGAACCATTCAATTGAAGATAGACGATGCATATGCATTTGCTAAATTATCCACCAGCGGAAACAAATTAGTTGTTGATTTCCTGAACAATCTTGCTGATGGCAACCACACAGTTTATCTGGCTGGTGTACCTGACTATGCAGGATTTAAGATGTCTCCTGCATCCTTCTCCTTCAACGTAACTACAGACAATGTGAAACCTGTTGCTACCAGTGTTGAAGCTAAGAGCACATCAGAAATTGTTGTTACTTTCAGTGAAAACATCACAATAGACGGGTCTCCTGTAGTTAAGGTTAAGGAAACCGGTGGATCTGAGATTACTATTCCTAAATCTGCATTGACTGCAGACAAGACCAGCTTGAAGATCGATCTCAGCGATATTCAGCGGCAACTCACAGCTGCAGCATTGGTAGGATTCCAGGTAACCGTTAAAGATGTACAAGACGCAGCTGGCAACAAGTGTGACGAAGTTACTTTGAACGGTGTACTGGTTGATGATCAGACCCCGCCGACAATTGTAAGCTATGAAGTGACGGACGACAATAAAGTTCGCGTTGTATTCAGCGAAGCAGTTGACGGAACACCGACCTTCAAGCTCTACAAGGCTGACGGTAAGGAAGACAAAGTTGAAATCACATGGGAAGAAGATAAAAACAAATATGACAATAAGGATGTAGACTACGACTATCTCATTGATATCGGAAAAGGCGAATCAAACATTGCAAGCTACACCCTTGAGATTAAAGGTCTTACTGATAAATCAATCCGTAAGAACCCAATGGGAACTGTAACATTGCCGATAACCACAAAGGATACAATTGCACCTGAAATCAAATTTGCAATAATTGTAGAGGGTCCTGCAATTGAGATTACATTCTCAGAACCCATGGATGCTTCAACAATTAACAATGTACAGAACTACTTCCTCAAAGTTAAAGGTGAAATTGTAACACTGATTGGAACCAAGGCAAAAATCAGTTCTATCAGTGCTGATAATACAAAAGTTGTACTGTCCTTGAAGGATACCGGTATTGAACCACCGAGTAAGGATAATAATGACGAGATAGCTGTTATCGGAGCAAAAGATGCTAACGGTAAAGCGCTTGTTGGCGACGGAGCAACTATTGCCAAAATGTTCCAGCTTGATGATGCATATAAACTAATTTCAGCCGATGATCTGGTATTCCAGGCAATTGCACCTAACAAGATTAAAGTTACATTCGGCAAAGGCAAAGCTCCTGGATATACCTTCGTAAGCGCAAATGCTTCTGCATTCAAGTTCCGTAACATTGAACCTGTATCCGACGGCGTTTACAATTTCGTTTACACCGACGATTTCGATATGGGTGTAATTGCAGCTCAGATTGCATCCGATGGAAGATCCATCGAACTTACAACATCAGTTCAGTTCAATGCTGATGCAAGTAACTCAACAGTAGTTGACTCTGTATACAAACTTGCTATGTATATAGTTGACAACGTCAATGATGTGGATGTTTCAATTAAAGACATGAACGGCAACAAAGTTGTAGTGGCTCGGGAAGATGCAATTCAGATTGCTGACAAGATCGGTGCTACTCACTTGAGAACCGAACGCAACTCTGGTAAAAAGAATGAAGCATGGCTGGTCTTTGACGAAGATATCGATTATGCATCTTCTATAAAGAAGAACGATAATAAGGATGCTATCCTTGCAAGCGGTATCGAAGTTAAGGATAAAGACGGTAAGGTCATGATTCCTGTAGTTGACTATACTGTAAAAATTGATTCGAGGAACGTTGTAGTAGGTAAAGACACAGATGGCAAAGATGTCATAAGGGGGAGAAAAGTTGTAGTAGTTACAGTAGAGAAGCGCAACTACACAGGTAACGTGACAATCGCTGTGAAGAGACCTGAGTTCATTAAGGACGCTATGGGCAATGCAGTTACCGTACGTGAATCCGACACATTCAAAGTTGAGCAATCACCATCACCATAAAGAAAACAGGCCTTCGGGCCTGTTTTTTTATGGAACAAAATAATTTGAGATACGTCTAAATAGCCGGGGGGAATAACTTCCGGCTTTTCTATTTAAGGTTTGAGAAACTGCGGAGGATAGTTC
>DUMO01000028.1 GCA_012839865.1 Clostridiaceae bacterium
CTTAAGGCTAATGCCAAGAATTTCACACATTTGCTTCATGTCAAGAACATCAGGATATTTCTTTAACATAATTCGATAAGCTTTTTCCTGTGATAATTTTTCATTAGCCATATTTAAGCCCCCTTTCAAGCTTTAACCCGATATTCTTTGCATCGGTAGTAAAGGTCAACCGCACTCCTGAAGTTTTAACAGCTTTTATTGATACATTCGGATACAAATCAACACGATCATACAACAGTCTCCATGGCCTGCACCATGTATCTCCTATTTCTACAGATATGCTTCCTTCAAACGAAAAAACACCATCAAAATAACAATATTCCCGCATCAAAAAAGCCTCCTTTGATAATTGAGCAATTAACTTTTGAAAGCCCGTTTGAAAATGAGCTTTCTACCTTATTAACACCATATTATCAAAGTCATTAAATAATCTCAATAAAAAATGTTTATGTTTGCCTTGCATAAAAAAGCACTGAAGTGGTTCAACTTAAGTTAAACAACCCCAGTGCAGATATAATAAATATTATTTCAAATCTTTTATATTAAGCTAATAGTATCATAATTATTTTATTATTGCCTTCATGGCATCCAGCAATTTGTTAAACACTTCAGTAATCTGTCTAATTATTTTATACACAACAATTTGCTTGTAGGCCGATTCATCTTCCAAATTGCCCATAAGCTCTTGTATCTGATCAACCATTTCATCCAGACCAACCGTCGGGTCAATTATATATTCATAAGTTACCACATTGCTCGGGAATACACCTTCCTTGTAAGCAACTGCTTTAATAACCGTCTTGAAGGGTTCAATTTTAATAGGTTCGGTGTAAACCATGCTTTCAGTGGTGGGCTCTGTGCCATCGGTTGTATAGTAGATAACCGCGCCCTCGGTCACAGTGGTAAGAGTTGTTGTCAATGGCTCTTCATATGTTCCGGAAGGAAGACTTGCAACAGGAGCTGCCGCCCTCTTGACACTCAGGGAAGCCTCAGCTGTATTGCCATATGCGCCTATATTTATTCTTCCTCCGTTGTCAGCAGGTTCATTGGTGTAGTCGGAATCAGGGGCACCTGCGTCTATGCATGGCGATGTAACATCATCTATTACCCATTCGGTGCCATTCCATCTTCCCAGTTGTGACTTCAGATGATAATCATGATTTTCGGGATCTGCGAAGCATGGATCAGTGTCAAACAGGTTGCCTGTAGCAGAAACGGGAGTAAAGTTTTTAAAATCAGCTCCATTATTGTTGTAGAAGCAGTTGTATTCAACAATGAAATCATGCCTCTTGCCCAACTCATAATATATTCCGTATCCGCTCTCTTCATCTCCACTGGCTTTTACCAGCGAATTATTCTTTGTGTTTGAAATTATATTGTTGCGTATTGTCAAAGTATATGGTCCGGGTTCAGAGGGCCTTGTGGAAAGCCATTCATGCACGTTTATACCTGCTGCTCCGCATCCGTCAATTACATTGTTTTCAATAAGGGCGTTAAAACCGTCTATTACAATTCCACCCTTTAAGCCAATGTTGGAAGCTGCATCATTGGCACCTTCATAGTAACCACAGTTGTAAATTATATTGTTATAGACATGTACGAAGGTGTCTTCAGGCTGGAATTGATATTGTGGTGCGGTTGCATTGCCAAAAATCCAGATACCTGCATATTTTACGTCGTATATGACGTTGTTGAAAACTTCAATGTCAGTCATTTGATGGTAACCGTTGGCATTATTGATGCAATTCTCTTTCTGAATCTCAATACCCGGGCCACCTTTGTTCCCAATGGCTGAAATAACATTATTGTAGAATTTAACATGGTTGGTACTGCTGGCTCTCAAGCCACTGTTTGTCTGAATATAAATTAAGTTGTTATATGCGTTTACATAATCGCACTTATACGCATAAAGTCCGTCATGACCGATTTCATCAATAATATTGTCATGATATTCTACATTGGTGCATGTCTTTACCTGCAGTCCGTCATTGCAGCCATGAGTCAGATACATGTTGTATACTTCTATGTCATTACATGTCTGCAGATATATCAGATTATAATAATTTTTCCCGTTTGTATTCGGGTAATCAATGGCTATAACATTGCTTCCGCTTAATGCCTGCTTGATATTCGGGCCGTTTCCGTCCAGCTTGAATCCACGGATGACAAAGTTGCCCAATATAGCGTCTGTGCCTGAAACCATGGCTGCAGTTTTATTCTCGATCATACCCTTGTTTGCAGGCCAGCATGCACTGGGTGAAAGCATAACAACTGTGCCTTCTTCACCTTCAAGAATAACTTTCTCGTCTTTTTTGCCTGCAATATAAATGGTGTCATCAATAACATAGGTACCAGCTTTCAAATGAATTGTGGTATAGCCTTTATTTGCCAACACAAAATCAATTGCCTGCTGGATTTCGACCTGATCATTGTCACCGCCGTCGCAGTTGAAATCTCCGCTTCCATCAGTTGCTACATAAACAATAGGTGCTGTTGGTGTAGAGTCTGCATATGCCGGTAAAATGCAAGTCAACATCATAACAAGTATTACCGCTGCCGACAAAAAACACTTGACATTTCTTTTCATATTGAATTGCCCTCCTGAAATGTTTGTAACAGGCCTGTTCAAGAATAATATTAATTTTTCAGGGAATCACCTGTCAATCAGGTATGTTCAAACAATAAATTAATGACACCGGGAAAAATATTTGCAACTTTATCCATAGTCTTGGAAAAGCTCAACTCCATTGCACGTTTATGGTCAGTTTACAGGCAAAAAATTATTACATGGAAGTTTAATCTCCATAATCATTTTTGAATGGCACCTTTAGGAGAAAAGTTAATAAATGACACGGGAGTGAACTTTTGCAACACGATTAATGGATCCAGGAAATGCCAGATGTATATGAATTTCTGCCTATTACCTTTCGCAAGAGGTAAAAATGTCTCGGGAAATTTTTCAGGGAGCAAACTGCTCCCTGGACTCATTGGATATGTTTTCATCGTCCTCAAACTTAAATTTAAGCAAATCTGCTCCGCTGACTTTTTGGATAACAATATGTACAAAACCCCGGGCTTAAGAAGTCGATCTTATAATTGTTAAGGGACATTAAGGGACATTACAGACCAGTCTTAACTTAAAATGTCGAAACCAGTGCTTCTTTGTCAAGAATTCTGTCCAGCTCTTTGCTTAATTCCAGCAGTTCACCTTTATTAACCTGAGTTTTCATTGCATCGTTCAATCTTTCCAGCAACTCCATATGGTTTATGTTTTTACTTGATCCCATGCTCATTTTCCTGCCGGTATCTTTACCTTCCTTTATACTACTTGTTTTGCATTTACATTGGTGTTTCAAAAATACTCCTCCTACTTTTTTAATATTTTTGTAGAAGGTGTTGTTGTTGGGTTAACTTCATACAGGATATTATAGATTTTGTCAAAATTCAATATCGAAATAACCAACATCACCGCAAATGCTTGTATATGAAGGCCAACAATATTCTGGAAATACCCGGGAAATAATTTTATGATAATTCTCCAACATCAGTTGGGCTCGTCATACACAATATATACGTATAAAGAATAACCTAAATACAATATATTGTCAATTGATTTCAGTTATAAAATTTACGGTTGACATCAGGATTCAATACTTGGTATTCCAATTTCGATTTCAATGTCCTTTTCGTAATCCACACCGTTTATAGAAAATCCAAATAATTGGAAAAATTCATTTCTGTACCCTTCCAAATCCGAAATATCTTTTATGTTATCCGAATTTACCATGTTCCAGGCTCTTGATACCTCTTCTTGCACATCATCCCGCATTTCAAGGTCATCAATCCTTATACGCCCCTTGTCATCCAACAGCAGATTCCCTTCATACAGATTTTTGAGCAAACGGCTCATCTGTTCTATGCACCCTTCGTGAATCCCTTTATTCTTCATTACTTTAAAAAGTATTGACACATAAAGGGGTACAACCGGTATGGCTGAGCTTGCCTGGGTAACAACCGCCTTGTTGATTGATACATATGCTTTTCCGCCAATCTCTTTCAGGCTGCCGGTAATTTCTCCGGCTGCCGCTTCCAGATCATCCTTTGCTTTGCCTATGGTTCCGTCACGATAAATGGGATGAGTCAGTTCAGGTCCCACATATGAGTAAGCCAGCGTAATTACATTATCGGCCAGTAAATTTTGGCTTTTGAGGGTTTCCATCCACAGCTTCCAGTCATCGCCGCCCATAACCGCCACAGTATTTTTAATTTCTTCCCCGGCAGCCCTTTCTATTGTGATGTCCGTCACCTCGCCGGTGTGAAAATCAACGGTTTTACTTGCATAATCCCTGCCGATGGGTTTTAAAACCGAGTTGTAAACCTCACCTGTAACCGGGTCCACTCTTCTTGGAGCAGCCAAACTGTAAATAACAAGGTCAACCTTTCCTAAATCCTTTTTAATCAGTTCGGCAACCTGATTTTTTATTTCATTTGAAAAAGCATCACCGTTTACACTCTTGGCATATAAACCTTCCGCATGGGCTGATTTTTCAAATGCAGCAGAATTATACCACCCGGCGGAAGCAGTCTTTTTCGGGGCTGAGGCCTGCTTTTCAAAAAACACTCCTATTGTTCCGGCCTTATAACCAAAAGCTGCAGTAATTCTTGAAGCAAGGCCATAACCTGTGGATGCGCCTATTACAAGAACATTTTTCGGGCCTTGTGAAAACTCCAAACTCTTGACGTATTCAATTTGTTCTTTAACATTGTACTCGCATCCGACAGGATGAGCAGTTGTACATATAAACCCTCTGAATTTTGGTTGAATAATCATTGTAAAACTCCTTCCATATGCACTGAGTTGCTATTTTTCTTATAGATTATACAATAATTTTTATATTGTTGAAAGCATGTGCTAATTATAACACCCTTTAGCTGGCAGGGAAATGATTGCCGTTCTGAGATTCCGGAGGATGCTAAGCAGCAAATGAATCCCATACTGACATTTCCGGCAATATATAAAAAAATGCCCCGGCATCAGATAATTCAAGCGAAATCCCCATGCTCAAACAGCACTGACATTATCTGATTCCAAGGCATTTTAATTATTTCCCAAGCAAATATCCAAAAACACATCTTAGAGGTAAAAATAGTGCCCGCCAATAATTGCAAAAAGGATTCTATTCGCTTGTATCCATGTATAACCTGACTTTGCCGGATTCAAGAAATATAAGGAGCCTCCTGCATTATTATTTCCTTCAAGGGCTTCCCTGGCTGCACGTATACTGTCCTGGGAAGGCTCATTGTATATTGAGCCGTTCTTGACCGGGGTAAACTGATATCCATAAGACGGGTCAAATATTACATCTTTTATTGTATCCGGGAAATCGGGACTATTCTTTCTGTTTATCACTACGTTGGCAACAGCAAGTTTCCCTTCATAGGGTTCACCGTTGGCTTCAGCTTCAACAATTCTGGAAAGCCAGTACAGGTCCTCATCGCTATATGAATATGAATAACTTGAAACAGGAATAATCTCTTTCTGTACCTGTACATTGGTATCAATAACAGCAATGTACTCAGCCGGGTCCCATGACAGGCCGCATCCAAGATTTTCTGCAACAAACCGCAAAGGTATATAAATTCTCCCGTTTAAATTATTTATAACAAACCCTGCGTCAAAAATGCTCCCGTCAACTTCCACAAATCTTGATCCCGGTGTAAGTTTTATTACTTTACCGTTGCTGCTGATAACAGCCGCTTTAATTTCATTGTCCCAATCCACATTTGCACCGAGGCCTTCCGCCACAAACCGGACAGGCGCAAAGACCATGTCCCTTTCAATGTAGCAGGGTGAGTCCATTTCAATAGTTGCCCCGTTTACCTGCACTGATATATTCTTATTGTCATATACAGGCTTAACTTTTATAAGCTGCCCCACATAAACAAACGGATTGTCAACCCCATTCAAACTCAACAACTCATTCAGATCAACATCGTATTTCAAAGATATTTTGTAATAAGACTCGCCGGGCTGAACCGTATGCATAACATAACTTGAAGCAAATATTGGTTCAGCAAATGTCACCATGAAAACCAATACCAACAAAAGAACTATTTTCTTAATAATATCTCCCTCCCTTGAGAGGGTATTTTAACATAGAAATATTAAGAACAGATTACAATAGGATTACTAATTCATTAAGTAATATATTATCTTTTTACTAAAATGGTTTTATTATCCCAATCGATATCAGCCAACAGGCTTCTCCAACGGTCTTCTTCTCATTTGTACTTCTTTGCAAATTTCAAGGAGTTGATCTCCATTAATACAGGAAATAACATTTTTAAAGCAGAATAACCTGGTATTTGTCTTATAATCTCCCAGGGTTATCAACATGCCCCTGTAAATAGAGTTATTTTGCATGCATCTTGCAAACTTCATGGCATCCTCAATTTCAACCTGCCTTTTGTAAGCATGTTTCCACACCACTGCAAAAATTTTGTCATCAATTATAATACCATTTCCCTCTTCACCACACCTGTCTGTAAACTCAACTTTATGGCCTTTTCTTCTGAAGGCTTCCGCAATAACATTGATAAAATCTTTAGTATTCATATACAGCAAGTCATCTTTTGAGCTTATGCCGTCAAGAAGATTCCGGATTTTTATCCTGTATGCTATTGAAGCAACAAGCGAAATAATAAAATGAAAGACAGCAGCAACAGCCAGCGTAAATAACAAACAAAACAACATGATAATCACCCTGCCTTTTAGTCTGCCGCATTATTGGAATAAAATACATTCACTTTTATTCATTTTCTGGAGTATTTGTTTGTCTTATGACCGGACAATTCGGCATCAGTTGAATAAAAACAGCTCTGACGCTGTATTGCAGTATCAGAGCTGTTGTCTGAAATGATATTGCTGAACATGGCATTCAACTCAAACATTCGGTATATTTCTCCCATAAAATATTTCAGCCATTTCCCGCTTCAATCTTTGCTTGATTTTTCTTCTTTGAGACCTGCTCAATTCTTCCTTCGCCTTATTAAACAAATAATTGTCCAGGTTGAATTCCTTCAAAAGCATTTTTGTATGAAAAATATTTTCCTGATAAACATTTACATCAATCATGTGATACAGTTTCCTGATTTCACCGGGGATGTAGTTTTGTATTGAGTTTATCTTATGATCTATGAAATATTTCCGTCCGTCCACATCTCTGGTAAACCCTCTTACACGGTAGTCTATAGTGGCAATATCCACATCAAAGCTATGAAGTAAATAGGTGAGAGCCTTAAGAGGGGATATTCTGCCGCAGGTTGATACATCAATATCGGCTCTGAATGTGCTGATACCCTGATCAGGATGACTTTCAGGATATGTATGAACCGTAATATGGCTTTTATCAAGATGTGCGACAACCGCTTCCGGAAGCGGGCCTGGCTCCTCGGCACTTGAAATATAATCGGAACCGCCCTTTTCCTCTGAAATTAAGATGGTTACGCTGGCTCCCTGGGGGTCATAATCCTGCTTTGCAATATTGAGTATATTAGCTCCTATTATATCTGCAACATCGGTAAGTATTTTTGTCAGCCTGTCCGCATTGTACTCTTCATCAATATACTCAATATATCCCTTCCTGTCTTCTTCAGTTTGGGCATAGCAAATATCATAAAGATTAAAGCTAAGTGTTTTGGTCAAATTATTAAACCCATACAGTTTTAACTTTTTAATACCTTTAATCTCCATAATATTTTCACCACCTTTTATAATTTTTTGCTTTTACAGTATTTGCACACCTTGAAAGCTGCAACCTGTCATGTCTTGATTAATTCAGCAATTTCATCTTTTTTTAGTGTTATAAACAGGTCATTTATTGTATTAATTTTCTTATTTGTTATTATACCACCTCGAGCCAAATCTACAACCTGATGAAAGTCTGAACCTGAAATCATTTTCAGCCCGTTAGACAGGGCATGCCTGTAAGCAATATCATTGTTGGATTCATGTCGGGGGTTCCCATTATATACTTCTATGCCATCCAATAAATTTGGTTCCGCTCTCAGCATTGATTTCCTGAAAGGATGAGCCTGATAAATCAAAAAATCCTTTAATTTTTTAAGCTCTACAAATTTCGCAAGATCCAGCTTATAAAGTTCTTTGTTTTCTTTTAAGAACTCCTCATCCATACCATAAACCAAATAATCATTAGGTTCACAATCGAATTTTATCTCAATTCCGAACATTACTGTAAGGCCAAGTTTATTTCCTTCATCAAGGGCAATTCTGTAGCCTTTTAAATAATCATCAATTTTGTCTTCCCATGTTATCCCGGGTGAATTGTCAAAAAACCCAGAAAAATAATGGTCTGTAATCACAACACCGTTATAGCCTGCCTCCTTATACAGCCGTACCACATCCCGAGCCTTGACTTTGCCACATCTGCTTGTTTCATCAGTATGAACATGCGTATCGTATTTGTACATTGAAGTTCGCTGCCTCCCGAAAGCATTTTAATTTAAGAAATTTATTATAGCACACATGCAGTTTATTGCAACAAAAAAACATGGATTGATGAAAAAATAGAAACACTGAATAATTTTAAAGTTTATCTAAAATACTAAACAATGAAAAATATGAAAGGAGTTGTTTTTATGGCACAATTAAACCAACTTGAACTTCAAAACCTGAGACATCTGATTGGTTCCCATGAAACAGCTTATCAGAAGCTGCAAACCTATGCCCAGCAGGCAACCGATCCTAAAATCAAGCAGATGTTTCAGCAATCTGCCCAGTCTGCACAGAATACAAAGCAAAAACTAATGCAATTTTTAAATTAGGGAGGGATTTTCCAATGATGCAGGAAAAAGATATGGTAAATGACGTGCTTTCCATGCTAAACAGCAGTATAACAGGATATGCAAATATAATTGTCCAATCCAGCAACCCGGAGTTTCGGCAAACTATCCAGCAAATACGGAACAGTGATGAAACATTTCAATATGATCTGTATAAAGTAGCAGAACAAAAAGGTTATTATAAACCCGCCATACCGGCTGACCAGAGTGATATATTGCAAGTCAGGTCCCAGGTTGGAGGATGACAGTCAGGAAAGCAGTGAAAACTTTAATATATAGCAACAAAAAGTCTCCCGCCTCTTAGACGGCGGGAGTACGTCACCATAGGGAGATGTTTATCTCCCTTATATGCTTTATAAAAGGGATTCTGCTTTTATGTCTCCATAAAAAATTATTTACCTTTGCACGGCAAGATGTACCCATGCCACTTTCCTGCCTGCCCAGGGAAAGGTATCATTTAAAGCCTTATCATTCTCATGCCTTGGGATTGACAGCAAAAAATTTATTTAAGTCCTGCTTTTTTGCAATAACTTCTTCAAAAAGATCCCCTAAATCCTCTACCCTTTCCTTAATGGTTTTTATATTAAATGTTCCCGGGTCAAGCTTTCCCCCCTGGACCTCGTCCCATGTCAGGGGGGCTGACACAGGAGCCCCCGGATGAGGTCTTACGCTGTACTGGCAGGCCATTGTTTTTCCTCCGGAGTTTTGAAGGTAATCAAGGTATACTTTGCCCTCCCGGTTTTCAATAAGCCTTTCCATGGTTGTCCTGTCCGGGTAAACCCTGTTTATCATCCTGCAGATAAACTGCACGAATTCCTTCACTTCGCTAAAAGTATGCTTTGGCTCTATGGGAACATAAATGTGCATACCTGTTGAACCGGATGTCTTGGGATACCCTTTTAATCCAAATTCTCCGAGGGCTTCTTTAACAAGCAGCGCTACACTGATTACACTGTCAAATCCAAGGGGAGGCATAGGATCAAGATCAAACACCGCAATATCCGGATGCTCTATATGAGCGGTACGGGAAAGCCAGGGATGCATTTCTATGCAGCCTTGATTAACCAGCCACACCAGGGTTTCAACATCATTGCAGACAATATAATCAATATTCCTGTCTTTCTTTTCAGAATATACGGGATATGTCTTAATCCATTCAGGCGCATATTCAGGGCAATCCTTCTGATAAAAGGACTCCCCTTCAATCCCGTCTGGATATCTGTTCATGACAAACAAGCGGTCCTTAAGATGTGGCAGAAGATATTCCGAAATTTCATAATAGTATAAAACAAGGTCGCCTTTTGTATAGTTGTCCTGCGGCCACAACACCTTGTCCATGTTTGTAAGCAAAAGCTCTTTCCCATTAACTTTTACGGTTTTATCCATTCTCATCTCTCCTGATTATGCATTCCCTGGGGTCCTTGTCACTCCGCACTCCCTTGAAAGAGGCATGTCTTAGTCCGGACTCCCCTTTTTCAAGAAATTCAACTGTGCACACAAGATATGCAGCTCCAAAAATCCCTGAGGATATTTCCTTGATATTATTCTCAAAAGGGTACTCCCCATGAGTCAGGTTGAAATGTTCCACCAGCATTTCGCAGTCCTCCCGGGAAAATCCTGTACCCACAGTCCCTTGATATACAAGCTTTTCATTATCATCATACAGTCCGAGTATCAGCGAACCCAACCCCCACATCTTTCCCCTTAAATACCCGCAGGCAACAAAGTCCTCCTCTATTACCTTTTTAAATTTCAACCAATAATTCGTCCTTTTTCCGGGAACATACGGACTGTCTGTTTTTTTAGCCACAACTCCTTCAAGGCCTCTTGAAACTGCAGCATTATAAAATTCAATACCTTTATCAAAAATATAATCTGAAACGACCATAGTCTTGCTGTTTATTACCGTGTCTTGAAGAATATCCTTTCTTTCTTTTAAAGGGATGCTCAGAAGTTCTCTCCCTTTTGAATAAACAATGTCAAA
The DNA here is from genome assembly GCA_012839865.1 of Clostridiaceae bacterium. Classification (GTDB taxonomy): domain Bacteria; phylum Bacillota; class Clostridia; order CAYPLH01; family DUMO01; genus DUMO01. The sequence continues at coordinate 10,847 of DUMO01000028.1, forward strand.
CACAACATATGTTGCAGGATTGGTTTGGGCAATGCGAATAAGTTTGTTTCTATCCTTAATGCTGCTTCTTTTCTGCCATTCATGAAATGAAGGCATTCCATTCTTCATTACGACAATTTCACCGTCAAGTATGACAGGATGATTGTTTACCAATCCGGACAAGCCCTCAAATTCCGGGTATTCAAATGTAATATCCCTGTTATTGCGGCTTTTAAGCACCGTTTTTTCGTCGATGTATGCAAGGCACCTTATTCCATCCCACTTGATTTCATACATGTAATCTTCCGAATCAAAAGGATCATGCCTTAATGCCAGCATTGGCTTTAAATTTTTTTTTGCAAACAGATCGTTGGACATCATGATGTATTTCTCTTCTCCCTGCTCTTCTCCACCTTCTTCCCGTCTTTTGCCATTTTTATGCTTGCCCTCAAGGCCTCCATAAGGTCAACAACATTTCCTTCATACAACTTTTGAGGTGTTTCAACCTCCTGTCCAGTAATCTTGCTTTGAATAAGCTCCATTAATGCATCCCGGTAATCGTTTGAATATTTTTCAGGTTCAAAGGCCTCTGAAAGGCTGGTTATTAAATTAACCGCCATTTTGAGTTCATTTTCATGAATCTTCACATTATAGCTGAGTTCAGGTATCCCGGCTGTGTTTCTGATTTCATCAGGATAAAACATGGTTTCCATGACAATGTCGCTGCCCTTGACCCTGATGGCTGAAAGAGTTTCCTTGGAGCGGATAACAACCTTGGCTATGGCTACCTTGCCGGTCTCTTCTATTGCCTGCCTTAAAAGTTCAAAGGCCTTCTGCCCGCCCTCATTTGGAGCCAGATAGTATGATTTGTCAAAATATACAGGGTCAACCTCTGATAAATTTACGAAATTTATAATATTAATGCTTTTTGTTGTCTCAAGGGGGATTTTCTCAAAATCTTCATCTGTCAGTACTACATATTTTCCGCTTTCATACTCATAACCCCTGACAATTTCATCGGCTTCCAAGTCCTTGCTGCATGCAGGACAGTGCTTCTTATATTTGATTGGAGTCATATCCTCTTTATGAAGATAGTTGAATTTTATATCCTTGTGTGATGTCGCCGGATACAGTTTAATTGGAATATGCACCAACCCGAAGCTTATCGCACCTTTCCAAACAGGGCGCATTCAAGTCACCTCATATCATTTTCAGTACAAAGCACCCAGACTGAGATTATTGGTTCAACCATGTTTGCCTGGAGTAGCATATGCTCTTTTTTCCCTATAAATATTATTGGATATTGAATAGAAAAGTATGAACCACAGCTTTTGAAATTTTTTCAATATAAAAAAATGATTTTTGTTATTATGCTTCAATAAATTGTTGTTGAGACAAATGAAATGTATAGAGAACAATAACAATTGGCTTTATTTTGCCAGAAAATCAGGTGAGATAAAGGCAAAAATGCTTGAAAAAGACAGGATGTTTTTTATCTTTTTTAAGCCACGGAGGGTAAGTAAAAAGCGGTAGCATTTTTGCCTTCAGTGTGCCCGTATATTTTCTCAAAATAAAAGACTTGTTCCAGAAAAGCCAGGGAGCATCGAGCCCCGCTCGCTTCTGGCCGGATTTGCTTCGCAAATAGCCCTGTTCTGTATACATTTCATTTGCAGATGTATTAGAGCAGATTGTCTATGAAATATAAATTGTAACAATTGGAAAGCAACTGATTTTTCTTTCAAAACTCAAATTTAGTGCGTCTCATGAATAATTCGGTAAGGACCTCTTTGGGATCGTTCCCTTCTTTTACAATGCTATAGACAGCAGAACATATAGGCATATCAACCTCATAGAGCTTTGACAGCATTACAAGTGCTTCAGCAGTGGAAACCCCTTCCGCCAGCTTGTCGAACTTCTCACCCTTTACAAAGGTTTTCCCAAACATTCTGTTGTGGCTGTACTGAGAAAACAAGGTTGCCTCATAATCCCCCAGGTGGCAGAGGCCATAAGCAGTCAGCTCATTACCTCCCATTGCCCTTATGAGACGGGATACTTCTCTGGCCCCCCGAGCCATCAGGGCACCTTTCAAACCGCTTACACCCAAACCGTCCAGCATTCCCCCTGCTATACCAATGACATTTTTGGCTGCTGCACCAACTTCGTTTCCGATAATATCCTGTCCGTAATAAAACCTTATCAACTCACTGCCAAACTCATCCACTATTTTTTTTGTAAGCTCAATATTCTGCGAGCCGATAACCATGCAGCTTGGAATATTATTCAGAAACTGCTGCACATGCCCGGGTCCTACCCATAATGCAATTCTTGTAGAAGGACCCAGTTCCTCCGATAAAACCTGGGAAAGCCTTTTCCCTGTATTGGCTTCAATGCCTTTCATACACAGAATAAATACTTTCTGTGCCGGATTTAACAATGCAATCTCCCGGGCAAGGCTTCTTAGCTGCTGTGCGCCAATTGCAATAATTATAAAATCGGCATGCTCTATTACGCATGAAATGGAGCAAGTCAGCTTCACACTGTCCGGAAGCTCAAGATATTCATTTTTTCTATCCTTCAGCAGTTTGTTGTAGCTTACGGAATCCTGCCTTCCGTATAACATAACATCATGCCCGATTCTGGCCGAATACCATGCAAGGAATGTGCCCCACCTGCCGCAGCCGATAACCGAAACTCTCATGATAACCTCCACAATTATGCCAAACTGATAATATGATTGTCCTATACATAATATATCACTATTTTTTTGCAGGCAACAGGTTTTTCAACCTTACGGGCATGGCAGGAACCACAGGGACTGTCCCCCTGGCCCCTGCCCCTGATCCTGGAACCACTGAAGCCGCCCTGTCAATGTGCAAAACTTACCCCAAGGTTACCACCACATTGTGGGTCTTTCCATCATCCACAAGTTTAATGCTTCCGGATTCTGACTCTACCTGTACACCGTCCACTGCAACTTCCACTACACCCTTATTAACGCCCTTCGGATTCTTAACATTTATTTGATACAAGCTCCTGCCATACCTGTATTCCGTGCTGAATTCCGGCCAGTGCCGCGGAATACAGGGGTCTATGACAAGTTCCTCTCCATTTTTCTTGAGCCCTAAAATGTACTCAATTCCTACCTTGTATACCCAACCTGCCGAACCGGTATACCATGTCCAGCCGCCCCTTCCTGTATGCGGATGAACAGAATATACGTCCGCCGGCATTACATAAGGTTCAACTTTGTATCTTGAATACTCAATATGTGTCCTGGAATGATTAATCGGGTTAATCAGTTCAAAAAGCTCCCACGCCTTGTCACCTTGTCCCAACATGGCAAAAGCCAGTATCACCCAGGCTGCTGCATGTGTATATTGCCCGCCGTTTTCCCTTACTCCGGGAACATAACCTTTTATATACCCCGGGCTTGGCTCACATATATCAAAAGGAGGCGTAAGAAGTTTAATCAGCCCTTCATCTCTCCTTACAAGATAATTCTCGAGGGAGTCTATGGCTTCTGCCACTCTTTCCGGGTTTGCAGCTTTTGATATTACCGCCCACGACTGGGAAATGGAATCGATTTTACATTCATTGTTCTGCACCGAGCCCAGTGGAGTGCCATCATCAAAATATGCCCTCCTGTACCAACTGCCGTCCCAGGCATTCTCTTCGATGCTTTTTACAAGGTTTTCAGCAACACTTTTGTATCTTTCAGCACTCTCATTATCTCCCATGGCTTCGCACAAAGGCAGAAAATCCATGATATTGGCATAAAGGAACCATCCAAGCCATACGCTTTCACCTTTGCCCTCATGCCCCACCAGGTTCATGCCGTCATTCCAGTCGCCGGAGCCCATAAGAGGAAGACCATGGCTGCCAAACTTGAATCCATACTCCAGGGCCCTTTTGCAGTGTTCGTACAAGGTCGCGGTGCTTGATGAAACCTTTGGCCTGATATAAATTTCATGTTCATGTTCCTGCAGAAACTGCCCCTCAAGGAAAGGAACCGTTTCTTTCAGAATATCAAAATCACCGGTTGCCTTGACATATTTGGATGTAACATAGGGCAGCCACAGGTAGTCATCCGAATACCGGGTTCTTGTTCCTTTATCCCCTTGCTCATGCCACCAGTGCAAAACATCTCCTTCTACAAACTGGTGGGCTGCATGAAGCAGAATCTGCCGCCTTGCAAGCTCGGGCCATATTTCAAGGACAGCCATTACATCCTGCAGCTGGTCCCGGTAGCCGAAAGCTCCTCCGGACTGGTAAAATGCAGACCTTGCCCAGAGCCTGCATACTATGACCTGATACAGAAGCCATCCGTTCAGAATCAGGTTCATGGAATTATCCGGAGTTTTAATCCTGATTGTGTCAAGAAGCCTGTTCCAGAAGCCGGCAACCTCCTCCAGCGAATTCTTTACAGTATTTATATCCCTGTATTTTTTCCTTAATTCATCAGCCTCCTGCCTGCCATATTCCATGCCCAGCAGCAAAACCACTTCACAAGTTTCTGAAGGTGCCAGTTTTATATTTGTCTGCACCGCAGCGCAGGGGTCCATGCCTGCACCCACTGTTCCGGAAAGCTTCTGGCGTTTCAGGCCTTCAGGAGATTTCAAATCCCCTGTGCCCAAAAAATCTTTTCTGTTGCCGGTTATTGTTTTTGAGTTGCCTGTCATGTCAACAAATGCTACAGTGCCTTTGAATTCATCATTATACTTGTTTTCAACCATAAGGGCATTATCCCCCGTGGTGGAGGTGACCAGATATCTTGCAGTAAACTGGTCGCTGACACCCAAAACAGGCCTTATATAGTATGTCAGGGTAAGATTTCTCTCCTCCCGGGTGTGGTTTGTCAACTTGACCAGAGTAACTTTCACAGGGTCCCTTCTTGGTACAAACACCGTCATACTCTGCTCAATGCCGTGGCTCGCGTGTTCAAAGACGGTATAGCCAAAGCCGTGTCTTATTACATACGGTGTTTTTTCCCTTACAGGCAAGGGAGTTATTGTCCATATTTCACCTGTATCCGAGTCACTTATATAAAATACTTCCCCGGGAGTGTCGGATACAGGGTCATTTGACCAGGGTGTGATTTTATTCTCACGGCTGTTTTCAAACCAGGTATGTCCTCCACCTGACTCCGTAATTAAAAACCCCATCCGCTCATTTGCTATTACATTAACCCAGGGAAGAGGTGTGTGCATTGATTCATTGAGCCGTATGACATACTCCCTGCCTTTTTTGCCAAACCCGCCAATTCCGTTGAAAAACTCCAAACCTTCTTCCATGGGTTTCGCAAAGCCGTAATCTCCAGGCTGCCTGGTGAATTTTTTATACGGAGGCAGTTTCAGTTCCCCCGGCGTCTGAATTTGTTCATAAACATAACCTCCGTCACTTGTCAGCACAATTCTGGCTGCAGTATAAAGAAGATTCATTTCAGCTTCGGTCAATTCATTGCTTTTTATTATGAACACTCCCCCGGGTTTGTTCATCAATTCCTGTCCATGGCTGGTGCAAACCACGTCCGCCAGCAGGGTTTGAAGGGGGTGAGTGTAACCGGCTTCCTCTTCATTAAGTATGACAAGATCCACTTTCAGGTCTTTAACCCTCCAATATTCATGGGCTTTCAAAACTTCATAAACAATGTCCACCTCATCCATTTTCTTCAATACAACAATAACAATCGGTAAATCTCCTGAAATTCCAAAAGCCCACAGGGATGACTGTCCAAGCTCATTCTTCAGTATATGGCTCTCCTTTTTGCGAAGAAGCGGGCTTATATATAGAATATGACTCATCATATCCTGATAAATTTCCATTTCAAAGGGCTTCAGGTTCAGATACCGGGCCTCCACCCTGCTCCTGGTCAGGGCCAGCCTGAATGCCGCTTCAATGTTATCCGTATCCTGATATTTTTCGGCAATCTCCAGCAAATCGCTTTTACTGTCAGCAACCGCAGTTATAAAAGATATTCTGGCTGTGTCTCCAGGTTCAATCCTGAGCAACTGGCGAAAACTCATTATCGGGTCCAATACAGGTCCTACGGTATTGGATAGAGGTTTGTTTTTCACCATGGCAGCGGGATTTGCTGCAGTATGGCCTCTGCCGATAAAATTACTCCTGTCGGTTTCATACTGTACTCCTCCCACTTCATCTCCTTCCACAACCATGGTGTTTACCATCCACATGGTCCGCCCGGTGTCCGCCCTTGGCCGGCGTTTTGCCAGCAGGCTGCGGTATTCCGGGACATATTCCGTTTCTATGAACAAGTTGCTGAAGGCAGGATGAACCACGTCCCCGCCATGATTTGCCAGTACAATCTCCATGTAGCTGGTAACCTCAATAACAGCCGGTGTCTTTCCGTGATTGGCAATGGAGAGCATTCGGATTTCCGCATTTTCACCTGATGCCACAACTATTTCGGTCTGGGTGCTTATATCCTTGTCAGTTCTTGAAAACTTTGCCTTATCCGGTGTAAAGGTCACGGAGTATTTTTCCGGCAAATTCCCGTCCGGTTCCAGTATGGCATTCCATACCGTATTAGTCTCTACATTTCGTATATAGAAAAACATCCCGTAACAATCGCAGGTCAAGTCCTCTCTCCACCGGGTAACATCCAGGTTGTTGCACCTGCTGTATCCGGTACCCCTGTCAGTCACCATAACCGAATAACTCCCGTTTGACAAAATATGTGTCCGTGGAATAACCGGGTCCGGTTTCTTGAAGATTCGTACTGAATCTCCTTCACTATATACAATGTCCTTGAAGGGCGTGATTTTTTCCTTGTTTTCCTTTGTAAACACAATATTTGTAGGAACCTTTTCCTGCAGCAACAGCTGGGCGGACTTTATCACCGGGTCCCTGTGAAAACGCTCCTGCATAATGTCCTTATTAAGAAAATTATTCAATGAAAGCAGGCTCATTCCCTGGTGGTGGGCCATAAAGCTTTTAACAATACCCTTGTTGCTGCCAAATGGCAGTCTTTCAGGGGTATAATCCACAGCTTCATAGAAACCATAAGGTCCATCGAGCCCTTCCTTTATAAGCTTCCTGATATTCTCCATTGCTCCTTCCGGATCAATGGGCAGGGCCAGCAAGGTGGCATAAGGCGCTACAACCATATCCTCAATCAGCCCTCTTTTAAGCCCCAGCCATGGCAAACCGAAGGCCTTGTACTGGTAATTCAGGTTTATGTCCAGGGAGTAAAATCCCGATTCAGATGTCCCCCATGGCACACGCCTTTGCTTTCCATATTTTTTCTGACTTCTGACAACAAAGGAATATGTCTCATCCAAAAGGGTATTTTTATACCTTTTCATTATCAGGAGAGGCATGAGGTATTCAAACATGGTGCCGCTCCAGGAAACCAGTCCTTTATAGTAATCAATAACCGTCAGGGTCCTGCCCATGCGAAACCAATGTTTTTGCTCCACTTCCCCCCTGGCTATGGCAATATAGCTTGCCTGCCTTGCCTCGGACGCAAGAAGGTCATAATATGAGTTGGTCAGTTCATTGTCTTCAATGTTGTACCCAATGGAAAACAATTGCTTCTTTTTATCATATAAATGTATGAATTCAGTTTCATCCGCCAGTTTGTCTATCTTCCTGACAAGTTCGGTATACTTCTCAATGAATTTGCCCGTATTTTCCACTGATTTGGCAACTGCCTTCGATAGTTCCTCAAGCCATGCAAAGAGCTCAGGATTGTTGTAATTGCTGCCTGACAAGCTCTCATGTATATTCCTTAACTCATTAAGAATATCACCGTATTCTGCTATTTGGGCAACAGTCGTATTACTTTTCAGCACCTCGATTATTTTTTTAAGGCGTTCCGGTATTTCCCCCTGTTTTTCAAAATCGCCATTCACTGCTGATTCCGGAAAACTTTCAAGAACATAAATCCAGCGTGCAAACTCCATAAGCTCTTTTTTATGCTTCTGCATCATGTGTTCAACTTTCGACTTCCAGACAGACTTATGACAGTTGATTTTTTTACAGTTTGCACTGATTTCATCAAGAACTCTGGCCCACATTACAAGGCTTTGGTCCCCTGCCGTCCTGAGTTTTGCCAGGGACTCAAAGCCAAATTTGTCCTGTACGTTATTTGGCTCCACAAGGCTTATGGTATCCTCCAGCCCCTGAATAAAGACTGTGTCGAATATTGGCTTTTGCAGGTATTCCTGAAGACTTTGGCTTAGAACAATCAAATATCCGACAAAGTTTCCACTGTCCACAGTAGAAACATACCTTGGCCTTAAAGGGTAAAGGGAACGTGTATCATACCAGTTCAGCAAATGCCCGTTCCATTTTTCCATCCTTTCTACTGTAGAAATGGTATCATAAACCATTTTATAGAGTTCATAAGTGCCAATATACCCCATATCCCTCGCTGTTACGGCTGAAAGAAGCCCAAGGCCAATGTTTGTCGGTGATGTCCTGTACGCAATGCCATTCGGAGGGTCCTCCTGGTAATTGTCAGGAGGGAGGTAATGGTTCTTTTGATTCATAAACTCCTCAAAATAGCGCCAGGTTTTGCGGGCCAGCTTTCGCAAATCCTGAATATCACTGCTGCCAAGCTCAATATTATCCTCGTCAATGCTTATGCTTATATACCATGCAACGAAGGGTGCACTGCACCAGATCAAAAACAGAGGCACAGATACAAGCAATGTTACCGGCTTATAAATTAATGAGCTTACGACAACCAGCAATGCCACAAAAACCGACGGACGCATTTTGCCCCAAAAAGACAAAACACCTTTGTGGGACTGTTTTTCAACGGCTGCTGCAGGCACCCACTCAAGCATGTTTCTTCTTGATACCGCCAACCTGTAAAGGGTCTTTAAAACAGCATGGCTCATAAAATATGCCTGGTGAGGCAGGAAAATAAAAAGCAGTAAAACCCTGAGCAGTGTTGCCTTAAGGCCAGTGATAACCGGGATATGTCTTTTCTGGGACCTTGTCCTGAATTTTTTTGACAGGATATGATCAATCACCCCTGTCACCAGCGGGAATGCCTGTGCCAGAACCGATATTCCAAGCCAGAAAAAACAGTTGCCGGGCAATATTCCAAATCCCAGAACAATAATCAGCATTAACAGCGGCGAAACCAGACTCCTTCTGATATTGTCCAGAATCTTCCACCGGGATATTATTGACAAGGGATTTTTCACCCTGTTGCCTTTATTGTTGACAACCGTCGGGCCAAGCCACCTTAAAAGCTGCCAGTCTCCCCGAACCCAGCGGTGGGCCCTGTTTGAAAATGAAATATACTTTGAGGGGAAACTGTCAATAAGCTCTATATCCGTCACAAGTCCGGCCCTTACATAGGAACCTTCCAAAAGGTCATGACTCAGTACGGTGTTTTGAGGAATCGCATCCTTAAGCAAATTGTAGAAAACTTCAAGGTCATATATGCCTTTACCTGTAAAAATACCTTCCCCAAACAGGTCCTGATATATATCCGATACCGCGTTGGAATATGGATCAATCCCGTATTCCCCCGCAAAAATACGTGAAAAGAGGGATTTATTTGCACTTTCAAGGTCTACTCCTATCCGGGGCTGCAACAGCCCGTACCCGTCAACCACAATTCCTTTGTTTTTATCTATTACCGGACGGTTCAATGTGTGCATCATGGTCCCTATAAGCCGCTTTGCTCCATCTATGGGCAGCATTGTATCTGCATCAAGGGTTATAACATACTTGATTTTGGGCAGCTTGCCAATATCATCAGATTTAATGGAATAGGATGTGTTTTCGTCCCCCAGGAGCATTGCATTAAACTCCATAAGGGCTCCTCTTTTTCGCTCCCATCCCATCCATTTGTTCTGCCTTTTATTGAGCTGCCTGTGCCGGCAGAGAAAATAGAAGATGGGGGCTTCATCTCTCTTATGCTTTTCATTAAGCTGTCTTACAACCTCAAGGGCTGTATCCGCAATTCTTTTGTCGGTGGGCAAAGTCTCCTCATCAGCATCCCTGAAATCCCCAAGAAGGGCAAAAAACAAGTTTTCGTCCTTATTTGCAAGGTAATGGACTTCAAGGTTCAAAACAAGTTCCCTGGCGGTGCTTTCATCCGTCAGGAGCGCCGGAACCACAACCATTGAAGCATTATCCCGGTCTATTCCGTCCTTTAATTCGAGTTTTGGAATAAAAGCCGGCTTGAAACTATGACTGAGTATCCAGTTGACTAAATTCAAAGCAATATCGGAAGCCGGTATGATTGCTATCAAGACAGCAATAATTGCTGCCGGATGATTGTTATTTGAAGCCTTCAGTGCATATCTTGCCGCAAAACACACCAGCAATACCGTAAGGACGGAGATTGAACCTAAATACAACAATGCAGGGTACTTTCCCAACCTGCCATGAATTTTACCGAAAATGCCACACTTGTAACCCATTTCTTTATCAAGGTCATATACACCTTTATCGACTATATAGTATCCTACATGGGTTTTTCTTTCGTCCATTCCCTCCACTTTCGCCTTTTGGGAAAGTTCAAGTATTTTTTGGGCAACATGGCTTTCCGATACGTTATATTTCCTTGCAAGACCTTCAAGATTATTTCTGTAGTAATTCCTTGATGGCAGGTCCATCCTGGGATATGTTCCGTCAGGGTCCTCCCTTAAGTATTTCTCACTTATGCTGAGGGATTCGAAAATTTCTATCCAGTCAATGGAGGAAATGTATTTTAAGCTTATTATGCAATTTTCAATGGAATATTTCCTTACAGCTTCATCATTATGCTCTTTCTGGGTTACCGCCTTAAGGGTGGTGCCAAATTGTGCAAGCCTCTGGTCAATAATGTGCAGTATAGACGAGCCGGAACGCCCCATTTTTCTTATCCTGTATGATAAATGCTCCAAAAAAGCAGGATTTATTTCATTCATTGCTTTAATCTGAGTTTCCAGGGCTTTAATGAGCTTGTCATATTCCTGCTCCCCGTCAGTGACAATACTGTCCAGAAGCTTGTCGGCCTTTCTTTTCTGTATCCTTGATTGCATGATTTTTTCACAGATAAACCTCAGCTTTTCAATAATGGCAATCCGGATCATGATTGACAATGTCCACAGTTCCTGATTTGTCAGGATACTATGGGTCTGGTAGGCTTTTATATAGTTGATGAGCGTCTTGTCATCCACTTTTGCATTTGTGTGGGACACAAGCTCCAGGGCAAGGTTGTAAATTCGTGCATACCCTCTCATGGGGCCTTTTTCAAGTATGGGAAGGAGTGAATACTGTTTTTTTGTCAAATCCCTTCGGATGCTTTTTACCTGCTCCTCAATAATGTAAAAATTGTCCAGGAGCCATTCAGCCGCAGGTGACGTTTTGTGCATGTTTTGCACATCCAGATTCAAGCTCTTGTAGACATAAATAATATATTTATAATTATCGTTCATTCTCGGTACAGGCCAGTTGATTGCAAGGCTCTTTTTAACACTGCCCTGTTCAAAAGCCATGTGTTTTGCATGTTCTTCCAGTTCCTCACTTGTCAATGAAGCATCATGGATTTTTAAATCAAGTATTCTTCTGTCTCTTGACTGCAGCAAAAAAAGCTGCAATAAAATAATAATTGCTGCTATAAATCCGATTGCTCCGATTAAACTGTAATATTGCATATTGTGTGACCATCCCCTGTCTATACTTGAAAAAAATTCATCAGCTTTATATTATGGTTGTCAAAAAGTTCTTTTTTAATACAGGGGATTTCACATCGACAGGCTGCATGGCAAATACAGCAGCATGTTTCGGGTATTATTTCATGTACATTCAGCTCTTATAACAAGTAAAGAATTAGTAAGAAGTGGGATAGTTGAATCGAACGAATGAAATGATTGGCACTGTTTCATCAGTCAATACTACATTTTTATGATTTGCACATCCAGTTCAGATTCTAGCCTCTCCACCATCCAATCATGGCAGGTAAACACAAAAACCTGCCTGTTTTCCGCCAGTTTTTTCAGTATATCAATGCTGTTCTTAAATCTCACTCCATCCCAGTTGACAAATACCTCATCCATGAATATCGGCAATCTTTCATTTACAGGGTCCAGGTGGTCCACCAATGCCAGCCTCAATGCAAGATAAACCTGTTCCCGGGTGCCCCTGCTTAACAGGCTGACTTCCCTGGTTTTGCCCGACCCGGCCTCCCGCACTTCCATGGTGTCTTTTTCCTTCTCCGACAAAAGCAGCCTGTCGTAACTTCCCGAGGTTATTATATAAAGATATGTCCCCGCTTTTTTCAGCACATCAGGCTGGTGTTCCTCACGGAAAGTCCTGTCGGCCTCCTTTAAAATATTGCATAGCAATACCAGCCTGTCCCTTTCAGTTTCAACTTTTCCAAGTTCATCCTTCAGGCTGGCCGTTTCCCCTTGTATGTCCGCAGGACTTCTCCTTACGATACGGTACTCAATATCCTTTTTTAATGTGCCGATTTCTTCCATAAGGGTGTTGATCCTGCCCTCCAGTATTTCCTTCTCCTCCTTGAGGCTTAATATTGCCTCCTCATCAATTTGTGTATTATACCGGTTGAAAAAGCTGTCCGGATCATTTATCATCCCGTCAAGGCCGGGGTGCTCGCCATAAAGGTTGTCCAAAATACTTTCTGCACTTTGAAGGTACCTTCTCTGCCTTATAAATGCCTCGCTCTTTTCCTCCGGAGTATTTCCCTCCATTTCCTTCAGGCCTTCCAATATTGCATCCATTTCTTCTTTTAGGTTTTCATATTCCTTCCTGGCACTATTTTGCTCATCCTGAAGATGCTTCATCTCAAACAAGGCTTCCTCATTCTCCCGAAAAAGCCTTTCGCTTTTCTCAAGACATATTTCAAGGTAATTTATTTTATCGGAGAGATTTTCAAATTCCGGCTTTTTCCCAATTAAATCAAAAACCTTGTTTATATCATTTTTGTCAGAATCAAGCCTTGCACTAATATCACTAATTCTTCTTCCTGTTTCAGTTACGCAAACGGCAACCTCTTTAAGTTCCGCCAAGTCCACAGCAAGGCCCATATCCGGGTTGTCCAGCCGCTCACGTGGAGTTGGCAAGCCTGACAGCATCGTTTTCAACTCCACCAAAATTCTGTCTTTTTGCTCTTTTATCTTATTTGCCTTTGTTTCATATTCTTTCAGGTCGTATTGCCCTTTCCTGTTGAAAAACCACCATGCAAGGACAAGGCAGGCGGAAAACAAACCGGCAATAAGGCCCGGATACACACTGTTTCCTTTGATCACTCCAGCAACCCCAAGCAAAAATACTGCAATTGATACAAAGGGTGTAAAGCCCGGAAGCTTTTTCCTGTTTACTTGCTCCTTTAATAGCTCCATCCGGGCATATTCATTCATGTATTGATTATTCAACAAGGTAAAATTATTGATTGCAGTCCGGATTCTGTCGGGGTTGATTGATTCCAGATCTTTCATATATTCTTCATTCCACTTTGTTTCAAAACTTCTGCTCCAGACACTATGCAATTTATTTTTATATATGCAAGCTTCCCGGCAAAGCCTTTGATGCTCTTCGGTATCGGCTTTTATCCTGTCGTATGCCTTAATAAGCACTTTTATTTTGTCTGAGTTTTTCAATACCACTTCATTATCTTTCGTAAAAGTTTGAATTTTTTCATATAAATATTTCTCCCGGGAAATATTTCCCTCTATAATCCCCGTCAGTTCCTTAAGCCTGTCATGTATCTCATTAAGTCTTTGAGCAGGGTTTTCGGGAAGGTGCTTAAGGTGTTCTGCTTTCCCGGCCAGCTTTTTCAATAGTTCCGCCTTTTCCAGTTGTTTTTTTACTGGCAAAAGCTCCTCAAGCCTGCTCATCATAGCAATGATACGCGCCTTTTCCTCCCTTTTTTGAACAAGCTCTTTTTCCTTTTCAAGAAGTTCAACTTTATCTTTTCTTAGAAAAATTTCATTATTAACGGCTTCCTTCAGTTCCGCCTCAAGGGATCGTATCTTTTCTTCTATTTCCTTTGCAACAGGTTTCCCCCGCCGGTCACCTCTCCACAATTGGTTGGCGTATGTTTCAATATCACTGGTTACTTTGGCCACAGGGTTTAAAAAACTTGCATATTGACCGCCCAATAGCCTGTCCTGTACCGATTGCCATGCCTCTGATCTGGGGAAATTCATGCTGTCCATGTCCAGGGCGTATATCTCGTAAAATATCTCCATTGGCAGGTTTGCCACCTCCGGAACCGGGTGGTTTCTAATATCCTCCACCATGTCACCACGGACTACTTTCCCTGTAATGCTGCCTGCCAGCTTCCGGGTTATCTGAATTTCACTGCCATCCTGCAGGATTATGCTGCTTGTTAATGACGCGAAGGCATTATCCCATGGCACATATGGATTTTTTTCAACTGATGCAGGACTAAATCCGTACAAAATGCCGGCAACCAGATTGAAAAGGGTGGATTTCCCCGCTTCGTTCCTGCCTGTTACAATTATGATGTTTTTATCGTCAAAAATTATTTCCCTGTTTCTTAAAACCCCAAAAGCTTCAGCAATAATTCTCTTTATCTTCATTGTGCCTCCTCTTTTAAAAGCCTGGCGGTTATATCATAATCCATATTTTCCAGTAAAGAACGAAGATACCCCAAAAGCTCGTCTTCATTTGAGGAAGCCAAACCGGCTAGTCTGTCCGGCTTGAGGCTTAAAAGAAGCTTATCATCTTCTTTCAACCGTTCAATTAATTGAAGGGCCGTACCCAACACGTGAGGCTTGTTGCAGTATCCGGCAGGGTCAACAGGTTGGGCAAGCCCGCTTGTGTCAATTTCAATATATGATAAGCCTGTCTCGGTCATAAGCTCTTCTCTAAGAGCTTCAATGTTCCCCTCAAGCTTCATTTCATTGTATAAAAGCATTGGACCGGCAAGATTTATCCTTAAATAAATCTTTTTATTCATTGAGCCGGTTTCCTCAGCAATCCTGTTTTTTAAAAGGTCGATTAACTTATCCGGCCTGTCGATAAAATCAAGGCCTTTTACATCCAACACAGACCAAACTATAGGCGCAATGGGCACAAACCTCAAGTCCACATACCCATCATTAATTTCAACAACATATGCCCCTTTTTGCCCGGTTTCTTTCACATTTCTGCCAATAAGATTTCCGGGGTACACAACATATGGAGAAGAAGAAACCACTTCCCTCTTGTGTATGTGTCCCAAGGCCCAGTACATATAATTCTTCTCCAGCAAATCCTCCACCTCACAGGGAGCGTACCTGTCGTGCTCGCTTCCTCCGTATCCGTTAACCATGGCATGACATAAACCGATATGAGGTATTCCGTCCTTTGAGCATGGTTCAAAAAGCTTGGCAAGGTTTTCCGAAACAGTCTTCTTCTCATGCCCTGCTCCAATGATCCGGGCAATAACAAACCCCTGGTTGTCTTTAATTTCAACGGCCGTGGGTGAATGACTGTCGAAAACCGTCACATTGGACGGCCATGCAATACGCAACCTTTCGCTGACAGGGTCATGATTTCCCGGGGCATAGAACACCCGGATTCCTGCATCACCAAGCCGGTTTAGTTGTTCTGTCAGAAAAATTTCAGTGGCAAAACTCAAAGTTCCGCTGTCAAACAAGTCCCCTGCAATCAGCAACGCATTTGCCTTTTCCTCAATTGTCAGATCTACAACTTTTGAAAAGGACTCTTTAACATATGAAGAAAAGCTTGTACGAAAACTTTTATCCTTATTGCCAAAGGGTGTATCAAGGTGAACGTCCGCTATATGTACAAATTTAAAACTCAAGGGCAAACCTCCGAAAAATTTCTCTTATTATTAAAATATCTTATTTAAACTTTGTTGTCCATGGCTAATGGTCTTACAAGCTCCTATTGCATAAAGATGCAATGTATGTTTGGAGAAAAGTCAGGAAATCCGGCCTTTTGGCACTTATTGCACCCAGTAGAATTTTATTGCATCAAACACGATGATTCTGCATTATAAACATATTATTTATATATAAATAACACCCACGGACCTGTCAGTCAAACTTTACTTTAAGGAAATAAAAACTGCCGCAGTCAGGGATGAAACTTTGACTGCGGCAGTTTTATCATGTAGGAAATCTGTTTAATTTTTATCTACGAAATGCCCATCTGGGACCTGCTTCTTTAACATATTTTTCTGAGAATATCTCGTAAGCGCCTTCATAGTCCCCGCTGGCAAGTTTCGCATAAAGGTTGGCCATATCTGCCCACCAGGTGGTAAGATCCGTTACCATCTTGTTGAAAGCTGTCAACTCTACATCTCCGCTGGAGTACTTATCTATAAATGCCTTCATCTCAGGATCGCTGAAGTTGTTATTTGCAACCATGTCTGCAAGTTCAGCATACTTCTTGTCCTGCAGCATTTCAACCAGCTTAACCGTAAAGTTGCACCAGTCATCAGCTATTGCATTGATTTCATCAACAGAGCTCAAATCCATATCCAATATTGCTTTTCTCAGGCTTGTTTTTGTTTCATCTGCAGCATTTATAAATTTCACGGTTTCTTCCCATGTGGGTTCATAATAAGCAAGTGTATCTTTAATTACACCGGTGTCGCTTTCCCACAGTGCAGCAAGTTCCTTAAGGCCTTCGGTGTCGATAAGGTCAACCTGGTCAAGCAGGAACTGCTGTACATCCTTCGCAGCTGCAACTTGTGCCTTGAATGATTCCACATTAGCCTTTATAGCCTCTGTATCGATTGCGGCAACTGCTGCTTCAAAGGAGGCAATTGCTTCGTTGACCTGTGCCAGGTAGTCCTGATACATCTGGTAGTATTTCTCAACCTCTGCAAGGTACTCGTCTATAGCACTCTGATCCAGGAACAATGCGAGGAATTCCTCAAGTTCCTTATTGTCAACGATCTTAGAAATAATGGTGTCAATATCTCCTGTATTGATAGCAGCTGTAATATCGTTCAATGTATTCATGGCTGTATTGTATATGCCATAGTATTCCTCGATATCCTTTGCAATATCGCCAACTATGTCAGAATCAACAAACAGAGCCAGGAATTCCTGTACAGCGGTATTATCCTTCAAAGTGTTTATTGCCCTTTCGATATCACCGTCGTTAACAGCAGCGCTGACTCCATCCAATGCAGCCAGAACATTATTGAACTTGGTGTAATATCCCTTGACATCATTTGCATACTGGTCAACGGTAGCTCTATCAACAAACATTGCAATGAAGTCTTTCAGAGCAGAATCACTGACAAGTCTGTTAATAGCGGCGTCATAATCTCCATTGTTGACATCATCGCTTATTCCTTTGAAGGCTCCTAAAACATTGTTGTACATTGAGTAGTATTTGTCTATATCTGAAGCATATTTATCGATCTCTGCCCTGTCAAGGAACAGGCCAAGGAAGTTTTTAATTTCATCCTTGCGGGTCAGGCTGGTGACAGCACCATCGATATCTCCGCTTGTGAGTTTTGCGGTAATATCATTGAAGGATGTCATTGCAGCGGTATATTTTGTAGTGTAGTCCTTAACGGTTGAAGTATATTCATCGATCTTGTCACGGCTTACGAACCAGGATGCCAGGTCTTTTAGCTTTTCATCTTCAATGATATTGGTGACAATCTCATCAATACTGCCTTCAAACTTAATAGACATGATTGGATCCAGCCATGCCATTAATTTCTCCTGTCCTGATTCAAGGCTCTTGGAGTATTTGCCAAGATCCTCTGCTGTTGCAAAATAGATGGCACTGTTGACCAGTTCGCCGTCATTCAGAATGGTTTTTACATATTCTCTGAATTTAGCTTCTGAAAGAGCTTCCGAAGCGGCAAGCTTGTCTAGGAATGTTGCAACTGTTCCAGACTGGTTGGCTTTAGCTTTGTTAATTTCATTCAAGATGTCGTCTCTGTAGCTTACTGCAAGATCTGCAATTTTATCCTCATAGAGCTCTATTAAAACAGTAATATTTCCTGAACCGAATTTAACATCTTTTACACCAAATACTACCGGGATTCCCAGGTCGGCATATTTTATATTGTATGTCAACACTTCTGCGGGTATTTGGTTCTTGACAAAACCGGGTGCATTCATGTTGGCTAATTTCAAACTATCAGCCTTGATGACAAGACCGTCAGCCTGGATATCAACATTAATCCGGGCGCTTAACGGAGTGTTTAAAGCACCGTATTTTGCGTTGATATAAATTCTCCGATCCTTGGTGTTTAAGAAGACTTGCTTGAGTTGAATATTATCAGGAAGTCCTAAATCCATTGAACCCATTAAATCCACAATCAGCGAATTTATTAAATCCTGATCAAGGCTGACTTCCACAGTCTTGTTCGCAGCATCATAATATGTATGCTTACGGGCTATTTCGGAAACAATGTCTTCAACCTTCCTGTACTCAAAACTGCAATCATATTCTGAATTATGTATTTTTAATATGATTCCGGCAGGTATTGCTATTAGAATTACTACTACTGCAACAATAATAGCGATTAACCACTTTTTATTCACAAAAGTTCACCCCCAACATTAACTTCTTGCATAACTTGCAGTTATGCAAAATTTTAAAGTAAAACAATGCTCGTCCCATTAAAAAACCTGTAAGTCTGTTTCCCAAGCACCCTTGCCTTAAGCGGTCTAAGTGCTTTATCACTATGCTGCCGAAACTCAGGATGTATTGTTCATTATTATCCCCCCCCAATAAACAAGCATAGTACAAGCTACATTTTTCAGGAAATTGCATTGCTTTGATAATCCGCCACAAGCTGAGGGTATTTAAGATCTCAAGCCCGTAGCAAAGCCAGGCAATTCAAATTCCATTTTGGTATTCAGCCCGATTCCGGGCCACTCCGTTAATACCTGTCACACTTCCGTCCGGGAGTGTCTTTTTCAAAGGACTTACAACTGTTATTTCCCTCTTCCCGCAACCGAAGACATTGCCAATATCAAATTTTACAGATACCGGTCATTCTTCCGTTGGGACAATATTGCGAGAAACAGGCCAAAAGGAACTTACTTTCCTTTAACCTTGATTTATATAAAAGCAGATAAAGTATTAATGCTTTTATTTATAATTTAAAGTTAACTTGTAAAGGGTGTTATACTATTCCAGTTTATTTCTAAAGTTTACCGTCTTTCTTTATTATGCCATAAACTTTTACTTGCTTCAAGTTTAAGTATGAACTTCATTGAAATATTTTTCTACAAGTATAAAACGTGATTTTAGGTTAATTTACACAAAACTGTTCCCTGACATTGAAAAAAGGTCTCAATCATCCGGATCTTCCTGTATAAAAATGTATATGTGGGTTTTGGAATAATATTACATGAAATATTCCAAAGTCTGAATTTTTTGCGGATGCTTACTGGTTGGGCAAGAGGTGCAGGATAAATAATTCCATTATTGAAATAATCGCTATCCACCGATATAATTATACTATAAAGCAATACAAATAAGTTTTCACAAGGAGTTGTTCCAATGGAAACAGTCGTTAGTTCCTACAGCTTTAACAATGCTGTCAACAGCGGCCGGATGTATTTTGGGAATATATATGCATTCCTTGTGCTTGCCAACCATTTTCATAAAAAATCAGGAATGATGCCTGACCCGGGAGATGCCCGGAAAGGCAGCTATAACCGCAGTTCTGTTATAGGCCACGGAGATGTGTCCATCATGCAGTGTTTGACAATAATGAAAGAAACCAGGCACGATGATGTGTTGTCAATTGAGTTGGAAGGCCTGGAAGACCCTATAAGAGGTATTGAATCCGGTCACAAAAACTTAAAATGTTTTGTGAAAGAAATATACGGCTAGACGGATCTATTTCGTCTGGCCATTTATTTTATTTTTTAAGTGGAGTGTGGGTTAATATGGAAAAAAAAGATTGTAATATGATTTTAAATGATTGAATAGTATGTACTGTGTTGCATTACAACTACTTTAGTGAAAGGGGAAGTAATGTATGGGCATATCTGTCAGCAAGGTTGAAAAATGGGCAAAAAAGAAGAAAACAGCCAAACTTGTAAAGTTTGCAGAATCAGATGATAAAGACATCCGCGTTGCCATTGCAAAAGGGCTGGGTACCATTGAGACAGAGGACTCTGCTAACGGACTTGTAAACATGCTTCGGGACCCTGATCCGGATGTCCGCATCGCTGCAGCAGAATCCCTTGGTACGGTTGGAAATAGCAGATCCATAGAATTTGTCAGGTATATTGTTAATAATGACACTGATGAGAATGTACGTAAAGCAGCAGGGGAAGCTTTAAACAGGCTGAAAGAAAAAATCAATAAAGAGTTGTTGGCTAAAAAATAATTATTACGCCATTATCCACATTCCACGACCTATTTTTTACAATCCACATGTTTTATGTTATAATATCTACTAATTCAAATTTTTCCGGCAAACACAGTCAGACAGAATATGTAATAACTTTGAAAGTTTAACCGTCATATATTTTAAAAAATAATAACATGATAAATTTAGGACGGTTAATCATGTGAACATAAATACTTGAAGGGGAATGCGTAAAAAATGAAAATAATGATTGTAGGGGCAGGCAAGCTTGGATACAAGCTGGCCAATTCTTTATCTTCGGGTAATACGGATATTACGGTTATTGATACCAGTGCTGATGTTCTTAATGACATCAGCGAGCAGCTGGATGTCATGGTTATTCAGGCAAGCGGTACACAGATTTCCACGCTTAAGGAATTGAACATACATACATATGATTTCATCATTGCAGTTACAGACAATGATGAAACCAATATTGTAATCAGCAATCTCGCTAAAAAGCTTGGTTGCAAAAAAGCAATTGCCCGGGTTCGAAATCCTGAATATAATGAGCATTTAAACTTTCTGAAAGCAAGCATGGACATAGACCATGTCATAAACCCGGACCTTGCAACTGCGAATGAATTTGAAAGGTACTTGTTCAAAAGCAATACTTTCTATTCCGGGGATTTTGCCAATGGGAAAGTTACGATGGTGGATCTCAATGTTGCAAATCTACCTGGGTTTGCAGGTAAAAAATTAATGGAGCTTGATATCATAAAAAGAGGTCTTCTTATTGTTGCAATTTCCAGGAACGGCGAAATAATAATTCCTAACGGTTCAACAAAGATTTTAGATAATGATACTTTATACATAATAGGCAAGTCCGAAAATATAAACAGCCTGTCCGCAAAATCCAACTCATTGCTGCCTACCAGGTACATAAAAAAGGTTATGATTTTAGGCGGCGGAAAAATTGGCTACTACTTAACGAAAAAATTAACCGGTCTTGGGGTTGCGGTAAAAATTATTGAAATAGACATGAGGAGGTGCGAATACCTTTCGGAAAATCTGCCCGAAGCCCTTGTTATCCATGGAGACGGAAGCAACATGGGTCTTCTTGAGGAAGAAGATATTTCAAAGATGGATGCATTTATAGGCGCAACAGGTTTTGACGAAGAGAACCTTCTTATGACTCTTTTAGCCAAGCAGGCAGGTGTAAAAAAAGTCATTGCAAAGGTAAGCAAGCCAAACTATGTGAAATTGATTGAAAAGCTGGGTGTCGACATAGCATTAAGCCCCATAGACATCACTGTAAGCGAGGTTCTGAAACATATCCGGGGAGAAAACACGGTATCCGTCTCGCTTCTTTTGGGTGGACAGGCTGAAATTACAGAGGTAATTGCCGAGAAAAAAATGTCCATCGTCGGCAAGCCACTATACCAGGCCAATATTCCAAAGGGAATAATTGTTGCAACAGTGGTGCATGAGGGGCAGGTCATAATACCCAACGGCAAGACGGTTATACATGAAAATGACAGGATGATTATATTCAGCCTCTCTTCACAGTTTACACCGGAAATTCTTTTCAAGTAAAAGAGGGTGGATTTTATGAATTATGGAATTGTATTGAAACTAACCGGGAAGCTGCTATTGCTTGAAGCATTGGTCATGGTGCTCCCCCTTGGAATTTCGCTTGTTTACGGGCAAAAAGATGCCGTTGCCTTTATTATCAGCATAGCGTGTACTGCACTGTTTGGTTTTATTTTGTCAAGGTTTTCAAATAAAAAAACTCAGATTAAAATACGGGACAGTCTTGCAATAGTGTCTTTGGTGTGGATTCTTTACTCATTGTTCGGTTCCCTGCCTTTTCTTTTTTCAGGCAGCATCAATTCTTTAGTCGATGCTTTTTTTGAAACGGTATCCGGATTTACTACAACAGGCTCAACCATATTGACAGATATCGAATCCCTCCCGAAGGGCATTCTTTTTTGGAGGTCCCTTACAATATGGCTTGGGGGAATGGGTATATTGGTATTCACTGTGGCAGTTTTCCCTGCCCTGGGCATGGGCGGATATCAGATTTTCAAGGCTGAAAGCCCTGGTCCCACCACTGAAAAAATTGCTCCCAAAATCCAGGATACAGCAAGAATTCTTTACACAACATACTTTGGAATCACGCTTCTTGAAATAATACTGCTGCTTTTAGGCGGTATGAATCTATTTGACGCATTAATTCATTCCTTCGGAACAGTAGGAACAGGAGGCTACTCAAACAGGAATCTCAGCATAGGCGCTTACAACAGCACATATATCAACCTGGTAATAGCAGTTTTCATGGTTTTATCAGGAATAAATTTTTCACTATATTACAGCCTGTTCAAGGGCAGGTGGAAAGATATACTGCAAAACAGTGAATTGCGTCTTTACCTGGGAATAATAGCTGTCAGTGTGATTTTGATTGCAGTTGACATAAATCAACATGTTTTCAGGAATATTTTCAAATCCCTGGAGCAATCATTCTTCCAGGTTGGCTCAATAATATCGACAACAGGTTATTCAACTGTTGATTTTGACAAATGGAGTACCTTCAGCAAAGGCATACTTTTTACATTAATGTTTGTCGGTGGATGCGCAGGTTCCACCAGCGGTTCCATTAAAAACATCCGTATCCTGGTTATATTTAAAATGATAGGCCGTGAATTTAAAAAGACAATACATCCAAAAGCTGTAGTTCCGATAAAGGTTGGAACAAGGACGTTGCCGCAGGATACGGTAGCATCCATTTCAAGCTTTGTCATGCTATTCATAATTATTTTCGTCATTGGTACATTGCTTGTTTCACTGGAAGGAGTTGATCTTGTAACTGCTGCCACTGCTACGGCTGCCACCCTGGGAAATATAGGTCCCGGCCTTGGCATGGTGGGACCCTCATGCAACTTTGCTTTTTTCAGTTCCGGAACAAAACTGATCCTCTCCGCCCTGATGCTTCTCGGAAGACTTGAACTGTTTACCCTGATTCTTTTATTCTCCAGAAGGACATGGACAGATGAGGTATAAAGCAAAGTTTGATATAGTTATGACATCAACTGTTGTTGATTCATATGCAATCTGTTCTGATATATCTGTTTGTTCTGCATACTTTTCATTTCTCAGATACCTGGCAATGTAGAAGCTGATTATTTATGAAATAATACTTCTGAACTCAATACTATTATTCATTTATAACCAGGCTTTTCATTGCCTGTAATACCGAGTCCCTGTTTTCCTCCACCTTGCTGTAAAGAGTCCAGCCGGAAACATGTGCGAAACTTTTCTCCGATTCTACGGCACAAATCCAGTATGCAATTTCAACCTTGCTGGCGGTGCCTTTGATTCCTGCTAAAATTGCTTTTTTGCCATTTACCTCTGTGTCCATGGGTTCGCTGACCACATAGCTTTCCATTGTTTTCAGCACATTCCCGACAACAAGGTTGTAATAATCCAAAAGGGTAATATTATCATCCAACTGCTCTTTTTCGTGATATACAGCAATGACGTACTTGTCCTCACTCCTTGAAGTAACCGCTATATCCGCATCTTTGCCGAGTTCTTCATCTTTGCTGTTCCAGTGCTTTGGTACGGTAAGTTCCATTTTCCCGTCTTCACTTTTAACAGCCATCACACCCGATTCTTTGGGTTTGGCTCCGGTTTCAGCTGTTGATGACGCTTTAACTTTCTTCCTGAAGCTTTTCACAATATCAAGTATCTCTTCCTTGCTCTGGTCATATCTGGACTCTAAAGTCCAGCCTGTAACCTGTGTAAAACTGTCCCCGGAATCAACTGCAAGAAGCCAGTAGACAACTCTGGAATCACCTGTTGAACCCTTTATTTCTGTTAAAATTGACTTTTTCCCGTCAACAATGATTTCTGTTGGTTCTGAAACCTTGCAATCATAAAGCTCATTATTGAAATTTTCGATTAATATTTCATAATAGTCCTCTAACTTTATTGACTCTACAAATGCCTTCTTGCTTTCATCAATTACAAATACATGACTCTCATCGTTTTGGGATGACACTTCAAGCCGGGCTTCCGGATTCAATTTAATTTTGCTTTTTTCCCAGTTGCCCGGTAGCTTAAGGCTTAGTCTTCCATCCTCACTTTCCACGGTTTTTTCAGTTGCATCAAAAAAGCTGCCGGTTTCCTGCGAACATCCGCATAATGCCAGCAAAACACACAACACCAATATTATTTTGAAAATATTTGATTTCATTCTGATTTCTTTTACCTCCCTACACCACGGTTATACAACAAAATGCCTGAATTCCCTCGCCCCGTCCAAATCCGGTCAATCCTTCTCCTGTAGTAGCTGTAATACCTATGCAGTCAGGCGGAATATCCAGCAGTTTAGAAAGACTTTCGCGAATTTGCGGAATTTTCGGGCTAATTTTGGGTTCCAGACATTCTATCGAAACCGAAAGGTGCACTATCTTATTTTCTCCCAGGTACTTCATTGCTTCCCGGACATATTCACTGCTATCGGTTATGCCCTGCAGCCGGCACATTCTGTCGGCAATTTCCCCCAGAATATTTACGCAGGTTACTCCCGAAATCGCATTTGTTATTGCATGTAAAATTACATCGGCATCACTGTTTCCTTCAAGACCCGGATAACCTTCAAAAACAACTCCTCCCAAAACCAGTTTTTTGGCTGAGCTGTTTAAGTCAAACCTGTGGCTGTCCTGTCCAATCCCCACTTTCATCTTTTACCTCATCCTTTCCATAAAACCGTAATTTAAACTAATAGGGCATGTCCATCCTTGCAATTGCCTCACCAATAACCAGGTCTTCCCGGGTTGTAATCTTTATATTGCTATAGCTGCCCATTACAAGCCTTACTTTATATCCCGCCCTTTCGGCCAGGATGGCATCATCGGTGCCAACATACCCTTCCGACATGGCTTTTTCATATGCGTCGGCAATAATGTCATATCTGAAAGCCTGGGGTGTTTGAATCAGCCAAAGAGCACTCCGGTCAAGGGTTTCCCTGACAAATCCGTTTTCGTCAGATGCCTTGACAGTATCCTTTACAGGTACTGCGGTGCATGCAGCACCGTACTGAAATGCAGCGGCTATGTTTTCTATAATAATATCTTCCTCCACAAAAGGCCTTGCACCGTCATGTACAAGAACAATGCCGGTATCCCGGTGTAGCTCAGCAAGCCCCCTTTGCACCGATTCCTGCCTTTCATTACCCCCGGCGGTAATTACCTTCACCTTTTCAATTCCATATTCATCAACAATTTTGTTTTTACAAAAAATTATATCCTGCTCGTTCACCACCAGGATGATTTCATCAACAAGCCTGCACCTGTCAAACTTAAGCAGAGTACTTGCCAGGACAGGCAAGCCGCCAATATTGATATATTGCTTGTTAATGTCCATGTTCATCCTGGTTCCCTTGCCGGCTGCCGCAATAATGACAGATACATAAAGCTTGTCCAACTCCGGATAAGTTTCTTTTTGATTAAATAAACCCATGCCATCCCTCAAATAATTTAATAAGCCCTGAGTGAATTACACACAAGACATACAATCAGTTATATTTTATCATAAACCAACGTCAAACCATATCCCCCTAGCTTCCAAGCACCTGGCCTGTTTCAGGGTCTATATACACCAGCCAGTACCCGAAGGCTCCGTAGCGCAATTGAGTTCCCTCCGACTGAACCCACCTGCATATGTCCCCGCCAAAGGGCTTCTCATCCATCCTGTAAGCCCCCGGTACTCCGCAGACAAGATATTCCTTTTCAGTTCTCTTGTCCGTATATATTCCAGCTATGTAATGCCTGTACTTGAAATGTGCCATAAGGGCTTTCGGGTTGAATAAAACGGGAGCTTTTATGTCAAACTGGTATAAAACATTATTAAGATAAACGGGGCTGTTTACCTTCCACCAGGTATAGTCTTTTCTCCTGTTGTTGAAGGGGCAGTGCCTTTCAAAGTAAACATCAAATGCCTCCCGCAGTTTTTTCATATCTGCCGGAACTGCTTTTTCATCGCTTTTTGCTTTTTTAAAGCCATGCAAATAGCAATTGGCACATTTCAACGGGTCAGCTTCATGGGAACAGGCAATTCCCTGGGTGGAGATTCTCTCTGTCTCACTCTCCACTTTTTCATCCTCATCGGAGGGCAGCCTGGCCATCTGGGCTCCCGGCTCCAAACCTTCTTTTGACTGTTCTTTTTCCCCGTTACCGGGCAATAATTCTTCCTCAGGCTGTTTTGCTTCAGTTTGCCGTGATTCGGCAAGCTGTGTTTTGCCGTATATTTCCCCGGATTGCGCCTCTGCTTTTTCCGGTACATCAAGGAGCGGTTCAGGCTGCCGGGCTTTGACTTCCGCATCCCCGGCAAGGGGCGATTCATGCTCCCAGGCCTTGGTTTTCTCATCCCTGGCAAGAGGCGATTCTGATTTTGCGGTTTTTTTCCCAAATTTATTTCCTTCACTTTTTGCAGTATCGGGTCTTGCAGTTATTATACCGTCTGCATTTATTTCCTGCATTCTCTCTTTGTCATATATGCTTGTTATGTCAACCTTGTACTTGCTTACCACATCCCTGGGAAATTCCTCTGTGGCATTTTCTTTTGCCGTCACTCCTAAATTTCCTCTGTCCGCCGGTTTATTTCCCAGGCGGCTTCTCCACTCCGTCCTGCCTTTCAGATATGCGCAAAGGGGCCATGCCGCCTTTCCGTTGTCATGCAAGGCGCATATTGCAAAAAGGCTTATGTCATCCAAAGAAATCCCGCTTCCGGCTATATTCAAAGGATTGAACTTAAACATAAGATTGCCGCAAGTACCGGTGATGTTCAAATTGCCTGCCGATGCAAGCTCTATGTTGGCCTCCTTTGCTTTTATTGCGTACAGTCTGTATGTAATCCTGTTGTCAGGTTTTATATTCTCCGCCATGGCACTCAGTGTACCTGTGCCGCCTTTTATCTCAATTTTTACATATCCGGAAGGTTTTCCGCTTGCTCCGTATCCCCTGTCTTCTTCCTCAAATATTAAAAACTTTCTCAGGTATTTTGCCTTGTCCGTCAACGCAATCAACCCCCATAAATAATCTTACTTATATGTATATGAAGGAGTTGATATGTGCATGCACTAAAAATAAAACCAGAGGGCGGGTCCCTCCGGTTTTCCTTTATATGCCAATATAGCAAGGTGACTTTTAATCCGGTTCTCAACCAATATACAAGAAAGTCTGTTCCCCTATTAACACCCGGTATAATCCGGCAGTTTGCCTTCAGTTACTCAGTGAACACAACCAGGAAGTATTTCCCCCGGTTTTCGTCCTACATAGCCGATGCTTCCCCTCCGGTTCTCTTACTTTTCAGTTTGCAGAGAAATAGCGTTGGAAAGTGTGGCAAACTGCTCAATGCTTAAGTTTTCTCCCCGTTCCTTTTCATCAATACCCGCCTTTGCCAGTATTTCCTTGCACTGCTCCTTGTCTAGGTTAAGGAAGCTGCTGTTGCTTAATGCATTGAGAAGAGTCTTTCTTCGCTGGCCAAAGGCAGCCTTTACAACCTTGAAAAAGCAATCCCTGCCAAGAAGTTCAACGGGAGGACACTCCCTCACCTTTATACTTATTACCGTTGAATCAACTCCTGGCTGTGGAATAAAGCAATGAGGCGGTACATTAAACAGCCTTGCAGCCTCGGCAAAAAACTGCACTGCCACCGTCAGGGCGCCATAATTTTTATTTCCGGGCTTTGCCGTTATTCTGTCCGCCACTTCCTTTTGAATCATGACACACATGCTTTGAACTTTGGGGCCGTTTTCAAGGAAATGCATTATTACAGGTGTTGTTATATAGTAAGGCAGATTGCCTGCCAACCTGATATTTTTATAATTAAACCCGCAGCCTGTGATTATAGACCTTAAGTCTGCTTTTAAAATATCTTCATTGACAAACGTTATATTATCAATACCCCTTATGTTTTCCATAAACGCATCCACAAGGTGCCTGTCTATTTCAACGGCTATCACGTGACCGGCCCTCCTGGCCAGTTCCACAGTCAAATTACCAATTCCCGAACCAACCTCTATTACAAGGTCATCTTGACACAAATCAGAACTATCGGCAATACGTTTTATTATATGGTCATCAACAAGAAAATTCTGACCGAGGGATTTTGTAAACTTAATACCGTATTTTTTTATCAGTTCCTTCGTACTCTGATGCATTTATTCACCTAATCAGCCAGGAAATATACGTTAACATACTTGATTCCCCAATCATAAACCTCTTCCTGGGTGTCCAGGTATATATCAATTATGTTGCCTTTTATAGAACCGCCTGTGTCGGCACAAACAGCAAATCCATAATCGGGGGTCTTGCCCCTCACCTCAACATATACCCTGGTGCCCAGGGGAATAACATTAGGGTCAACTGCGATTACACCTCTCTGGGCTTTAATTCCGGTGGAAGTAATTCCAAAATAAGGATCCCAGGGATGTTTGCCTGTATCTTCATAAGATGCTGTATAAGCTGTGCATTTCATATTGTAAATGACTTTGGTATATCGTATTTCTCCGCCTCTTGCGGTTTCGTAGCGAGTTACCGTTCCATACTCTACAATTTCGTCTATAGGGTTTTCAAGTACCGTTTCGTTTATGAGTTCCCTTGAAATTTCCACATTATCTTCATAAACTACTTTGTATCTTTTTTCCCTGACACCTTCCTTACCCTCTTTTATAATCCTCTCTATGCCTTTATCCATCTCTTCGTTAGGCTGTTTTGATACACCATATGCTATAGGCAGCAATTCTTCTATAATTTTCTCTTCCACCTTTACAACTTTTATAAACATATTTGGTGTTATCTCATCATATAAAGCAGCTCCTTCAAGCCTGTCATCACCATCAACAAAAATACCCCGTGAGCTTAACAATTCCTCGACAGTTCTCTTGTATGTGTTTGCCGTAAACTGCTGTCCCCCGGCTTGAACGATAACAGGAACGGCTTTGGCAATACTGTCACTCATGGTCTCATCAACCGGATCCCGGCTGGAAAATGAATTTATTATTGTATCAGTATTTAAACTTAATGCAAACTGCTTGAATACTTCCCCGGTAATAGAATTGGCAATTCCGGAAATCTCTATTTTTCCATATTCATTTACAATAACATCCTTCTTAAACTGACTGAAAGCGTACACTCCAGAGCATACGGAAAGCAAAACAGCAGCGACTGCAACAGCCATTTCCCTGCTTATCACCTTCCGAATATCTACTCCTTTAAAGTGTCTCATGTAATTCAACCTCCTAAAAATACATTGCATAAAAAATTATGCAAAAATTGTGAATCTGTAGAGACGATAAGTATTTTATTCCATATTGATTCTTTTGTCAACCTGATTGCCCGGCGCCGGATCTAAGCCTTTTTAAGGTTTTGTAACAATGCCTTGCCTGCCTTAAGCTGAACCTTTCACCTAAAAAGGATGAATGGTAAATATATCCGGATTAGAATTATTGCCATATTTATATTCTTATTATTCATTTTTATCGATTATTACTTTGATATTATATCCACCATCTGTGAACAGGGCAATATAAATAAGGAAAAGACACAGCAAAGCTCATAAGATTTTAAAGCGATGCCAGGGTTATGGAAACCTGTAGAAGGAAAAGCCATATTAAAAAAAAACAAACCTGGAACAGCATTTTCACAATAAAGCAGCAAATGTTCCAGGCTTCAAGGTCTGTCTAAACCGTCTAATAAGGCATATTATCCATGTATTGTCCCATTACGCCGGTATTGTTCATGTAAGGAAATGCACCGCTGTTGTAGTTATCAAAACCATAGGGCATTGTCTGGCCGGGATACATGTTCATATTATTGTAGCCATAGGGCATTGCCTGATTATAACTCATATTGTAACCCATATACTGTCCTTGAACCATAGGGCATTGCATATTCATAAGGTATGGGCAGCACATAATTGGCTGTGCCATATGCGGCATATACTGCATGGGGCTTACCTGTGCATTCTCAACCATCTGAGGCATCTCATTTTCCATTACATCTTTAACTTTCTTGTTTTCTTTCATGTGTTGCTCCCTCCGGTAATAGATTCTATACTACATTATATGAAACGTGAAAGAATGGGTGAGAATTTTCATAAAGAATTTTCATAAAGAGGTTGCATAAAATCGTTCAGGGACCAGGGGACGG
The DNA here is from genome assembly GCA_012839865.1 of Clostridiaceae bacterium. GTDB lineage: Bacteria > Bacillota > Clostridia > CAYPLH01 > DUMO01 > DUMO01. Next base: position 41,285 of record DUMO01000028.1, read on the forward strand.
TTAATGTGAAAGTTGAAATACTTTCATATATTTTGCTGTGAAAGCTCTCTTTCATGGTTGTTCTTGTGGTCCCCATAAGAACCGTCCCCCTGGTCCCTGGGTAAAAGCGGCTGACAGAAAGCTCTTTTAATAATAATAAGAAATTTCTTTTATTGTCCATGCCATATTTTCAGTATTATATTTGAAAATAAAGTATCTTATGTTATTGCCGCTGAAAAACTGGCCTTTATACTCTTCAATCTTCTTTACATCAAATATCGCCTTAAGCACCAAACAGTCCTCAAACTTGTTAACCGACGGCTTCTCCACTACCAGTTCGATTGATTTAATTTCAATGGATTCAACAGCACCCTTATAATCTGAAATGAACTTATCTTTGGTAACGCTGTTATTGACTTCATCTTTTCCATACTGGAGTGCATATGCTCCTTCATAGTCCCCGTTGTTTATTTTATCAACCCAATCCTTTACTATATCCTTTATAGGTGAGAGCTCTATCTGATTCTTGAGAATCTGAATGAATTGCTCCTTGTTGTTCAGTTTTGAATTTATTGATTCAATTTCCTTTTCTTTTGCTTCCAACTGTTTTGCCAACAATTCATTTTTTTGATTTATTTCCTCTATGTCTTTTTCCATTTCTACAATATTGGTTTCAAGAAGTTTATTTCTCTCCTCCAGGTTTCTAAGCTGCTTGCTGAAAGCATCTATAGCCGCTGTCTTGCTATAATTAATTTCCTGGAAATTTTCCCTGTCCCACAGCAGGTAATTAAAAGCAATAAAAACGGTTATAATGAGAATAAAAACCATGATAAGAACCAGGTTTTTCAAGCTTTCACCCCCAAGTCAGGCTTATTTTATATTAAACAAGTCTTTGGCATTTTTCGTTGTTATCTCAATAATCCGTTCAACTTCCATTCCCTTGATTTCTGCAATTTTTCTCACTGTATTTATCATGTATGTGGAGTCGTTTCTCCTGCCTCTGAAGGGAACGGGCGTCATATACGGACAGTCTGTCTCTACAAGGAGCCTGTCCGGTGGAACAGCCTTGACAACATCAACTATCTTTTTTGCATTGTTAAATGTTACTACTCCACCTACAGAAATATAAAAATTGTTATCAAGCAGTATTTCAGCCATTTCAACGCTGCCCGAAAACATATGAAATACTCCGCCTGTCTTCTTAGCGTTTTCAGACTTGACAATGTCCAGTATGTCCTGGTGTGAATCCCTGTTGTGTACAATAATCGGCAGTTTCAAATCCTTCGCAAGTCCGATTTGCATAATCAACCATTTTTTTTGCAGTTCCCTGGGAGAGAAATCATAATAGTAATCCAGGCCAATCTCTCCTATGGCAACCACCTTCGGTCTTTTCGACAGCTCTGCAATCCTGTCCAGCACACCGGTTTCCGCCTTTTCTACATTGTGTGGATGAATACCAATCGCCGCATATACAAAGTCATACTTTTCAGAAAGTTCCAAAGTTGAATCAATTGATGCAACATCAGACGCCGCATTTAAAACATATCCAACTCCACTTTCATATACACTCTTTAAAACGATGTCCCGGTCCTCATTAAAGCGCTCATCATCATAGTGCGCATGGCTGTCAAAAAGCATTAAAACCACTTTCCCATTATTCATTTTCAGGCATCAGCTTGTTTTCGCTCTGTCCTTAAACACGGGGCTCTGCGAGTTCGCAGGGACCCGTCTTTTATCATCAACTTGTCTTTGTGCTGCGTCCAATCACCGCACCTATATCCGCAGAGTCCCTGTTTAGCTGATTAACTAATCTTCGTACCGCTTTTAATCACCTTCTCAACTGTTACCAGCACTAACTCCTTATTGGTGCTGGCGGCAAGTATCATGCCCTGGGACTCTACCCCCCTGAGTTTGACAGGTTTGAGGTTGGCAACCAGTATCACATATTTATTCACAAGTTCCTCAGGCTTGTAGTACTTGGCTATTCCTGAAACAACCTGCCGCACTTCGTCTCCCAATTCAAGTTTCAATTTCAACAGTTTGTCCGCACCTTCGATTTTTTCTGCCTCAAGTACTTTCGCAACCCGAAGATCTATTTTTGCAAATTCGTCTATTGTAATGTAGTCTTCCTGTTTTTCTTCCTTCACTTCTTCCTTGTTTTCCTTCAAGGTTTCCTTCTCCATTCCTGCCTGCTTTTCTTCCTTCTCCTCGGTTTTTACTTCAGCTTCCTTTTTTTCTGCGGCAGCCTGTCCATTAGATCTCTGCCCTATTATTTTACCTAACTCATCCAGTTCCTTGTCAAGGTCAATTCTTGGGAATAATGCCGGTCCCTTATTAACTTTTGCGGATTCGGGGAATTTACCCCAGGTCTTGACTGTATCCCATTCAACAAGTTTTTTATCATTAATTCCCAGCTGCTCCCATATCTTCTCCGGAGTTTCGGGCATAAAGGGCTGAATTAGCACTGAAATTATTCTTATGCTTTCCGCCAGGTTGTAAAGCACCTGTGCAAGCCTTCCCTTCTTTGATTCGTCCTTGCTCAACACCCACGGTTGCGTTTCATCAATATACTTGTTGGTTCTGGATATGGCTTTCCATATCTCAGAGAGGGCTAAGTTGAACTGGAGCTCATCCATCAGCCTTTCAACCTCAACGGGAGTTTTCATAACAACATTAATGAGGTCCTCGTCAAATACCCCCGGCTCCCTAAAAGATGGAATTGTACCGTCAAAATACCTGTCAATCATAGCAACCGTGCGGCTAACAAGATTTCCCAAATCGTTGGCAAGGTCCGAGTTGATTCTGTTAATCAGCGCTTCATTGTTGAAAATGCCATCAGAGCCAAAGGGCACCTCTCTAAGCAGAAAATATCTAATAGCATCCAGTCCGTATTTTCCAACCAGAACAACAGGGTCTACCACATTTCCTTTTGATTTTGACATTTTACCGCCTTCCAAAAGAAGCCATCCATGGCCGTAAACCTGTTTGGGAAGCGGTTCTCCCAGTGCCATAAGCATTGCAGGCCATATAATTGTATGGAACCTGACTATTTCCTTACCTACGAGATGCGCATCGGCAGGCCAGAATTTTTTGAAATCAGCATCATTATCTGTCATATACCCCAAAGCCGATATATAGTTGGAAAGAGCATCTATCCAGACATATACCACATGCCCCGGGTCAAAGGTAACGGGAATTCCCCAGTTGAAGGTTGTTCTCGAAACACACAAGTCTTCAAGCCCCGGACGGAGGAAATTATTAAGCATTTCGTTGCGTCTTGATGCAGGCTGAATAAAATCAGGATTTTCTTCAAGAAGTTTAATTAATCTGTCCTGATACTTGGAAAGCCTGAAAAAGTAGCTTTCTTCCTTTGTCAGTTCCACTTCCCTGCCGCAGTCGGGGCATTTGCCATCCACCAGCTGGGTTTTTGTCCAGAAAGATTCGCAGGGGGTGCAATACCATCCTTCATATTCACTTTTATAGATGTCTCCCTGGTCGTACAGCTTCTTGAAAATTTTCTGAACCGTCTCTTCATGTTGTTTATCGGTGGTCCTGATGAACTTATCATTTGTAATTTTCATTAATTTCCAGAGTTCTTTTATGCCGGCTACTATCTCGTCTACATATTGCTTGGGTGTAAGTCCCTTTTCTTCAGCTTTTCTCTGTATTTTCAAGCCATGTTCGTCAGTACCTGTAAGGAACATGACATCATAGCCTCTCAGCCTTTTATATCTGGCCATTGTATCCGCTGCAACCGTAGTATAGGAATGCCCAATGTGAAGTTTGTCACTTGGATAGTATATTGGGGTTGTAATATAATATTTTTTATCTGCCATTCTTTAAACACGCTCCCGTTTGCTTCTTATGTAAAATGCCTTTTTTATATAATGCCTTTTTTTGTATTCTGTCATTTTATTTATAATTAATACTATAACATTTATAAGGGATTTTTCAAGAAAAATAAAGAAATCGATGGGCTTGCTAGCATATATTTCATTAGAAACCACCTGGACCGCAGCCTACCGCCCAAAAAGGAGGGTGCAGATCCATACTGATACAATCACGCTGACACCTTCTGCAATCAGCGCTGCAAGGAGAGTATACCTGATGTTTTTCACACCCACCGACCCGAAATACACAGTTATTGTATAAAACACGGTTTCAGTGGACCCCATCATTGTTGACACAACACGGCCTATGAATGAATCAGCCCCGTATTTTCTTATTATATCTGTCACCAATGCAAGGGAGGCACTGCCTGATATGGGCCGCATAAAAACAAGAGGCAGTACTTCCGATGGTATTCCAAAAAAGTTGGTAACAGGCTTGGCTGCATAAATCAGCAAATCCAGTGCCCCTGATGCCCTGAAAACCGCCACCGCAGCCATCAACCCCACAAGTGGCGGCAGAATTTTAATAACTGTTTCAATGCCATCCTTTGCACCTTCAACAAACATGTCAAACACTTTAACATCCCTCCAGGCACCAATGCCCAGAATGATTAATACTGCTGCTGGTATGGCATACAGGGATAACATTTTAATTATATGCATTTTTCGCACCTCTACCTTCCGTTATAAATCGTGGAAAGCAGTTTCACTGCCAATACCCCCGTGACAGCTGCAGAGATTGACGCAACCCACACAGCCCCGATTATCTCGGCAGGGTTTTTTGATCCGGCAAATGTTCGAATTGCAATTACAGTTGTGGGAACCAATTGAACCGCCGCAGTGTTAAGCACTAAAAACATGCTCATGGAGTCTGTGGCAGTATCTTTTTTGGGGTTTATCATTTGAAGTTCTTTCATTGCTTTAAGTCCCAGGGGAGTAGCAGCATTGCCAAGACCCAGAAAGTTTGCTGAAAGATTCATTACCATAGCTCCGATTGCAGGATGTTTCCTGGGAATTTCAGGGAAGAATGCCCTTAAAACCGGTTCCGCAAGCCTGGTTATGAATCTGATGATACCGCTTTTTTCCGCAATATTCATTATACCTGTCCAAAGACAAATAACTCCGAGGAGCCCTATACCCAGCTCCACCGCTGCACCTGCCGACTCAAGAAGTGCCCTTGTCACTTCCTCAACCCGTCCGTTCATTATTCCAATAATAAAGCCGGCCAGCAGCATAAACAGCCAAATATAATTTAACATGAAACCATCCCTTCGAATTACGGGAATACCGTTGTGAATTCCAACTTTTTCAATGATGGTGTCGGACCTTTTCAATCTAATCATTTATATGATTTTAATGCGTGAACTATTCTGATAAAATATAATGAAAAATTTTGTCGAATATAAATTCCCAGTTATATAATGCCGTCACTCCCTGAATAAGCTATTGCTGTTATATTATTACACATCGATATTATTGCAGCAAATAAATGTTTGAGTACTGTGCCGGCTATGTTTCAGGGCTCTTTGACAATGAGGAAAAATTTTTATATATAACATTTTTTTGAAATTTTTAAAATAAATTCTTGACTGCATATGGAATTTATGCTAGTATTATTGGTGCAGGTAAATGTCGAATAATATGTTGCAAGAGGAGGGAAATACATGAAATCCACAGGTATTGTAAGAAAAGTCGATGAACTTGGCAGGGTTGTTTTGCCTATCGAGCTTAGAAGAACACTTGATATTGCTGAAAAAGACGCTCTTGAGATCTATGTTGAAGGCAATACCATTATACTTAAAAAATACGAGCCGGCTTGTTTGTTCTGCGGAAATGCAAGGGATGTTTTAGTTTATAAGGGAAAGAGCATTTGTCCCGACTGCATGAGAGAAATTAAAAATAGGTAAGCTCAGGATCTTATATTTGCCTATAAAAATAATCCAGATTTAAAAAAAGAGGTTTAAGACCTCTTTTTTTATTTCCCGTTGGCAATCATATTGTGACGTACTCCCGCCGCCTAAGAGGAGGCAGCCTTCTTGCTGCTATATGTTAAAATCTTCTTTGTTTTTTTACATTCATTTCATGTGCAAGTTAAATATCAATCCCTGTCAGGCTCCCGGGTATCGGTTTGACTGATAATATCCCTGTAAACATCTCTTTTGCTCATACCCCTGTCTTTTGCCGCCTGTTTTATTGCCTCCATTCTGTCCATACCGCTTTTTATATAAAATTCCACGTGCTCCTTTACCGGAACTTTTGACCACTCCTGCCGCCTTTCGTTCAATTCAGCTTCTTCCTTCGCGCCTTCAATTACCAAAACAAATTCACCTTTCGGCACTTTGTTTTTATAAATTTCCAATGCTTCCGAAAGGGGTATTCTTAAAACTTCTTCGAATATTTTTGTCATCTCCCGGACTATGGCAATGTTCCTGTTTCCCAAATAGTCCAAAAGCTCACCAAGGGTGCGTGCAAGCTTATGAGGAGCTTCATATAAAATTATCGTCCTGGTTTCATGCTTCAATTCTTCGAGTCTTTTCCTTCTTTTTTTATCCGCCGGCAAAAATCCCTCAAACACAAAGCGGGCGGTAGGCAAGCCTGAGAGTATTAATCCTGATATGGCTGCAGAGGGACCCGGTATTGAGCATACCTTGATTCCGTTTGCAATTGCCATCTTGATAATTTCCTCTCCCGGGTCGGATATTCCTGGAGTCCCTGCATCTGAGACAATAGCAACATCCTTGCCTTTCATAAGTTCTTCAATGATGTGTTCGCCTTTTTTATATTTATTATGCTCATGATAACTTGTAAGCTTGTTTTCAATGCCAAAATGATTGAGCAGCTTGATGGATTGCCTTGTATCCTCGGCAGCAATAATGTCAACACTCTTCAGTGTTTTAATAGCCCGAAGAGTTATATCTTCCAGATTTCCAATAGGAGTTGCAACTATATACAAAGTACCTGTTTCCATCAATTTATTAACCTTCCCTGCAGTATATTCTGTTAATCTCTTCCGAATAGCGTCCTTTACCATCATAGATGTAAAGAGGCTCCAGCATATTAAGCTGTGTTTTCCCGCCCCTTACCGCTTTGACCAGAACCAAATTGGGCTTTTTATAGGGGGCAGGATGAATGAACCTTAAGAATTTCGGCTCAATTGAATAAGTTCTGAGCAGATATAAAATATCCACCAGCCTTTCCGGCCTGTGAACCATTGCAAACTGGCCATTTACCTTTAAAAGCTTATGGACGGCTTTTATAATATCTTCCAGAGTGCATGCAATCTCATGCCTTGCCAGGGACAGTTTGTCTTCCGCATTTTTTATGCCGCTTCCCCTGCCTATATAGGGAGGATTTGTCACAATCACATCAAAGCTTGACGCTTCAAAATAATCTTCAAAACGTGTTATATCCCCCTCAAAAATCCTGACCCGGTCTTCCAGCCCGTTCAAACATATGCTTCTGTTCGCCATTTCAACCATATCCGGCTGAATCTCAATGCCAACTAATTCATTTGCTTCAGTCTTACCTGCCATCAGGATTGGTATAATGCCTGTTCCCGTTCCGATATCCAGAACCCTGTCTCCCTTTTTTGCATCAGCAAAGTTGGCAAGAAGCACTGCATCGACCCCAAAGCGAAAAGCCTTGCGCTTTTGTATAAGCTTTAGATTTTTATATTGAAGATCATCAATGCTTTCATCGTCCAATAACCTTATATCCAGAAAAACTTCTCTCCTTTTTATCTTACTCAGGGGACAATGACTCCCGCATGTCCCGGCACTGCTTCACGCAAGCCGGTTTATAACCTGCGCCCGTCATTATCCTTTAACCTTTTTCATATCATTCTTACTTCGCCGTTTTTATCTATAACTACAATAAGGGGCCAAATAAATACTTATTCGACCCCTTATCTATCAGCTCAAACCAATTATTATTATTTTTGCTGGGGAGCATCAACAGGACATACATTGGAACAATTTCCGCACTCTATGCATGCATCCTCATCGATAACATAAACATCATCCCCCGGTGAAATGCAGGATACTGGGCACTCAGGTTCACATGATCCACAGCATATACATTCTTCAGTAATAAAATACGCCATTAAAGGTACACCTCCCAAGCTTTAAATGAATTGCTTATCTTAATCGTTTTTATTTTATCATTATTGGGTGAATATGCAAGCTTTTTTTAAATTGGGAGCTTTGCATCAAAATTCTTCTATTGGGGCACTACTGCTCTGTTTATTGAACAACCGGCTAGAATACTGAAATTCAGAGCTGGTCGTTTGTAAGAAAAGAAATGCGTGCAAAGAATGAAGGGTGTGTAAAGAATGAAAAGTGGAACAAGGTACCTGTCCCACTGTCCCACTTTAATCCTCCAGCTCTTTCAACGCTTCAATGTCCACTTCGGCATCATCGAAGCTTTCGATGATGATGTCATCCTTCGCACCATCCCGGATGATTTTAACCTCTTCGGCTTTAAAAGTTCTTATATCCGCATCGTTTTCCTTATCCAGCTTGACCTTTACAATTTCCTTAAGCAAGCTTATTCCGACAACCACTCCCTGCCCTTCGGGAGTATCAACTATGGCTCCCTCTTTGGGCACTTTCTTGAGAATTTCTTCATAAGCTTCCTGCTCATACCTCAGACAGCACATCAACCTTCCGCAGATACCGGAAATTTTGGTCGGGTTTAAGGACAAACCCTGTTCTTTGGCCATTTTGATTGAGACCGGGTCAAACTCGCCAAGGAAGCTGTTGCAGCACAGGGCCCTGCCGCAAATGCCAATACCGCTCAGCATCTTTGTTTCATCCCTTACCCCTATTTGTCTTAATTCAATACGGGTTTTGAAAATGGATGCAAGGTCCTTGACAAGCTCACGAAAGTCAACTCTGCCCTCTGCAGTAAAATAAAAAAGAATTTTATTATTATCAAAGGTATACTCCACATCAACCAGCTTCATGGGAAGGGAGTGTTCCGTTATCTTCTTAAGACAAATGTCATAAGCTTCCTTTTCTTTTTTGCAATTTTCTTCATGATGCAGCTTATCTTCCGGAGTAGCGATTCTCAGCACCTTTTTCAAAGGAGCAACTATCTCCTCCATAGGCACTTCTTTTAAAGGTATGACTACACTCCCGTATTCAATACCTCTCGCAGTCTCCACAATAACATCCGGGTTTGCATCTATATCAATTTCACCGGGATCAAAATAATAAATTTTACCGGCTTTTTTAAATCTGACTCCAACAACTTTTACCATCAATTATGCCTCCTGCAATTTCATAAGCATTACTTCAATACTCAACTGATAATTAGTGTTATAATTCAAGTTTGATCTGGTGGTGTTAATAATTTCTATGTTATCAACAAGTTTTTTTGAAGTATATCTTTTTGCGCTATCAATAATAATATCCTTTTTATCTGAATTAATCAACATACCTTCGTTTCTGGTTCTTTTGCACACCAGAATGTCACGGTAAAAAATTTCCATCATGTCCAAAATTGTGTCAATATCCTCTTTATTCTTTTCAAAAATATCATACTTGTCAAATACGGCAACCAAGCCTTCCCGGCCAACCTGATCCGCCAATTCAATTATTTCATTGCGTAAAGCATCAAAATTCTCCGAACCGGCCAGCTTCATAGCAGTGCCAATAATACCCCCTGAATAGGATGCAATAAACTCGTTGCTCCGTGATGCAGAATACAGCCTGTTGAGAAGTTCCAAAACTTCCCTGAAGGTGTTCTTCTTTAAATTGTATTTCAAAATTCTTGACCTTATGGTCTCTTTTAAGCCGTAAAGACTGGGCGTAGTCAAAATAATAACCGCAAACCGGGGAGGTTCCTCCAAAGTCTTCAACAGACAGTTTTGCGCCTGCATGGTCATTGTTTCGGCGTCCCTGATTATATAAACCTTTCTTTCCGAGTATAAGGGCTTTACCATAATATCATCCTGCATTTGTCTTATTGCTTCAATTTTGATCGTGCCTTTATCCGGCTCAATAAGGCAAAAATCCGGGTTGCTGCTGTTTTTCAATAAAAGGCACGGCTTACACCTGCCGCAGGGTTCATCCCCGTTTGGCTCACTACACAAAAGAAGAGCTGCAAAGGCTTTCGCCAACGTAGTTTTACCTATACCTTTTTCACCGGAGAATAAATAAGCATGTCCGACTCTATTTGAAAAAAACGCATTTTTCAGACTTTCAATTAAATCCCTTTGACCGATTATATTTTTAAAAGTATACACTCTAACTTTCTTCCACCTGCCTGCCCCCCGGGCTTGCTTTTTTCGGTGCTGCCTTTCAGATTCATAAGAACCGTTTCCAGCGCCAGTCCTCTTCCCTCTTCCAGCCTTCCAACTTTCTCTTTCTTCAAATCCCAACTTTTCACTTTCAAGTCAAAAATTTAATCTTCCGCTCATTGCATGATAACCTTGATGCAGCACCTTAATAACTTTCGTCCTTACATCATAATATAAGGTCAAATATCAATCCCTTCAACCCATCAATCTTTTCCAGTATCTTTACATTGTTCTTTTCATTTGCAAGTATTTCCGAGGTCAACTCATCCAACTCGCTGTTTATTTTTTTGATAATGGCGTAGGCACGGTGCCTGCCCCTTCTGTCCAGAAAATTTTCCTTTGTAAATTTATGTGAATTCCTGAGGGCCAAACTGAGAAATTCAGAAATCAGCCTTTTATAAACCCGTAATTCGGCAATATCGAGTTTTTCCGCAAGTTTCTCCCCCTGAGCCTCAATACTTTTCGCCAGATCTTTAAGCCGGGCATTGTGTCCGTCTTCTTCCGCATGCATAAGATTGCTGTGAAAATCGCCACTCTTACCAAGAACTTTTTTTCCCGGGTCTCTTTGCAAAGGCTCTCTTAAACCCGGCAATTCATTCAATCCCTGATTGATCTTCATACATGCCCATCCTTTTTATTGCTGCAAGTTTTATGCCAAATCCCGCATGTCTTGCAGCTTTAGTTTGTTCAAAAAGTCATGAAAAAGCAAAGCCAAATCCTACTTTGGCTTGTGACCCGGCTTTCAGCATGTCCTTTATATTAACCTTCATAAGCAACGTAAAAACCCTATACCAGCCATCTCCAGCATGTTATTTCACAAAACTGATTTTTTATTCAATTTAAACTTTCTCGAACCTTTCCACATCCAGCACGAAAATTGTTGCTCCACCAACGATAACTTCCACCGGGTAAGGCATGAAAGCTGCTCCCATCCCATTGGGTGAGATTGCAGAATTGGTTATCTGTTTCCGGCTTTTTGAACGTTTTTTGATTATGGCTATTACATCATCCACCTTGTCTTCATCCACTCCCACAAGCAAAGTGGTATTCCCGGCCCTTAAGAATCCACCGGTGGAGCATAGCTTTGTCACGCTAAAGCCATTCTCATTAAGGCTGGTCATTACCTTGTAACCATCATCATCATTAACTATTGCAAAAACTAGCTTCATAAGCTTACCCCCTCTCTTATTTGCAAGCACCTGTCAATTTAACAAGATACGTCTTGACATCGCTAAAAATGTCATCTACCTTCCTGTTCCCATTTATTACCTTAATTCTTTCCGGGTATTTTTCAGCCAGCGCTAAATAGCCTTTATATACCCTCCTGTGAAAATCAATACTCTCATTTTCTATCCTGTCTTTATCCTGGGCTTTAATTCTCCCAAGGGCCACTTCCGGTTCAACATCAAAGAAGAATGTAATATCCGGCCTGATGCTGTCCATTGCTATTTCATTTATACGAATAATTGTTGCAAGGTCAATCCCTCGCCCGAAACCCTGGTAAACGTAACTGGAATCTACAAAGCGGTCGCAAATTACAATCTTTCCTTCCTCAATTGCGGGTTTTACAACCTCAAAAACCAGTTGCGCCCTGGATGCTGCATACAGAAGCATTTCCGTCAGCTGCCCCATCTTAAGGTTTGATACATCCAGCAAAACATCCCTTATTTTTTCGCTTATTACCGTTCCACCCGGTTCTCTGGTTAACACGACTTTATATCCCATTTTGATAAAAAAGTCGTAAATTAAATTTATCTGAGTGGACTTACCTGATCCGTCCAGGCCTTCACATGTAATGAAAATACCTTTTCCCATAGTATGTCTCCTAACAACCGGATGTCCTTATGAAAATTTAAACTGCTGTATATATTTACTTACTTACTTTTATTATAGCATCAGCCCACTACATTTACTAGCTGTTTCCCATAAATTCCGTTTACTTTTCCTCCGGCATCAACTATGCCCAGGACATACCCAATTATCTCATCGGTATAAACCTCTCCGGGTATGATAACAGGAATTCCCGGAGGATAAGGTGTCAAATAATCCGAGGCAATGCATCCATTGGCATTGCGTATCGGCACCTTCCTCTGAGGAAGGTCCTCAGCCTCCCTCATACCAATTGCTCTTTCGGGTGTATCAGGAATCCTGGAGGGAACCTTGAACCGCAAAGATTCTTCAGCCTGAAAGCTTTCCGCAACCTGCCTGATCCCGCAGGCAAGCTTTGAAAGGTCCTCATTATTGTCCGATACTGTTGCAATGCATACAATATTGTTCATATCAGACATTTCAACCTGTATATTAAATTTTTCCCGCAGCAATTTTTCTGTTTCAAAGCCCCTCTTGCAGCCCATGCCAATAACAATCCTGGTGGGGTCATGGCTACCCTTTTGCAAAGAGTCCCCTGTCAATACTGAAATACAATTAATTCCGGCTATTTGTTTTCGAAAATTATAAATGCTATCCAACAAATCATCCAGCAAAGATTCCCCTTTCTCCTGCATTATTGCACGGGCAATGTCCAGTGAGCACATTACCAGATATGAAGGGCTGGTAGTTTGCAGCATCCTGAGGTTTCTTTGAAGCTTGTCAATATCAACAGATTTGCTTTTTATATGAATAAAAGCCCCCGGGGTAAGGGCAGGAAGAGTCTTGTGAGCGCTTTGAATGCTTATATCCGCTCCCTGGTCCATACTGCAAAGGGGCAGTTTTCTATTGAATCTAAGATGTGCTCCGTGGGCTTCATCAACAATCAGAATTTTTCCATAGTCATGAACCAGTTTGCTGATTTTACTTATATCAGAGCAAATCCCATAGTAGTTTGGGCTTGTAATTAAAACACCTTTAGCGTCAGGATAGTCAGTCAGGGCCTTTTCAACAACTGACGGTTCGGTTATGGAAGAAATGCCAAACTCCGGATTATATGCCGGATTGATAAAAACAGGGTCAATCCCCCACATGGATATTCCATTATATACCGATCTGTGGCAGTCCCGCCCGATTATCAGCCTGTCTCCGGGTCTGCATACTGTTCTCATGGCTGCGAGCACTCCACAGGTTGAACCGTTCACCAGAAAGAAGGTTTTATCGGCACCAAAAGCTTCTGCTGCCATATCCTGAGCCATAAGTATTGCATCTTCAGGAAAATGAAGATTATCAGTTCCCGGTATCTCCGTAACATCATATTTTGCCATGCCGGAGCAGAAAGCTTCGGGTAATCCTTTCCCCATCTTATGACCGGGCATATGGAAAGGAACCGGCCGGGAAGCTGCATATTTTTCAATTGCGTCAAAAAGAGGTGCCTTAATCAAATTTCAGCATACCTCCTAAATTCTTGCTGTTCCCGACTCTCTTGCGGCAGCAGCAACAGCTTCCGCCACCTTTTGCGCGACCCGCTTGTCAAAGGGCTTTGGAATAATATATTCTTCATTCAGTTCATCATCACTTATAAGGCCGGCTATCGCCTCGGCAGCCGCAATCTTCATTGCATCATTGATATCAGATGCCCTCACATCCAATGCACCACGGAAAATTCCCGGAAAGGCCAGCACATTGTTTATCTGGTTCGGAAAATCCGACCTTCCTGTGCACATCACTCTTGCTCCGGCTTTTAATGCTTCCTCCGGAAATATTTCAGGTACAGGGTTTGCCATGGCAAAAATCAAAGGGTCCTTTGCCATACTTTTTACCATCTCGCCTGTTAATGCTCCGGCTACTGATAATCCAATAAAGACATCCGCTCCTTTTATAACGTCCTTTAACGTGCCTTTTTTGTTTTCAGGATTTGTTATTTCAGCCATCTCCGCCTTCACCGGATTGAGGCCGTCCCTTCCCCTGTATATTGCGCCCTTGGAATCACATAACACAACCTTTGTAAGCCCCATGCTCATCATTAGTTTTGTCACGGCTATACCTGCCGCTCCTGAGCCATTTACGACGACGCTTACATCTTTTATATCCTTCTTCGTCAATTTCAAAGCATTAATCATTGCAGCCAGGGTTACAACCGCGGTCCCGTGCTGGTCGTCATGGAATATGGGTATATCACATTCTTCCTTAAGCCTTTTTTCAATTTCAAAGCACCTGGGAGCAGAAATATCCTCAAGGTTTATACCCCCAAAACTTCCCGAAATAAGCTTGATTGTGTTCACAATCTCGTCAACGTTCTTGGACCTTATGCAAAGGGGAAAAGCATCAACTCCTGCAAAGGTCTTGAAAAGAACACATTTCCCTTCCATGACCGGCATTCCCGCTTCAGGACCAATGTCCCCCAGTCCGAGAACCGCTGTGCCATCGGTAATGACAGCCACCATGTTCCACCTTCTTGTATATTCATAAGACAGATTTACATCATTATGAATTTCAAGGCAAGGCTCTGCAACACCCGGCGTGTATGCCATTGTCAGATCTTTTGCGTCCCTCACCGGAGCCCTGCATGCAATTTCAATTTTTCCATGCCATTCTTTGTGCAGTCTGAGCGCATCTTCTTTCAGTGCCATATATGTCCCTCCCTGATTTATCTA
>DUMO01000029.1 GCA_012839865.1 Clostridiaceae bacterium
ATCATATAAAAAGGATGAAGACGATTCTGGTTTTTAATATTTATGGCTTTATTAATGTTTTTCAGTATAAATATGACACCAGGCTTTTCTCCTCTTACTACAGCATGAATACCAAAAGGAGTCCTGTCTAAATCTGGATGCTCTTTGATATAAGATAGAAGGTCCATCCTGAAATCGTTTAACCCTAAGTCCATTATGGAAATTCCTGTTGTCATATCTTCCAGGTCAACTATTTCATTTTGCAATTTTTCCAGTTGCGCCCTTCGATAAGCAAGGTCGCTTTTTCGTCCTGGTTTATATAATCATCGTCACCGGTGGCAGTTAAAACGGATATACGCATTCTTGCTTCTACCCGTTCTTTAAGATTTATATAATCGTCCAATGTCAAATCCGGCCAGAAGTTGACAAGTTGAATTACCTTGTTTTTACTGCCAATACGGTCAATTCGTCCAAAACGCTGGATAATACGTACTGGGTTCCAGTGTATGTCATAATTGATACACCAATCACAATCTTGTAGGTTCTGTCCCTCGGAAATACAATCGGTAGCAATCAGTATGTCAATATTGTTATTAATATGAGGCATTACCAGACCTTTTTCCTTGGAAATAGGAGAAAAACAGGTTAAAATTGCATTCATGTCAGCAGGAAATTTTGGGATGGTAGTTCTTCCTTCAATAGAACCTGTTATTAGTGCGCAATCCAGTCCAAAATTTTCCTTTATGAAAGAGCTGACATGTTCAAACAATATACTTATCCAATTTGCTGGGAAGAATATAATTAGTCGGTGTATAGATGGACAGATTCAACTGCATGAGTTGTTCATAAATCTGTTCGTAATTAATAGCATTGTTTAAGGTAGTCAACTTGGGACGTAAGGAGATTGGTTTATTTCTCTCCGGGAAACTGCCAATTTCAGAAATATTATAATAGCACCGAATATGCTTTCGTGAACGAGCTATGGTCACGCTGTCCAAAACTTCAAAAAAATCAAAATCCAACTGCTTTAGCAGGGTTTCTGTCGTACGGTATTCAAGCGGAAGCTTGCACCAGGAGTTATATACCTTTTGGACCTGCCTGAAAATAGTATCAATATCCTTTTTAGTGTTCAGTTTTTCATTGATTAACTCCGGTTTTCCTTCATAGGCTAAAGCCAGTTGGTTGCGCAAATCATAAAAACGATTATTCACCGGGGTTGCAGAGAGCATCAGAACCTTAGTCTTCACACCAGGACGAATGACTTTATTCATCAGTCTGAGATAACGGTTTTCTTTTTCTCCGTATTCTCCATAAACAGCACCGCCATTACGGAAGTTATGAGATTCATCAATTACAACAAGGTCATAGGCACCCCAGTTGATACGGTCAAGGGGTAAACCAATAACAGAGTCGCCACGTTCGCGAGACAAATCGGTATGGAATAGGACGTCATAGCGCAAACGGTCCTTAGCCATATGATTGTTAATTAGATTACCACGATAAGTCAGCCAGTTATCTTTAAGTTTTTTTGGACAAAGAACGAGGACATTCTTATTTCTGTTTTCGTAGTACTTGATGACGGCAAGAGCTGTGAAAGTTTTTCCAAGACCCACGCTGTCAGCAAGGATGCAACCGTTGTATTGCTCAAGCCTGTTAATGATTGCAAGTGCGGCATCTTTCTGAAAACTATATAGCTTGTTCCAGATAACACTGTTTTTAAAACCAGTTGCTTCATTTGGCAGAACATCTTCGGAAATGTCCTCAAGGAATTCGCTAAATATATTATAAAGCGTCATAAAATAGATAAGCTCAGCTGAATTCTCCTGGTAAACAGCCGATATAGATTCGATTACTTCTTCAGTCACATTCTGGAGTCGGCTTTCATCATTCCAAATGCTGTCAAACAAACGGATATATTCAGTACTGAAAGGAGCTTCGAATTTATTCACCATATTATAGATGCTGTTGCCACGTTCACAACCTATGTCAACTGTTGTGAACCCATTTATCGGAAGGTAAGTCAATTGTCGGTTGTTCGCTTGTATGTTGATAAATCCATTCATCCCTGAATTAGTTGAATTTGATTTAAAAGTTACTTTTTTACGAATCCAATCTGCACATTCGCGTGCAATAGCTTTTTGAGTAAGTTCGTTTCTCAATTTGATTTCAAATTCTGTTCCGTAAAGACTGCGTTCTCTATGTAATCGTGGAATATAAAATTCACGTTTTTCTTTTGGAAATTTCTCAGTGACAAATGTGGGGGATGTAAAGATAAACTGCATGGAGTCAATTTTTTCGAGCTCTGATTTTAACTCCTTGTAAGCATATATCGAAAAACATGCGGCTGCAATGGAAATATGGCTTCCTGGTGTGATGACCTGAACTAAATCATCCTTGACAATTTTTGTAATATTATTGAATATTTCCAAATTGTCCCCCCTAAGGCATTCTTAAATTACTTATCTACGTTATTTACATTTTTTCATAATATCAGAAATGTCACATTTAATGGCTTGTAAATTTTTAAAGCAGTAATAATTCCATTTTTATTTTTCAATTTTTGACATTGAAAATATACTGACTACCAATAAAGTCCTTCTCTCCCTTATCTTTATCAATTAAGAGTTTTCAGAGTTTTTGTAATATATAGTCTTGTTTTGTAACTTGTATTGTCATATAAAAAATATCATAAAGTAAATTAAACTCAATAAATACTTACATTAGTAAATTAATTTGCAAATTGAAAATTAATAATGAAATTTATGCTATAATAAATGGGCGGAATAGTATGGAATAATAAAGAATAATTTTGGTTTTAAAATTGTAAACCAAACTGTTACTTGCTTTATGAATAAAATAACAATTTATAACTCCATAAAAAAATTAAATTTAAAGCATTATATTAGTTAAAAAAATTCTAATTAAATCTCCAAAAAATTTTACAATCATCATTGAAATATTCCATGTTTTACTATATAATATCCATGAAAGGAAAATTGAACGTAAAAAGGCGCAGTGACGCCCAGGTGCGGCAACACCTGAGCGCTCATGTAGGGTACACGACACCCGTACAAGTGCAGCATTAAGCTGCCACTTACGCCTTGTATGCTATTATATTTCATTTTGATTATTACTTCAAGAGCAGCATCAAAGGGCGCAGATTGTACGGTATTAACCCGGCATGAAGCGTCCTTGTTTAATTTTCCTTTCCCTGAAATAATTTTTGCGGGAAAGGGATTCCTGGCAGCTTTGCAGCAAGTGTTTGGCAGAATAACAGTTGGACAGCAAGCGCATAGAAAAAAATAGGAATCCCTCCACCGCAAAAGCCAACGAATAAATACTGCAAAAACAAAGGGGAAAGGAAAGGTGCGGCTCATGAATAAAAATATAGTATTCATGAAAAAGAACAAAAGAGGATTTTCAGTTGATTGTGAAGTTAAAAGGATTGAGTGCCTGGAAAGAGAATTCGACAAGAAAGAAGAGGTGACAAAGCTTCATACCCTTACTTACGAGTTGTTTGAAAAGCTGATAGGACAACTTCCGGAAAGCGGAAGGATACAGCTTACACAGTTCAGCGATGCAATGAACCGTCTCATGTGCCTTCAGGCGACTTTTTACTATGCCCATGGCTTGTCGGACGGTTCAGCACTGGCAAAATTCATATCTAATGATAAGCAAAATGTGACTATTAATATCACTGTGGTGTAGGGCGGTGATATTATGCTAAAATGGTTTTATGACAAGCAATACCGGACATTCATGTTTGGCTATATTTGCGGGCTTTTGTGCATTCCTTTGCTAAATGAGGTGGGAATGCTCAGCCTTGAGTTTTTTGACAGGGTTGCAAGGTGGATGGGATTCCTGAAATAGAAGGTTGCAAAACTAATAGGATTTTTTAAATAAAAGATTGCAAAATAGATGGGATTTTTGAATTAAAAGGTTACACACAGAGAGAATATTATTTAGAAAAAACACAAGGGGTCATTATGTATAGCCGTGGCTTGTTGGAAACTTTGCTGTTTCCGCCTGTTTATTTGAATACAAAAAAGCTTGAAGAAAGGCTTCACGGGAAGACGATCCTTATAACAGGCGCGAGCTTTGGAATAGGGGAGGCGCTGGCTTACCGGCTGGCGGATATCGACTGCCATCTGATTCTGGTTGCCAGGACTGAAGAAAAGCTGTTGCAAGTCAAGCAGGAAGTAGAAAAGAAAAAAGCCAAAGCAACCATTTTTCCTGCCGACCTAAGAGATACCGGGAAGGTGGAGGAATTAACAAGCTTTATCAACCAATTGCCTGATGGCCTCGACTTGTTTGTCAGTAATGCCGGTATATCAATAAAGCGGTCCATTGCCGATTCATTAGACCGCTTTCACGATTTTACCCGGACTATGGCGCTCAACTATTTTGCACCGGTTCAGTTATTATTGTCCATTATTCCTCTCCTTGAGAAAAACAAGGGGCATATAATCAATGTATCCACGGTAAATGCTTTGCTTATACCATTCCCATACTGGGCTGCATACCAGGCGTCAAAGTCGGCTTTTGACACCTGGTTCCGGTCCGCTTCTTTGGAACTTAATGCAATGGGCATTGCAACTTCTTCAGTATACTTGCCTTTGGTCAGAACGCGCATGATTTTACCGACAAAAGAGTATCAACATGCTCCTGCAATGAGCCCGGAGTATGTTGCAGAAATCATCTGCAGGCTGATTTGCACAAGAAGGCGCAAATACAAGCCCTGGTGGTTGATTTTTGCACAGTTTGCTTCAATTACTTTCAGGGGAATATGGGAGTCGGTCATTCCTGCTTCTATAAAAAAGGGGAAAAAGGACAATGGCAATGGTTAAATTAATCTATGCATTATTTAAAATGAAGCTGTTCTCACCTTTTGGCTTATACAGCCTGTTTTCCGCTTTGCACAAACATGGAATAAATATAATGGCGTTGTTGGGTTTTGCTGCAAAGGTATATGCTGATAAAATTGCGCTGGTGGATGAAAACGAAACATTGACCTATAAAGAATTATTTTCACAATCAATAAAAATTTCCATGATATTAAAAGAGAAATATAAGCTTGTAAGCGGCCATAAGGTAGGTTTTCTGTGCAAAAACCATTCCAGCCTGGTCAAGGCTTTATTTGCCGTGTCCCAATCGGGAGCTGATATATACTTGCTTAATGCTGAAATGAGCGGCAGCCAGTTCGATAATATATTGAGCAAAACAGATTTTCATCTGATTATATATGACTTTGAGTTGAGTTCCTTGATTGAAGGCTCGTCTTATACGAAAGAGAAGATTTTAAGTTATCACGATAGCTTGCCTGCAATCAGCAATCTGCATAATCTATGCTCGGATGAAAACCTGAAAATAAAGCGTTCCTCAACCGGCAGGCTGATGTTGAGCAGGTGCTAAGGAGCCATCCCAAAATAGAAGATGTGGCTGTGGCAGGAATATGCGATGAAGGATTTGGCCAGAGGTTGAAGGCATTTGTGCTTTTGGCGGAAGGTTCCGGTTTAACCCAAGAGGAGCTTCTGGAATGGCTGCGTCCACGTGTGGCAAGATTTCAGATGCCTAAGGAAATAACCTTTGTTGATGAATTACCGTATACGGCTGTGGGAAAGGTTGATAGGAAGCAGCTGAAAGATTAGGTGGATTAAGCGTATATAGAATATGACATGTAGTTGTCAGTTATGATGAGATAAAATGGAGATGCAAGGCTAGAAAAAGCCCGGCATCTTATCGGATTTTGATTATTGATATTATTCAATTTTACATTTTAAGGAAAACCAATATGCACTATAAAGAAGCAAAGGCGATTTTGTCTCCACACAACGGAATGAATATATACCGGGGCTGCACCCATGGCTGTATTTACTGCGACAGCAGGAGTAAGTGTTACAACATGCAGCACAATTTTGAGGATGTGGAGGTTAAAGTTAATGCTCCGGAATTACTGGAAGCAGCCCTTAGGAAAAAACGCAAAAAATGCATGATCAGCACAGGGTCCATGAGCGACCCTTATATGCATATTGAGACAAAACTGAATTATACAAGAAAATGCCTTGAAATTATCCGAGATTATGGTTTCGGGCTTTGCATCCTGACAAAATCGAACAGAATTTTACGGGACCTGGAGCTTCTAAAAAGCATAAACCAAAAGGCTAAGTGTGTTGTTCAGATAACCCTTACGACTTATGATGAAGATTTGTGCAAAATTTTAGAACCGTTGGTTTGCACCACAAGGGAACGCTTTGAGGTGCTGGAAATCATGCGGGACAATAATATTCCGACGGTTGTGTGGCTAGACCCGATTCTACCTTTTATAAATGATACGGAAGAAAACATAAAAGGCGTCCTGGATTACTGTGTCAAGGCCAGGGTACATGGAATTATTTGTTTTGGCATGGGGATGACATTAAGAGAAGGAAACCGGGAATATTTTTATTCGAAGCTGGATGAACATTTTCCCGGGCTTAAGCAAAAGTATCAAAAAAAATATGGTTACAGATATGAATTAATGAGTGAAAACAACGAAAAGTTGATGGGCATTTTTTACGATACCTGCAAAAAACATGGCATTGCCTGCAGTAATGATGCGATTTTTAAGTTTTTGCATACTTATGAATGCAAGCAGCAACCGAAGCAGGTAAGCTTGTTTTAATATTTAAAGTGATTTATCCTTGAAATTTTGCTGTATCGGTCTGAGAAATTATTTCAAAGGACTCCTTTCATTTTCTAGTTGATATTATTGTTTTATTGGTTATATTAATATATAGAATCAAAGTGGTTAAGGAAAAAGAGTGAATCATATGTTTTTTGTAGCGTTTTTTGGCATACAGGACAAGGATAAACATATTGGAACTTATAACAATGTTGAATGTCCCTCGTGTGGAAGGTTGACCAAATACGAAATCCACAAGTTGTACAGGTATTTTCACATATTTTTCATTCCGGTTTTCAGGTGGAATGTCAGGTATTTTGCAAAAACCTCCTGCTGTGGCAGTCTTTATGAACTGGATCCTTCGGTTGGCAGGGAATTTGAGAAAAACCAAAATACTGAAATCAGAAAAGAAAATCTTCGGCCTGTCAGCAATAACTACCCCTTTAAGTATTGCTCAAACTGCAGAACCAATGTGCCTGCGGAGTTTAGCTATTGCCCCTATTGCGGGGGGAAGCTGTAATTTGACGGAAGTTATCTTAAGGCAGCGTGCCTTTTACAAATGCATGGTTTTATGTTTGTATAGGAATTTATGATATTCAAATCAAAGTCTTGTTCAGTTAAAAAATGATGGGTAAAAGAAGTCTATAAACACACGAGCCAGACAAAAGAATTTTGTTTGCCTGGCTCGCTTTTGGTGGGCAATGGGGGATTCGAACCCTCGACTTCTACCTTGTGACGATAGCACTCTCCCAGCTGAGTTAATTGTCCAAATATTACTTGCACTTCAATTTTAACTCTGTTAGTACTATGATTCAAGAGGTTTTTTGCGAAGTTTGAAATATAAAAAATGAAAACAGTTGTAGCTGAGATTTTGCATACCGCCTTCTTTTTTCCTGTAAAATATATGCCCTGAATGTGGAGGCAATTTGGTATGGAAAAAGGGCAAGTATGGCCAGTTTAAGAGGTGCAGCAATTACCCTGAATGCAGGTTTAAGACAAAATAGTAACAGTTTTTTCATTCTCCCGGAGATAAAAATGAAGAATGCTGCAATTCCAATTGAACTAAATAATATTCGCTGTAAGATTCATTTATTCGGACCATATGCTATGCACAAATATTTTTGAACAGGGAGCAAATCATAAGAAAGAGATTATTAATGAATATAATGTTTCAAAAAAACTTCTTTTGAAAAAATTGTCAAAACCTATAACTCATCAGGGCAATATATTCAAACAGTCGAAAATGGCTTTTTGATATAATCGTCTCCACCGATGCCAAGCCCAAGTGCTATTTCATGGGTGGCATCCTTTGATGTAATAAAAATAATGGGCACATCGGATATCTTGCGGATCTCGTGACAGATTTCCAGTCCATCCATTCTCGGCAGCAGAATGTCCAACAGTATTAAGTCGGGCTTGTCGGTAACGATTTTGTCCATGGCATGGTCTCCGCTGTATACCGAAAGAACCTGAAAGCCTTCTCTCTTAAGATAATGGGTAAGAATTTCGTGTACAACCAATTCGTCGTCCACTATCATTATTTTTTCTTCTGCCAGGGAGTTTGCCCCCTTCCCTTTGGCAGTATTCCGCCACAATCACAACAAAATTATTACTACATATAAAATTATACTATATTTTAACGGGCTTTGCCAATATTCTGCCATGTATCATATCAACTGCTGACATTTCTCCTGAAATTGTTCATTTATGCGTGTTTTTATCAAATTTTTTTGCAAACAGAAAACTGAAAAAACAGGATATTTGCCCGAAAAAGTAAAAACTTTAGAATTTCTTTACCTTCTCTAAAGGTAAAGGGGATAGAGATTAAAGATTGAAATGTTATAATATTCTCCAATTAAAATTTGGGTCATGCAATGCATTTTTATATTTTGATGAGGTGAAAGGAAAATGTATATTGCAAAAAGGTTTCTTTCCATTTTGATTATTGTAACATTAGTAGCCGGCATTTTGCCAAATCCGGCTCATGCAATTGGATTAGACGAGAAATTAGAGCAGTATAAATTACTTCAACTGCTTTATTTATTAGCAAATGCAAAAATAGATGGCAATGACAAAGAAACAGAAAGTGGGGAACTCCAAGCCGGGATTACATTCAATGACCTGAAGGATGTGGAATGGGCCCGGGAGGCTGTTGAGAAGCTGGCATTAAAAGGCATCATAAAAGGTACTGGTGCAGGCACTTTCACTCCGAAAGCCAATATCACAAGGGCTGATTTTCTGGTTTTGCTTGTAAGAGCCTTAAGTCTTACAGCACCGGTAGACAGTAATTTTGACGATGTTGAACCGGGTACATATTATTACGAACCAATTGGAATTGCAAAAAAGCTGAAACTTGTCGAAGGTGTCGGAAACAACCTCTTTAATCCGAAGGAAAACATCTCAAGGCAGGACATGATGGTGTTATGCTTCAGGGTATTTGTAAAACTGTTTGGACTTGCAGAATCGGAAGATATCGCAGTACTGGATAATTTTACCGACAGTAATGATGTCGCGGATTATGCCTTTGAAAGCATTGTTACACTTATAAAAGAAGGTTTTGTAAAGGGAGACGGAGAGAGATTAAATCCCCGTGCTTTTACAACAAGGGCTGAAGCAGCGGTATTTTTCTACAGGATATATTCCCGGTTTATGGAGACCAGGTTGGCCTATGAAAGGCCGGGAACCTTTGGACCGGAAACCGGAATGATGGCGCTGAACCAGGATGTTGATATAAAATCCCCGGATGTCAGGCTTAGAAACATTACTATTTCAGGGAACCTTACCATATCCGAGGAGGTAGGTACCGGGGCAGTGTATCTGGATAACATCGTTGTGGACGGCGAGACCTACATAAGAGGAGGCGGTAAGGACAGTATTTACATAAACGGAGGACAATATAAGAACATTGCTGTTCAGCGTGTTGGCGGCAAAGTCAGGATTGTGGCGACCGATGTAAACAATCTTACGGTTGTAATTTCTGAAGATGCAGAAGGCGAAGAGATTATCCTGGAGGGTGATTTCAGCAGTGTAACTGTTGAAGCAGAGAATGTAACCATTACAACCCAGGGGAATACAAATATTGAAGAAATAGTGGTCAGGGAAGGCGGAGGGAATGCAACCCTTAACTTAACCGAAACCACGGTTGTAAATAAATTGGTCCTGGAGGACAAAACAGAGGTCAAGGGGGAGGGAACCGTAAAAGAGGCTGAAGTCAAGTCAGAAGAAGTTATTTTTGAAAAACCCCCCGAAAATATAATAACACCTGACCAAACAACTGATAATAACGATGATGAAGGCAATACAGAAGGCGAAGACGGTACCGAAGGTGAAGGTGATACCGAAGGCGAAGAAGACGGTGCTGAAGGCGAGGACGGTACCGAAGGCGAAGACGGTACTGAAGGTGAGGACGATACCGAAGGCGAAGATGGTACTGAAGGTGAGGACGGTACTGAAGGCGAAGGCGATACCGAAGGTGAAGACAATACTGGCGGCGAAAATGATGCCGAAGGTGAAGATAATACCGGCGATGAAGACGAAACAACAGGTGAAGATGAGACTGATAATGAAGATGATGAAGATAATGAAAATGACAATGATAGTCAGGATGATACAGAGGATGACGAAGAAGACGAGGAAGATAATGACGACATTGTGGAAAATCTTGCTGCATTCAAAGAACTGTTGGGCAAATATACTCTTGGCGAAATAGTCGGTACTCTGGGTGAAATTGTTAAAGAACTTAAACTTACAGTCAGGGAAACCCTTGAAGCTTTATTGGAAGAATACACTGTAACCGGCATC
>DUMO01000004.1 GCA_012839865.1 Clostridiaceae bacterium
TAGTATTAACAGCTCCATGATGGCGGAGGGTTAGGGATTTGAACCCTAGATACCTTGCGGTACACTGGTTTTCGAGACCAGCTCCTTCAGCCTCTCGGACAACCCTCCAAGTTAAATTATTTAAATGCCCCGGATAGAACTCGGATAGAACAGCTCAAAAATTCACTTCTATTCGAACTCCAAGGGCAGCAGAAACCACATAAATCAAGGCTTCCAACTATACAACTTCCACATTGCCCAACACATTTCGAGTGCGGACCCTTCAACCACTTGGGTACTTCTCCTTATTTTATGCAACCAAAGTGTAATGAGCATTATTGCTACAATATTGTAACATACAGATAAAAGGAAAATCAACAATCACTTTTAAACAGTTCGGGCAAGTGTCTTTTTATTAGCGATGCGCTTAAGGGTCTATTTTGCAGTATATCCTGAGAGTTTGCCTGTCTGGTTTCTACAGCACTCATTCAAAGCGGGCATGCCCTTTTTCAGCCGTTTCGGCATCAGCTTTGGTTCTGTGAACTGTGCCAAAGGGATGCTGAGGTGGTGCATATATAGAGTACAATTTTATTGGCATTTTGCCTGTATTGATCAGATTGTGCCATGTGCCTGCAGGTATAATGAACGCGTAGTCTTTGTATACATTGGCTTGAAAATCCGGTTTATCTTTCTTATCACCCATTTTAACAATGCCCTGCCCCTCCTCGATGCGTATGAATTGATCAAGGCTCGGATGGACTTCCCAGCCTATGTCTTCTCCTGCGTTTATGCTCATCAAGGTAACCTGCAAATGCTTTCCTGTCCACAAAGCGAGACGGAAATTATTATTTTGCTTTGCAGCTTCTTCAATGTCAACTGCAAAGGGAGATGCTCCGTAATCCTTCAATATAATTGGAGCACCGGCCTTAGCTTTATTCATGTATGGAAGATAATGATTTGGAAACTGGTACCAAAAGTCCGGACTGAGCAATGGGTTGTTGGCAAAGTATGGACACTGGTACATGTAATATGGGTTATACATTGGATTATTAATGTTGCACGGGTACTGACCAATATTCGGCGAATTATACATAATGTTCGCTCCCTTCATATGCTTATAGTACTAATATATGTTTATATAAAGGAGATGTGCTTTGGTTTACCAGTTGTAAAGTTCTGTGAAGGATGCTGACATTGAAAAATTATCTGCATCTTCTCGATGCATTAATATGCTATAATTATCAATAAGTTGGCTAAATATGAGAATAAATAGTTTTGGAATTAATTTTCTGTAGTAGAAGAAGAGAAAGGTATAAAAGCAATTGCCAAAGAAATGGGAATATCGTTGCAAAAGCCTGTGAAAGAAATCGAGGATAAGGCATGAGAAAAGATATAGCCCAATCAGAAAGGTTTGCCTGGCTGCAGGATTAACTTAAGGGGGATCCCGAATGAAGATAAATAAACCCAAAATGATAATATTCGACTATGGGCACACGCTGCTTTATGAGATGGGGTTTAACGGTTTGCGTGGTGCAGAGGCACTTTTTAAGTACATAAAGAGCAATAAGAACAATCTAACACCTGAACAAGTAAATGATTTTTCACAATGGTTGTTTGAAAAAATCGGACCTGTCAGGGAAATGGGGCTGGAAATGCATGAGCGGCAGTTTCAAAGGTTTATGTATGAATACCTTGAAATCGAACTGTCCATTCCGTTGCCGGAAGTGGAGAAAATACTTTGGGACAATGCCTCCCCGGGAGGCGTTATGCCAAATGCCGATGTAATGATTGATTATATAAACAGTAATGGTATCCGGAGCGGTGTAATCAGCAATATTGGCTGGTCGGGCTCCGCTTTGACGGAACGGATAAACCGTTTGCTGCCACGAAATAAATTTGAATTTGTCATAGCTTCCAGTGATTATATGTTCCGCAAACCTAATTCCATGCTGTTTGAACTTGCACTGAAAAAGTCGGGACTACGTGCCGAAGATGTCTGGTTTTGCGGGGATAACATAAAAGCAGACGTTGAAGGTTCTGCATCAGTTGGTATGTTTCCTGTTTGGTATGATAATAGAACAGTTGAGAATACGTGGCTTGAGCAAAAAAGTGGGATGAGCCCGAATTGTGAGCATTTGCATATACATGACTGGCTGGAATTGATTGATGTGTTGGAAGAACTGTCATGAATCAATATCACCGAATTCTTTTACATGGAGGCGTTTTGATTGATATTATCAGGTCTTGAAATTGGAAAGCATATTGGTAAAGAGATAATTATCGAACCTTTTGATGAGAAATGTCTTAACCCCAACAGTTATAATCTTCATTTGCATAATGAACTTCTGGTCTATGAAGAAGAAGTATTGGATATGAAAAAGCCCAATAAATGCAAAAAAATAATTTTGCCTGAAGAAGGCCTTGTGCTGGAGCCGGGGAGATTATACCTGGGAAGGACGGTGGAATACACAAAAACCAACGGGTACGTTCCGATGCTGGAGGGACGTTCTTCTGTAGGAAGGCTGGGAGTCTATATCCATGTAACCGCCGGGTTTGGTGATGTTGGATTCAGTGGCTACTGGACACTTGAGATTCAGTGCGTTCAGCCGGTCAGGATTTATCCGGGTATAGAAATCTGCCAGATATATTATCACACCATTCAGGGTGATTATATAAAACATTACAGCGGTAAGTATCAAAACAATACCGGCATACAATCCAGTCTTATGTACAAGGATTTTGAGAAGTAAGAGGTGTATTATGCTGATTCGGGAAATTGAGAAATTCGACCTTGACGGATTGCAGGAATTGTATTTGCACCTGCACGAGAGCGAAAAGCTGCCGGAAACACCGGAACTTTATTCCCTCTGGAATGAAATAATTGCTGATGAAAATTATCATATATTGATTGGAGAAATTGAGGGCAAAATCATATCAAGTGTAACTGTTGTGATAATAAAAAATCTTACGCGGGGAATGCGGCCTTACGCTTTAATTGAAAATGTTGTAACCCATAAGGATTACAGGGGCAGGGGATATGCCCGGGCCTTGATGCAAAAAGCTGTTGAGATTGCAAAAAGCGCAGGATGCTATAAGGTAATGCTGCTTACCGGGGCGAAAAATGAAAATACATTAAGGTTTTATGAAAAGTGTGGTTTTAACAGCAAAGACAAAACAGCATTCATCAAATGGATTGGAAACTAATGGCAGTCAATGCTGAAAGAAGGTATTTTCCATGATTGAGTACAGAACCTCCCTTGAGAGTATAAACCCAAATGATTTAAACGGCTTTTTTGTTGGCTGGGTGAAACCCCTTACACCTGAACAGCACTACATAATACTCAAAAACAGCAGCTTTGTTGTATTGGCATATGATAAAGAAAATTCAAGAGTTGTTGGCTTTATAAATGCTATAAGCGATATGGTGCATTTTGCATTTATACCAATGCTGGAGGTGCTTCCTGAATATCAGCATAAAGGTATCGGGAGCAACCTTTTCAAAACGATGCTGGAATTGCTTGATGATTTTACTTGTATTGATTTGATGTGTGACAAAAAAATGCAGGGGTTTTATGAGAAGTTTGGGATGTTTAAATCCCATGGTATGATTATACGAAAGTACAATTAGATACCAGACATACCTTTTGGTATATGGAGCTTCCAAAGCTTACAAGAGCTTTCGGAATAACATTCGGCAAAGCTGTTAATCCTGCACCCTTGAAGTGTATGCCGGATGGTACTCCATGACAGCTTAATAGAGTGCGCCGTTCTTATCCATTGTTACATGTATTTTTACCGCAGATTTTTATGCATTCCCTCTCTTAATTCCATAAAAAATTTCTTCAAAATTTGCGCACATTCATCCTGCAACACTCCACTGCAAGCTTCAACCTTGTGATTGAACCTTTCATCCGCCAGTATATCAATGACTGAACCTACAGCTCCTGCTTTCGGATCGGGAGTGCCTATTACAACCCTGTCCAGCCTGGCCTGAATTAAGGCACCTGCGCACATGGGGCATGGTTCAAGGGTTACATAAAGGCTGCAGCCGTATAACCTCCAGGATCCAAGCTTCTTGCAAGCCTTTTGGATTGCGGAAATCTCAGCATGGTTTATCGGGTTGTTTTTTATCTCTTTCTCATTATGCCCCCGTGCTATCACTTTACTGTCTTTCACAATTACAGCTCCGACAGGAATTTCCCTCTTCTTATATGCTTTTTCAGCTTCTTTTAAGGCTTCCTTCATGAAAAACTCGTGTGAACCTTTTATATATGCCATTTTACACCACCATTTCATTTGCACTTTATAATACAGACTGCTAAACTGCTTATCTTTAAACTTTTAAAAAATAACATGCACCAACATTATACCAGATGTTCTTAAAATAGATTACTTGATTTATTTATCATATGAAATTTGGATATAATAATGTATAATATTGGATAATTAAGCATTGGAAATACCAGGCAGTCGGCAATTGGCATTTTATATAAACAGGCGGAAGGAAAGAAGTTAATGGAACCTTTTTTATACTACTCAATACAGGTTTTAAGCCGTGCGGGAAATACATTACTGAACTTTTTACCTTATCTTGTGGCAGGCACTGTTATAGGTGAACTTTTAAAACTGGTTCCCATTACCCGAAACCTTAAAAACGGAGCTTCCAGGTTTAGGGTTTTATCAGTATTTATTTTTTCGATAATTGGAATTATATCTCCCCTTTGCACTTATGGTACCGTGCCTGTGGTTGTCCAACTGTTTGTTTCAGGAGTGCCGATTGCACCTCTTGTTTCATTTTTATCAGCCTCCTCCATGATGAACCCTCAGCTTTTTATAATGACATGGGGAGGTATCGGTTATGAAATGAGCATTGCCAGAACTTTGGCGGCATTTGTTTTCAGTGTTTTAACAGGGCTGATTTTATACCTGATTCCTGAAAAATGGATAGTGAATTCCCGTGTGGAAGGGATTTCTGCAATGCAGCATAAAGAAAAGCATTTTTCCTACAAATCTTTATTTTCGGGGATGTTAAAAACATTGGAATATACCGGGTTTTATATGGTTATTGGAATCATTGCAGGAGCTGTCATAGAAATTGCAATACCAGGCAGATGGATTAATTTTATATTCAGACCTGAAAGCAATGTATCTGTGGCCGTAGCATCAATCCTGGGAATTCCCTTATATGCCTGCGGGGGTGCAACCATACCCCTTGTCAGTTCGCTGATAAAACAGGGAATGAGCAAAGGCGCGGCATTGTCATTCTTCACAGTAGGACCGGCCACCAGAATTACGTCCCTGGCAGCAGTTGCGGCCATACTAAAACCGGCATTTATTATTTTTTATGTTATGCTGTTGGTTGTTTTTTCTATTTTTGCGGGCATAATATATGTTTGAATACAGGTTTCAGTTTTTTTACGGGATGTCTTGCGAATTGATTTGAAGTAGTCAGGGAGGATTCTAAAAGGATATGCGAAAAAGTGTTGCAAAGAGATACATTTTGATTACATTATTGTCATTGCTGGCTATAGCGGTTATTGGTGAAAGAATCGGCATGTTTGATTCTTTCCTGAAAAGATATGAAGATAACAGGATAAATGAGCAACTGGACAGGGTCGGTGCCGGGAATAGCCCCGAGAACATGCCAAGAGGAGAAACGGTTGAGTATACGGATGGCAATTCTCATGCCACACCTCCCGGTGGTGGAAACGGGGACACTGCCGCACCAAATGAACCTGGCAATTCCGGTGCAGATAAAGAGCTTCTGAAAATGAAGCGTTCCCTGGTAGCCATAGTCAGGTCGGAAAAGGAGCAGGCAAAAGACATTACAAGTGATGAGATAAAGCAAATGGTCAGAAATGCAGTCAATCTGGCCGGCGGGCTGAAGGATATTGTAAAAGACGGGCAGACTGTAGTTATTAAGCCTAACCTGGTTCAAAAGCACAACGATGTTACAGGAGAGCTGTTTGCAAAGGAAATGAACGGCATTACTACCGATTGGCGGGTAACTGCCGCAGTAGTCGAAATGGTCCGGGAATTGAACCCTAACGGGATAGTGTATGTAATGGAAGGTTCGGCTGAACTCAAATAAATCACCAACCTGACAATCTAAGGCTTCACATATCAAATCGACGTAATCAAGATTTATCCTTTCTGTAAATTCATTATAAATCTCTGATATAGTGTTTTTACCTATCCCGGTTTGCCTAGCTAACTCAGCTTGAGACCATCTCTTTTCTCCTAGTATTTTTGACAAATGAATCTTTATCACAACACAACCTCCTCTCTGTTTTTTGAGGAAATTGCATCATCATAAAATACATTTGTTGCTTATAAGGGACATTGTATCTTGTTAAGGTACAATCAGATCAAAAAAAAATTAATAGTTTCTGATGATTAACTCTTTATAGCTACGTCCTCTATCAGAATATCTCCCTACAAGGTTATGCCCACGGCTTACTTCTTCGATTTTGAAGCCCCTGTAAAGCTCCCTGATGTACTCGCAATCATTATAAGATAGAATGAACTTACCTTTGACACGTCTTAAGACTTCATTTAGCCTCTTATGGTCATCTTTCGGGAATTCAGCAGATTTCCTCCGCCTCATTTCCGTTAGGGAATAGCCTGGTGCCTTTGTCCATGAAATTGTATTCTATCATTGCAGCCCGCCCCGGCACAGGAACCAGAGTTGGGTTTACCGGGAAGTGGATTCGGTTGTTGGTTTTAATATCTGTCAGGTAAAAATCCATGTTTATGCACCCCCCGGTACGATAACCGTATTTTTTAAGATGGCAGGAAGTATTTTAGCGATGGTTTCCAGCATCTCATCGGCCAGCTCAATGTTGTTTTCTCTGATGATCCGGAGGATGTCTTCTTCATTGGCTGCGCTTTCGATTTTATATGTTGGTTTAGCCTGTAATGTCAGACTTATCGTTTGGTTGTTTGTATTTCCTGAAGATACCGGCAGTACCACAGGCTTTGCTTCCCTCGGTGCATCCACCATCACATTTGTTTCAGGCAATTCAAAGATATTCCCTGCAATGCCGCCGTCATCATATGCTTTAAATGGCTTATCCAGGGCATTCATACCAAAGATTCTTCCTACCTGCTCCCAAAGACTTACACCACGGTTTCGCCGGGTAGAGGATAGGGGAATAATAGCTTCCGGGCCAGCCTCGGCAACCAATCCGACATGCTGCCTGGTCAGCACACCACCTTCTGCATGCGGATAATAGTCTCCGTAAGGATAATGGTCTTGATAGGAATCCTTATGCGGATTACTCTCACTCATGTACCTGGCAAGAACGTCAATGTTAATCTTCTTGTCTGTTGGCAGCTCTTTCATTTTGCGTTCCAGCTCCGAAACCTTCCCGATGGCTTCCATGAACCTTTCCTGTTCAGCCTCCGTCAACTGGTAGTATTTTTGTGCCTGCTCTTCAAGGGTACCTCCAAGGTCAAATTCTATAAGTTTCTTTTGTGCTTCATATAAGCTGCTGTATTGATCTCTTAGCTGAGCCAGCTGTTCGTCCTCTTTCACCAGGGCATCAATAACCTTCAGCCGTTCCTCCTCAAAAGTATTGTCCTGCATTGCGAATGCAAAGCCTGACAACCCGCTGCCACTAAAATCATATCCGACCGTCTGTGCCACTTCATTTATCTTATCAAGTAACGCCTGCACTTTTTCAGTATCCTTTTCCCAATCGTACCCTTCCTTATCCCTGTCCTGGAATAGCTTCGTCATTTCTAGCTCATAGTGTAGGTTGTCAGATTAAAAAGTGCCAATCTCCTCATAGATCGTCAGGCTACAGGAGTCCATTTTTAATAAAGCAAGCCGTAATAATTTGAAAACAATTTGCAAATTGTACAGGTCAGCATTAAAATCTGTTGTAAAAGTATTTTGGAGGGATTAGCTGTGCAACAAATTTTTAA
>DUMO01000030.1 GCA_012839865.1 Clostridiaceae bacterium
CTACGCTTGATGGTATAATAGTCATGAGACCTAAACGCTCCTTTCTGGGAGGTAATGGTTATGTTGGTGATTCCATTATACCAGAGGCGTTTCAGGTCTCATTTTTATTATTAAGTTAACAGAACAGATGTCACAACGGGGAGCGGATTATGATGATGCTATGCGCTATCCCGATGATTTGTGCGGCAATCACAGACTTTAAAAAGCGGATCATACCCGATTGGACCTGGATTGCAATCCTTCTGGTCGGCGGTGTATCCGCTTTCTTCTTTAAAATTCCATACCTTCCTCTGATGGATAGAATCGTAGGGCTTTTGCTGCCAGGTATAAGCCTCTTGATCATTGCAGTCAAATATGGCGGTGTTGGAGGTGGTGATATAAAGCTTATGGCGGCGATGGGGTTTTGCTTTGGCATGTTCGGACTTGCAGTGATATTGCTTTTTGCCGCCATTCCAGCCTGCATATATTCTTTTGTAACAAAGCAGAGAAGTGTTCCGTTGGCTGTATTCTTATGTATCGGCTTTTTTGCATATCTTGTACTTTCCCTTTATACAGGAGGTGAGCTGGCGTGGAAGTGTTACTGGTTCTTCTGATTGCAGCAATTCTTACAGGCTGTCTTGCCTACGTCAACAATATTTTATCAGGGCTTGTGCCAATGACCCTCTACGCAGAGCAGTATATGACCACGCTGCTTGGTACAAACGGATTTACTGAGGTTTTCAACATTTTCTTCGGGTTTGGTATAAGTCTGATTGTGCTGAAATTTCTTAAAAAGGGCTTCGAAACGTATATACTCTGGACAGAGGGGGATGCTGATGCGGACCCTCTTTTACTTCTTACCAACTTTTTCAAAGCACTGGCTGTCGCTGTATCCTTTCCTGTTCTTTATTGGTGGCTAGCTGATATTGTTGATGAATTAACCAATAAGCTGCTGACAGCCGTTGGAACAGGAATGCGGGAGGATTTTACCACATTCATCAGCGGAATATCTTCGGCAGGTTTGTTTACCGGAATTGTATCGCTTATTTTCTTTATCGTCTTCTTTTTCCTGTATGTCCAGTTTCTAATGAGGGGGCTTGAAATTCTGATTCTGAGAATCGGCCTGCCTGTTGCCTGTGTCGGGCTTCTGGATAGTGACAAAGGTGTGTTCAGAAGCTATATGCAGAAATTTTTCCAGAGTACATTAGCGGTTATAGTTCAAATAGTTCTTGCAAAGCTTGGTGTGGGATTGATGCTGAATGGTCATGTTTTTTGGGGGCTTGCAGCAGTCATGCTTTCAGTGAAGACACCTAAGTTCCTTCAGGAATTTATGATTGTTTCAGGGGGCAGCCCGTCCGGAGCTATGGGAACAGTATATCAATCAGTTCGCTTGGTACAGATGGCCAAGGGAGCATTTAAGTGAGGAGGCATCGGGAATGGATTTGCTTAAACAGATGGCTGATGCCTTTGTGATACTCATTCGTACAGGGGCAGTATTCCGGGTTGTTTACTGCCTTGTACGGATGGGGATGAATGAGGAAGAGGCGGCTATGTATAAGAAGAGGGCAAGGAATACGGTAGTGTTTTATGTTATTGCGGAAAGCATATGGCAGATCAAAGAGTTGGTTTTGAGTTATTTTGTGTGAAAGTTTTATGTGAGACTAACATTATTTGCGACAATATTATTGAATGTGTAAAATGTATATTTTATGCAGCTTACATACAGCTTTTGGTGTAATGAATTCAGAAGATGCTCCTCTGCTTTAAGTGCTGTCTTGAGTAGTTCAAT
Organism: Clostridiaceae bacterium; assembly: GCA_012839865.1. Taxonomy (GTDB): domain Bacteria; phylum Bacillota; class Clostridia; order CAYPLH01; family DUMO01; genus DUMO01. The sequence continues at coordinate 1,769 of DUMO01000030.1, forward strand.
ATCCTTCTTGTCCTTCAATGTCTCAACTGTTGCCGTGGTAATGGTACCTTTTTGGAATGTATGATTTCGTGATTCTACGGAAAATGCATACTAAAAATAGGCATACAAAAAGACCCTAATGGCATAATTACCACTGTGGGACTGATATAACTGAGACATATGGGTTTATAGGATGTAAGAAAATATGTATATTCTTACATTGATAAGTATATGTACTTTGTACTCTTAATTTCTGGCTTACTTTTGCTGTAAATTTACTTCGTTTGCAATATATTATTTTTGATTTCAGTATTTCATAATTCTACGAAATGAAAAATTGAAAAATTAATATATTGACTGGCAAAGCTATCCATATTAGAATATAATAAAATGGAAATACTATAGATGCTATGAAGAGAAGAGTAGGCTATCAATGTCTTCTACAGAGAACTCCAGTAAGCTGAGAAGGAGCAAAGAATAGATGGCTGAAGATGGTCTTGGAGCTTTCGCACCGAATCCTTTTTGGGTTTAGACTGCGACGGATGCATCCGTTATAGTGCCAGAGTATAATCAGGGTTCATTTATCTTGACGTACTTGTTGAGGCTGACATCGTAAGTAGTCGGCGAACCGGGGTGGTACCACGAAGTATAATGCTCTCGTCCCCAGGATAATACCTGGAGGTGAGGGCTTTTTTATTTGTATTTTAGATGTACTCAGATATCTTAGAAAATTAGGAGGTGCTATCAATGAACGTATTTATTGGAGGAGCTTGGCCATATGCAAATGGGTCACTCCATATCGGTCACATTGCTGCTTTGCTGCCTGGTGATGTTTTAGCAAGGTATTTCAGATTGAAGGGACATAATGTGTGCTACGTGTCAGGAAGCGATTGTCACGGTACACCTATTCAAATTCGGGCAAACAAGGAAGGTGTTTCCCCTGAACAAATCGCCAATCATTATCATAGGGAATTCAAAGAATGTTTTGATAAGCTCGGATTCTCTTATGAGTTGTATAACCATACCAATGATTCATACCACATTAGTTTTGTTCAAGAGTTCTTTATAAATCTCTTGGAGAGCGGATATATTTATAAAAAAACCATAGAACAAGCATTCTGTGATAAATGCAATCAGTTTCTCCCAGACAGGTTTGTTGTAGGTAGATGCCCCAACTGCGGAAGTAGTGCAAAGGGGGACCAATGTGATGTCTGTGGGTCCCTTTTGGAACCATCTAACTTAAATGACAGAAGGTGCGGGATCTGTGGTGAAACTCCTGTTTTCAAACTTTCTGAGCACTTCTTTCTGGCATTATCAAAACTGGAGCAGTTCATTAAGGAATACATCAACTGTTCTTGTGGTTGGAGAGCTAATGCTATAGGTCTGTCACAAAGGTATATTGACGAGGGTCTTCGAGATAGAGCTGTGACGAGAGATTTGGAATGGGGTATACCTGTGCCAATAGAAGGGTTTGAAAGCAAAAAGATATATGTATGGGTTGAAGCAGTTTTAGGATATCTCTCAGCAAGCAAGAAATGGGCACAATCATGCGGTGCAAACTGGGAATCTATATGGTCAGAAAATTCTCTGCATTATTACGTACACGGCAAAGACAACATTCCTTTTCACACAATTATTCTACCTGCATTACTTAAGGCTCATGGAAACCTTCATTTACCTGATAGGATAATATCAAGCGAATACGTAACCCTTGAAGGCAGAAAGATATCCACCAGCCAGAATTGGGCAGTTTGGATAGCATATCTACTTGAACGTTATAATCCGGATACCATTCGCTATTTCTTCATAGCCAATGGCCCTGAAAAGCGAGATACTGACTTCTCGTGGAGGGAATTCATTAATAGTCATAATGGAGAATTGCTTGGTGCTTACGGGAACTTTGTTAATAGAAGTCTTGTATTCATACAGAAGTACTTTGATAGTAAAGTGCCGGAAGGCCAGTGTAATCCTGACATCAGAAAGTCACTAACTGAACTCTATGTAATAGTGGGAGACCTCATTGAACAAGGTAATTTCAAGGATGCCATTGAAACAGTATTTTCATTTATTCGTTCAGCAAATAAGTATTTTGACGAGGAACAACCTTGGCTTACGGTAAAAGATAACATAGTAAAATGCAAGGAAACGCTTCATACATGTGTTCAGATTATTGCTAACCTTTCAACACTGCTGGAGCCATTCCTTCCCACTTCATCAAATAAAATTCGGAATATGCTACAAATTGAAACTCTAGATTGGGAGTATACTGAGGTGCCATCAGGTTCAAAAATAGGGACAGTAACCATTCTGTTTGAACGCATTAATAAAAAGACAATAGAAGAAGAAACGGAAAGACTCAAGAATTTTTAGACTGTAGACCTCTCCCATAATTATTGTGCAAGTGGGGACGGTTAACTTTGTTATAATGAACTATTTGTTTCTATGTACCTATTTCCTGGATCCCAGTAATATCGATTCTCTAAGACTGCTGTGTTTATAGTTATAGACATCAGTAACGAGTCGTAGAAATACTGTTTATTTCAAAAAACTCAGATAACGAACAAAACCCATATTATCTTCCAATATATTAAAAAGTGATAAAACCAGCACCTGCTAACCCAGGTGCTATTTTTATGCTCATATGCTCATTTTCAAGGAGGTGATTCGTATGGACGAACAGGAAAAGGACACCCTGTATATCCCATTGGGGTTAAAGGTAAAACCAGAAATCTTTGACGGCTTTGGAAAGGAGGAACTCTTTAAATCGGCGGTAACCACTATAATTGCAGGAATACTGGACATTGGTTTTTATCTTGTGACTAAAAACGTGGCAGTAAGTGTTGTAATGCTTCTTGCTTCCATTGCCGGAAGTGTCATGGCGTTTACCAAGGACCAGACAAACCTGTCGGTGGCGGACCAGATATGCAATATTGTCCGTTTCTCAAAAATGCAGAAGTATTACCCATACAAATATCTTGATGAATGGAGCGTGAAATAAAAGTGAAGGATACCATGCTGAAGTATAAGGCCATTGGTTCACTTGCTGTGCCGCCTAACGGAAAGCTCATTTACTCCCTGCTTACAGACAATGCGGATGAGAACGGCGAACTTCAAATCTCAATAAAAGAAATAGCCAGAAGCCTTGGAATTTCCAGGAAAGCTGCATCTAATAACCTGCATTACCTTGAAAAGTCCGGTTTCATTCGAACTATACCTCAATACCATTCGGATGGCGGCAGAGCTGCAAACAAATATATTGTTAGATAAGGAGGATTTTGCACATGAACTTCAATTGCTTATTAAAAAACAGAACCTTTATAGGAGCGGCCTGCATCATATTATCGCTTCTGATCTGCTTCGGGCTTACCCCGCTTTTCAACAGTGCTTTAAAGGCTCAAACGGAGATAATCCGGGTGACAAAGGACATCAAAAAAGGAGACGCCATAACAGCGGATAAATTCGAAAAGGTTAAGGTGGGTGCATACAATCTGCCGGACAACGTGGTGAAAAATGCGGATGAGTTAAAGGGTAAGTTTGCTGCCGCAGACCTGGTGAGGGGGGATTATATCCTGACATCAAATCTTACAGATAACCCATATGAAGAAAATGAATACCTGTACAAGCTGGATGGCACAAAAGAAGCCATTTCGGTAAGCATAAAGAGCTTTGCCCTCGGCCTGTCAGGCAAATTGAAAGCCGGGGACATTGTTTCCATTATAGCATCGGATTATGGGGAAATGCGGGAGACCAAAATACCGCCGGAGCTGCAATATGTCGAGGTGCTGGCGGTAACCAACGCAAAGGGGATGGATGAGAACGTGCAGGTTAAAGGCGAGAAAAACAATGATGAAAAGCAGCTTCCGTCTACAGTAACCCTTCTTGCAAATACAATCCAGGCAAGAATTCTGGCGGACCTTGAGGCAAAAAGCAAAATTCACATGGCGCTGGTGTATAGAGGGACTGCTGAAAACGCAAAGAAATTCCTTGAAGTTCAGGATGAACTGCTCAAGAAACAGGAATCCGCAAATCCAAAAGCCATATTACCGCAATCCGCACCAACACAGAATCCGGCAACATCCTCAACACAAACTCCAGTGGTTTCATCAGGACAGGGAGGTCGGGAAAATGTACAATAAACAGATACTGGCTGTCTGGGGAAGCCCGGCAAGCGGTAAAACCCTTACCGGCGTAAAGCTTGCAAATATGCTTTCTCAGAAGAAAAGGACGTCGTGCTTCTCTTTTGTGATCCCTTTGTGCCGGTGATCCCTGTAATCCTGCCGTACATTGAAACCGGAAACAGGAGCCTTGGAAATGTTCTTTCATCTGCAGAAATAACGCAGGACAGGATTTTTTCAAATTGTCTGACACTGAAAAAGAACAGCTATTTAGCCTTTTTGGGATACCATAAGGGCGAAAACGTCTTTACATACCCGGCTTATACAAAATCGGCAGCAACGGACCTGCTCATTCAGTTAAGGCACATTGCGGACTATGTAATCATTGACTGCACCAGCCATATAACAGCAGATATTCTTTCAACTGTGGCGCTTGAAATAGCGGATGCGGTTCTCCGTCTCGGGAGCTGTGATTTAAAAGGAGTTTCCTACTTCGCATCACAGCTTCCGCTTCTTTTTGAAAGGCGTTTTAATCCCGACAGGCATATTAAAATTCTGTCAAACTTCAGGAGTAGCCATCCAAAAGCTGAAATCAGGGAATGTTATGGCGGTACAGACTTTGAACTTCCTTATGTTGCCGAACTGGAGGAACAATACCGAACGGGCAGACTCCTTGAGGTTCCGGCAACAAAAGAGGGACGCAGGTTTGAGGATGCCATGAGGGCTGTTTTAAAGGAGGTATTCAATGAATAACGCAAAGCTTTTCTTTGAGACGGGCAGTGTGAAAAAAGAGTTTCCGGAAGTTTTGAAGGAAGTGCAGGAATACATTTCAAGCAAGTATTCAAGCCTCATATCCGACAAGGCGGATGAGCAAAAAGAGCAGATCAGGTCATATATTTCAAAATACCTTATAGACTATGGCCTGGTAGTTGACGGATATACCTTTGATGAGCTGGTGGACAGGCTGTATTCCGAAATGGTGGAGTTTTCATTCCTTACAAAATATCTTTTTGCTAAGGATGTGGAGGAAATCAATATCAATTCGTGGAAAGACATTAAAATCACCTACGCCAACGGGGATATCATCGCATCGGATGAGCGGTTCAACAGTCCCGGGCATGCCGTTGACGTAATCCGCAGGCTGCTGCACAAATCCGGCATGATACTGGATTATTCCCAGCCGATGGTAAGAGGGCATCTGGCCAACAATATAAGAATAACCGTGTTCGGATATCCGGTCACAGACAGGGATAAAGGCATAGCGGCTTCAATCCGTATCGTAAACCCGCAAAAGCTTGAACGTGCGGATTTTATCGGAAACGGTACGGCAACAGCCGAAATGCTGGACTTTCTTGCACTGATTCTGCGCTATGGGGTGAGCGTATGCGTGACCGGTGCGACCTCAAGCGGCAAGACAACCCTCATGAGCTGGCTTCTGTCCACCATTCCTGATGAGAAGCGGATATTCACGATAGAAAACGGCTGCCGTGAGTTTGACCTGGTAAAAGAGGACGGGAACGGCAATATCGTCAATAATGTCATTCATACCGTAACAAGGTACAGCGACGACGAAAAACAGAATATCGACCAGGAAAAGCTTCTGGAGTATGCCCTGACCTCAAACCCGGATATTATCTGTGTGGGTGAAATGAAATCGGCAGAGGCCTTTGCAGCACAGGAAGCCGCCAGGACAGGACATGCAGTTATAACAACCACCCATGCCAATTCCTGTGAAGCAACCTATTACAGAATGGTAACACTCTGCAAACAGAAATACGATATAAACGACCGGACGCTGTATAACCTTGTTACAGAAGCCTTTCCCATTGTAATGTTCGTGAAAAAGCTTGAGGATAAAACAAGAAAGATTATGGAAATCACCGAGTGCGAGATTTTACCTGACGGAAGCCGGAAAATCCGCACTCTTTTTCGTTTCAACGTCAGCGGAAATCAGGCGCTGGGTGACGGCGTAAGGGTAATTGGCGAGTTTGAGAAGGTTTGCGATATATCCGAGAACCTTCAAAAACGCTTGCTTGAAAACGGCATGCCGGGGAAAACGCTGGCGCAGTTCATAACGGGGGGTGGGAGCCGATGAAGTTGCTTCTATTTATAGCCTTTGTTGGGATGGTTGCAGGGGGATTCATTCTATTCAGCATCCCTCCACTGGAGTTTGCAGACAGTGTAATGAAGCATTTTGGACGCAGGGGCCACTCTATAAAAGCAAGGATCACAGCCGCCACTCAAAAGAAAAAGGTTAAAGGGATACGGCTTATCATTCAGGAAACCGGAGAAATACTCCAGGCCACCAACAAGAGCAGCAAATTTTCGATGCTTTGCATAACATCTCTTGCTTTATTTGTAACCGGTGCATTTGCCGCCATTGCCATGGACAACATGTTTTTGATACCGGTGCTTGCGGTGGGGTTTGCCCTGCTGCCTTTCTGGTATGTCCTTTTTACAGCAGCCTTCTACAAAAAGCAGCTCAATGGCGAGCTTGAAACGGCATTGTCGGTAATAACAGCTTCATATCTAAGGTGTGAGAGCATCATTACGGCAGTGGATGAGAACATTACCTATCTCAATCCGCCGGTGGTGGATGTATTCAGGGGATTCTTCAATCAAACCAGGCTTATCAATTCCAATGTGCGGCTTGCGATAGAAGGATTGAAAAGCAAGATTGACAATGAGGTTTTCCGCGAGTGGTGTGATGCACTGATTGCCTGCCAGGAGGACAAAAATCTGAAAAGCACCCTGCTTCCCATTGTTTCAAAGCTTTCAGATATGAGAATTGTAGCTTCCGAGCTTGAATACATGCTTTATGAGCCGATGAAGGAATTCATCACCATGGCCATTCTATTAATCGGCAATATCCCGCTGCTTTACTTCCTAAACCGCAGCTGGTTCAACACCCTGATGTTCCATCCGGTTGGAAAGCTGATCCTTGCAATCACCGGGACAGTTGTATTTGTGTCTCTTGCAGGGGTTATACGGTTGAGCAAACCGATTGAGTATAAAAGATAAGGCAGAACTTGTTAAAACTTCGCAATACTGCGTTGGCTGCGTTGCTGCGGTACTCACATATCTACATATGCTCCGTTCCTCGCTGCCTTGCCGCCTTGTCTTGCGAAGTTTTTCCAGCATTCTGAATAAATTTAAGGAGGTCGTCAGCATGACACAGGAAAGAAAAATCAATCATTCTCAATATCAGAAAGCTGCGGCATTGCTCTCGCAGCTTTTTGAGTTTGATTCCGACATTGAAAAGAAAATCAACGCCTATATTCAGCACAATGGCATCTGTTACTTCTTTGAAAACCTTGAGGATTTCGAGCTTGACGTTGATACAACCATAAAACTCCAGGCCGTCAGAGATGTGCTGTTTGGCCTTGGGTTAGCAGAAGACAGACCATTGAGGGGTGGTGTGGTAAACAATGCTTAAGAAATACGATGCAAAACATACAGAGAGCTTTCTGAAGGGTTTAAGAATTTTAACGGGAATACCATATAAGAAACTCGAAAAGTACGCAAATGAAAACAATCTTTTCAATATCCTTGAGCATCCTAATACCATCGAACCAAATCCACAGCAGCTTCAAAAGATTTCACTCCTCAATGAATTCATAGCATCTTACAGGTTGCTTAAAATGCAGGAGGAAGAAAATAAAATAACACTGAATGCATCAACACGTGCCGGGGAGTATTTTTGCTCCATTCTGGGCGGAATAAAAGATAAAGAGAAGTTCATGGTAGCTTTCCTTGATAACGGAAACAACATCATTGAGACACGGACGGTCTCCGAGGGGAGTCTTGGTGAAGCGGTGGTTTATCCTAGAAACATATTAAAAGCTGCCCTTGATTGTGACTGTAAATCAATGGTTCTGGCCCATAACCATCCTGGAGGGTCTCTTAAAGCATCCCCGCAGGACATGGATGTAACAGAAAGGCTGGTATCCATCTTTAAACCACTTGATATCAATGTTCTGGATCATATCATTGTGGCCGGAACAAGGTATTACTCCATGGCGGAGCAGGGTCACATGCCCATCGCCAGTGCCGCAAAAGCAACCTACCAGCCTATAGCCCTGGGCAAAGAGGATGCGGCGAAGGAAGATGCTCCAGAATATGTCAATGAAGCAATACATGAGGAGGACGGGGAATGGGAAATGGAATGATGTTTTTTATTCTTGCCATGTTTACAGTCTTCTTTTCCTGCGGAGCATATATGATTGCTGCCGATTACCTGTCATTACCCACCTTCAGAGCTTCACTGGCGGTGTTGAATGTTTCAAAGCAGGAAAAGAGAAAAAAGAAGAATCATGAAGCGATGCTGCTGGAGTTGTCTTCAAAGCTGTTCCGGTTTATACGGCTGGACGAATACAGGAAAAGAAAACTGGCAGCGACATTAAAATCGGCAGGCATCAGGCTTTCACCGGAAACCTACCTGGCAAAGGCCTGGGTGAAAGCAGGACTTGTGCTGCTATGCATCATACCTGCTCTGATTGTTTTTCCTATACTATCTCTTCTCATATTATTTCTCTCCGTGCTTGTATATTTCAAGGAAAGCCGCTCTGCCGAGGAAACCATGAAGAAACGGCGGGAGGCAATTGAGTCGGAATTACCCCGTTTTGTGATGACCCTGGAACAGGAATTAAAAACAAGCAGGGACGTATTAAGGATACTTGAAACCTACAGGAAAAATGCAGGTCCGACATTCAAAAATGAGCTTGACATAACCATTGCCGACATGAAATCCGGCAGCTTCGAGGCTGCGCTTTCACGCTTTGAAGTACGAATTGGAAGCGCCATGCTGTCTGATGTGGTAAGAGGGTTGTTAAGCGTTTTAAGGGGTGATGACGGCAGAGTGTATTTTCAAATGCTGGCTCACGACTTTAAACTGCTTGAAGTCCAAAAGCTGAAACTGATTGCCATGAAACGACCGTCAAAAGTGCGGAAGTATTCATTCATCATGCTGGGGTGTTTTGTGATAATGTACCTTGCAGTAATGACGGTGGAGATAATGAAGGCTATTTCGGGATTGTTCTGAAGCCCATGATATGATTTATATATTGTCAACTATGGAATGATGGCCGATGTCCAGCGTAATAATAATATCGGAACCGTAGTAACGCCAAAGAATACGAATATCCATGTTAACGCTGCACTCAAACAATCCTTCATAGCCTTTGATTTTCTTTGTTCTTAAAGAAGGATGATAGGGATTTTCCTGAAGGATTTTCAGCTTACCGGCCACAATTTTCTGCTCATTAAGGCTCAGCTTCTTCAGGTTCTTTTCGAAGTTCTTTGTAAATGATATTCTATACTTCATCCAGTTTAATCCCCATGTCTTCAAACATTTTATCTATGTCATCATAGCTCTTGACGTCGCCATTTTCCAGTTCTTTTTCTGTCTCCTTCAATAACCTGGCAATACGAGCCATTTCCGATTTTGGATAGACCACGACGGGACAAAGAAATATGCCTCCATCCTTCTCAATTACCTCAAACTTGTCACCTTCTTTTATGCCCAGATTCTTTACGATTTCAGAAGGTATGGTAATTTGTGAGCGTCCTCTTAGTTCCACCAGCATGGAAATCAGTCCTTTCAGAATTTCGTACTTTCTGATTATATTATATGCAAAATCCAAAAAAAATTCAATGAAAAGAGGTAAGAAAAATGGTTTTCAAATTATTACAATCAAAATCAGGTGAAGGCTATGTGGATGTAATTATCTTCATCATGTCTGCCATGCTGGTTATAGCGCTTGCAGTGAATGTCCTTCCGGTATTTATTGCAAAGCATCAGCTGGATTTCTTTGCAAACGAGCTTTGCAGGACGGCTGAAATCGCAGGGCGGATTGACTCGGAAACTACTGCAAGGGCACAGGAATTGCAGAAGCAGACAGGTATAAATCCGGCAATCACATGGACAGCAAGTTTTGTTCCGGGGACAGGCAGGGTGCAGCTGAACGGGAAAATAACGGTTACGCTGAAACACACTGTAAATATCGGGCTGTTCGGCAGTTTTGGCTCATTCCCTATAGAATTGACTGCCAGAGCAACCGGAAGGAGTGAAGTATATTGGAAGTAAGGGTATTGAAAAAATTTAAGGATAAAAGTGGAAATGCGATTATTCTCGCCTGTGCTGTTGTGATCAGTCTTCTGCTCATATCCAGTGCCATTATGGAATATATCCGGCTGACCATTATCGCCAATGGGGTCCGGGATGCTCTTCAGGCTTCCGTTATCTCCGTTTCAACGCAAAACTATGATGAAGCTTACTTCGGCTTAAGAGAGGGTTATTCGGGCGGCTATAGCAGGACAAGCGGGGGAGGCTGGCAGGAAAAGCTGGATTATGGTGATATTTATGCTGAACTGGATGGGCTGCTTGGATTGGATCATACTCATATGAAAAGAACAGACAGTGGCCTTGAATATGCTTTGTCAGGACTATCGGTTAGCATTATCAATTCGCCTTTTGCTCCATCAAATCCTCAAAACGGCAATAAATTCACTGCTGATGCAAAAATCTCACTTGAGGTTCCTCTTTCATTCGGCTGGGGGATGCTTCCACCGCTTAAAATAACCATAAAGACAACTGCTGGATATGTTCCTAAATTTTAGAAGAATAGTTCTCTAAACCTATTGACTTTCCTCTTAAAATATTGTTTGCTTTTTAACAAGGGGAGAGGATTTTTGATTACCAGATAATGGCTAATAAGGAGGCCTTTTTATATGAGAAAGCTAATTGCAAAAAACCAACCAAAAGTAATCCTCTTTGGACTGATAATCTTTACAGTGGGATTAATTGCTGCTATAGCATTTACATTGTTAAGCACTTCCGATACAAAAACAATTGCGGGCAGTTCCGGGGAAAATGCTATTGTATCCCCGAATATTCAGAAATCCGGAGTAAATGAGTCGAAGGTAGAGGTTCAGCCCATCGTGACTGTTCCCGAAGCAAATACACAATCGGCAGAATCACAGGGAACCAACCAGACTCAGGAAGCCAAACAGCCTGAGGCACTTGTTAGAAGCATCCAGGAAGGGCAGCCTGGGGAAGAAAGCAAGCCTACACCGCCCCCAAAGCCGGTTCCACAGGGAGATGTTACAGATAAAAACGTGAAGCCGACATATAAGGAACAGGACGTCAAGCCGCAGCAAAACCAGCCTAAAATGGGAGACAGGAATGATAAGGGCGAGATTTATATTGAAGGGTTTGGCTGGGTAAAAGATGAGGGTGGTGGAGGTAAAGGGACTTTTGTGAAAGACATGAAAGAAAACGGAAATAAAATTGGAATAATGGACTGATAAAAACCTTTTTTAGAGAGTATGGCAATTGAGCTGTACTCTCTTTTGTTTTGGAGGGAAAGATGAAAAAAATATTTATTTATCTTATGTGCTTTATTATTTTGCTTTCAATGCAAAGAAATGTTTTTGCTGTAGGTGAGGGAAACATTGATGGGGGCGGAGGCGGGATGGGCCACGGAACAAGTGAATACTACTGGAACAGCGGCGATGACGGGGTGAGAATAACAATCATCCGTGATAGCGATAATACAGCTGTTTCTACACCAGTTGATTTTACAAACAGGCATCCTGATAATATTCAGGTTCATTTTGGCAAAGTGAGCAAGATACAGTATAGAAATGGCGCGCTACTAACCCCAACCACCAGTACGTACTTATATAATAGTCCAGAGCAACCCTTGCCGAGAATAGTCAGTAGTGACGGTAATGTTAATATTGCAGCTATAAAAAGTTATTTTACTGATGAACAGATAATAAAAAGTATAGCAAGTATAACAGGTTTTAACTATGAACAGCTGATAGATGGAAAATACAAGCTTTTATTGGAGCCTATCGCATACTTTACATTTGGTGGCTTAAAGGTTGCCATGACAGCCCATGAAGCAGCTTTATATGATCAACAGATTGGAGGCAGGCTTAGAAGCACAATGCCAAGCCTCACCCATAAGAATTTGCCTCTTGCCATGTTCCTGGAAACTTCTGATTTGGGATTCCCGGCCTGGGATGGTCCAACCACCGAAAAGGTGACAGATGATCAAATCATATCTTCACTGGGCCTGGGAATTGTCCGGTTCCGGGAAGCCGATACTCCTGTAGTTATTGGTGGAAGTGATTTTGAATACAGGGTTGACACAGATGTAATCACTGCGGTTACTGTGACTGCCGGCAGCAGAATTACCCCTGACAATCCTGCAACAGTGACCTTTAATATCAATGGAACAAAGTACAGAGTGACTGATATTGTCATACCGGAAGGTAACAGTCAGGTGGTCTGGGTAAAATGGCATACACCAGGATACCCTACAGCTTTTACTATTACAGTCAGTGCAAACAGAGGTACGGTAAGCCGGTCAACCATAACTGCCAGGGTTGTGGACCTCAATGAAAAGGTTCCACCCAACCCTACGGCAAACGACGAAAAGCCAGGTGGATATTCTATTCCTGCTGTACCCAACATGCCGCAGAAAACAACAGCCTCCTGGGGATTATGGAGCTGTTACTGGAAAGCAAATTGGGTATGGGAGTCTCATTGGGTATGGGTTTCGGACGGAGATGGCGGGGGACACTGGGAAGATCATGGCAGATGGGTAGACAAAGGTGATTGGGAATACACCTATACAAACTACTCAGCCAGTCTTACAGCCAGTATGACTGTCACACCCGATGCAAAGGTTCCAACCGCATCAGGGAAAACCATGAAGTCGGGATACGGAATCAACCTGAATGTAAAAACAGATTTACGGTCCAATGCACCGTCTTCAGCAATTACAGGAGCACAGAATGTATTGTCCTACTATCCTGAATTCAATTACAATACGTACCTCAGACTGTCTGATATGATAACGGGCGGGTACAGTGCGGAATTTGAACTGAAGCCCAATGAATTCTCAACCTATGGCAGAAGGGTGCACTTTACACCCCTGTGGTTTCCTGACGGCAGATATTCGCCTGTGGCAAATGTCATTGATGCATGGACACCGGATGGCATGTTGTTCCTCTGCCTGAGTGATTATGTGGACATCCAGGGCAATTTATATGACGACTGGCATATTGCGCCAAAAAGATAGGAGGTTTATTATATGAGAGTTTTAATGGTTGAACCGGGGAAAGAGCCTTTTGTCACTGAAATCGGAAATAACCTGGAATCTTTGCAAAAAGCGGTTGACGGGCATATAGAAGTCCTATACCTTGAGGAGAATGTATTGATCGTTTGCAATGAAGAGGGAAAATGCATGGGGCTTGAAGGAAACAGGCGCATCGACAATGGAGATATAATTGCCGGCGCTTTTTTAATTTGCGGCTCCAATGATGAGGGAGAAATGATTTCACTTACGGATGAGCAGATAAAAAAATATACCGAACGCTTCAAAGAGCCTGAATACTATACTGCTGAGGAAGTAGAAGATGCAATTTTCATTGAAGTATATGCCGGGGACGATGAGGATGAAATGGAGGTGTAACAGTGAATTCTATTATTCCAATAGTCACAATAATTATAACCCTGCTTGGCGGCGGGGGCTTTCTTTTTTATATGAAAATGGGCAAAAAAACAACAAAGACATCGGACAGCAAGGAGCAGCAAACAGCCAATGAATTCGTCAATGTCAGGGACATCCGGGACAGGTATTTATACACACGGGACAACAAGATCATGATGTATATAAAGATTAACCCCATAGCTATTGACCTTTTAAGTGAGCGTGAGAAAAAGATTCTTACAAAGCAACTCACTGCAGAGCTTTCGGCAGAGCAAAAGCCCTTTAAGTTTCTTGCAGTATCGAGACCGGTTGATATTTCTCCGCTTATCAGCGAGTACAGCCAGCTTATGGCAGGTACGTCAAACCAGAAACAAAAAGAGCTCTTGCGGAACGAAATGTTTGTCATGAGTAATTATGCTTTATCGGGTGATGTCGTTGAGCGCCAGTTTTACATCATGATATGGGAAAGATGCGAGGAGGGTATTGAACGTGAATTATCAAAACGCTGCTGTGAACTTTCATCCAGATTTGAAGGCTGCGGCATTTCCTGTGAAATCCTGAACCAGCAGGATATCGTGAGACTTTGCAATCTCGTGAATAATCCGGCTTATTCCCATATTGAGGATACAGGCTTTGATGCCGCAATACCCTTGCTGGCAAATCTGAATTCGGAGGATTGAAGAGAGTATGATAACAAAAAAGACGCATGTGGAAGAAATTCCTGTTAATGCAGCTCTGTTGAATGTTATAACTCCTATGGGACTGGAACTTAAACGCAACGGTCTGGTGATAGGTGAGAATTCCGGCAGAGTGTATGGAGTTGTAAAATATCCTCAAAAGGTTGACTACGGCTGGTTATCCAAAATCACAAACCTTCCGGGTACGATAGTCTCAATCTCCTTTAAACCCATTGACAACGGTTCATTTATTGAAAGCCTGTCACGTAGTGTCATTCAGAACAGAGGCACGGCAGAGAGTGCCAGAGACCCCTTGACACAAAAACGTGCCGAGAGAGCGGCGCTTGATGGTGAACGCATCATGGTACAGGTGGACCAGCATGGCGAAACGGTTGGACTTTTAAGTATTGCAATCATGCCTGTTTCAAGGGATGACAGCGCCTTTCAGAAAGTGTGCAGAAAGACCGAAAGCACCTTTGCGATGTTAAAATGCAAAATCCGGAATCTATCCAACTTGCAAAGGGAGGGCTTCAAGCAGATCTCCCCTTTTTATGCGACAAATGAACAGATTGAGGAAATCATTCAAAGAATCATGCCGTTATCCACTTTTGTCGGGGGATTTCCGTTTGCATCCAGCGGATATAACGACGGGACAGGTTACTATTTCGGGCGTGACGCATCCGGAGGTTTGATCATCCTTGATACCTGGAAACGTGGCGGCGACAGGACCAACACCAACATGGTTATCATGGGAGTTGCGGGTGTGGGTAAAAGTACGGCAGTGAAGCATATTGCCCTGTCTGAATATATGAAAGGGACAAAAATCATCTTTATCGACCCGGAAAGGGAGTACAAGGAGCTATGTGAAGCTTTGGAGGGCGACTGGATAAATGCAGGCGGCGGCAGAGGAGGTATGATAAACCCTTTGCAGATCCGGCCTGCTCCTGTCGATGATGAGGATGAAGCAAACAGGCTGTACAGGGACGAAGGTAACGGCCTGGGAGACATGGTGCTGCACATCAAGAACCTTGAGATTTTCTTCAATTTATACATTCCAGGCCTGACGGATATGCAGAAAGCCATTTTAAAGGAATGCCTGATAGAGCTGTACCGGCAATTTGGCATTACCTGGACTACCGATATAAGCAAATTGTCAAATACTGATTTTCCGGTATTTTCAGACCTGTACAGGCTTATCATGAAGAAGGCCGGTGAAAAAGAAAAGACGCGGAAAGAAAGCGAGGCCAATGTTTATGCTGACCTTGCCTGCCTGTTAAAAGATATTTCAGATGGGAGCGATTCCTTTCTGTGGAACGGTCACAGCACATTGCAGGCTGATTCCAGCTGTATATGCCTTGATACCCATGATTTGCAGAATACTTCCGATAACGTTAAGAGAACGCAGTATTTCAATATCCTGACCTGGTGCTGGGAGCAGATGAGCAGAAACAGGACGGAGCGGGTACTTCTCATCGCAGATGAAGCCTATCTGATGATAGATCCGAATGTTCCGCAATCTCTTGTATTTCTCCGCAATGTAGCTAAAAGAGCAAGAAAATATGAGGCCGGAATTGCAATCATATCCCATAGTGTGGTGGATTTCCTTGATGAATCTGTAAGGATATACGGCCAGGCGCTTCTGGATATTCCATGCTTCAAGATACTGATGGGCTGTGACGGGAAGAACCTACAGGAGACAAAGGAATTATATAACCTTACGGAAGCTGAAGAGGAGCTGCTGGCAAGCAAAAAGCGCGGGAATGCCCTTGTGATGATTGGCTCAAAACGACTGCATGTAGTGTTTGAAATACCGGAGTATAAGTTTAAGTTTATGGGAAGTGCGGGAGGACGTTGAAAGATCAATATTTAATGACAAAAAATCACCGCTATTATTTTAGAGTAATTTGCAATGTTTGGGAACACGCTGAATCAGCATGTTTCAAGACATCAATAAAATAATTTTAATCCAGAAAAACATGAAAATATGCAGTTTTAGAGCACTTGGAAAATGTAGAACGAAAAATTACACCCAAGGAGAAAAAAGCGGATAAAAAAGCGTGAAACCCGCTTGTTCATAGTGTATAATGGTAATTGATATAATTCACAAATACACAAAAGAAAAGGGGTTTCACATATGGCTATTGTACCACAACAACAAACACTCTTTGTGTGGAGTGAAATTGAAAATTTAGGAGATTTGGAAAGATTAAGACTTGTCATTGAATATATGCCTGATGAAGAATTGATGGCTAAACTGGAGAGAGAGGAAGAACGGGCGGGATGATTACCCTATAAGGGCAATGTGGAATGCAGTTTTGGCAGGAGTGGTGTATCAGCATATATCGATAGAAAGCCTTAGGCGTGAGCTTTCAAGGAATGGTCAGCTAAGGCTGATGTGCGGGTTTTACGGTACGAACAGGAAAAGCCGCAGAAACAAGAAGAAAGTGGGGATAGTACCGCCGGCCTGGGTTTTTACAAAATTTCTAAAGAAACTGCTTAAGCATGAAAAAGAGATTAATGAAATATTTGAGAAGCTTGTAGAACAGCTAAGAGGACTACTTCCTGACTTTGGGAAGGAGCTGGCGATAGACAGCAAGGCCATAACATCTCTTGCGAAGAGGGAGAATAGAAAATGGAATCAAGCCGGTGATAGACATCAGGAACTGTTGGAAGGATGGTGAAGAAACACGGCAGTTATCGGGATTTGAGAATGTAGTTTACAATTACAAAGGGAATGTGTACTGCTACTTTCTGGAAACAGGAGAAAAGAGGGAAATGGCAGTCGGAGGTTTTGAAGAGAGCAGGAGGACAATAAAGAAACTATGTCGTGCAAAGCAGTATGGGTTAAGCTGTAAATGCATGGATAGATGCCCTGCGAAGCAAGGGATCAGAATCAAGCTGGAGGTAGACCGGAGGATATTTACACCGATAGACCGTGCAAGCTATAAATGGGAAAGATATTATGATAAAAGGACATCGGTAGAAAGAGTTAATAGCAGGCTGGACGAATCATTTGGATTTGAGAAGCATTATATTCGCGGTAAAAGAAAAATGACAGTACGCTGCGGAATTGCTTTATGTGTAATGCTTGCAATGGCAGTAGGAAGGATAAAAGAAAAACAGCAGGATAAAATAAGAAGCCTCGTAAAACGTGCTTAAGATAACGAGGTGCAGGAGACATGCTGCGGAATGTAATGGGACATTGACGGTGCGGCGGGGTATCCCTGCATGTTAACTCTCCTCCCCGCTTTTTGAGGGCGTGGATACAGAGGGGAAGGTGGTTGTTGTCTTTTCAGAAGGTATGGGTACACATCCGCAGAGTTACGGGTATTCCTTTCAAGGAGGAAAAATGTCCCCGGATGATAAATTTAAAGAGGGTTCACCCCTTAAACCCCATAAGCTGGTAATTTTTTTAGTATCTTTTTATAAAAAAATGTGCACAAAGCAAAAAGCATTTAACAAATAGATATAGAGTTACCAGGCATTATATGGTATTATGGGGGCATATATTCGACAATGTTAACTATCATTAATAGGTGGGATATTTATGGCAGATACTATATGTCAAGTTGTTGAAAAGTTTTTAAGAAATAAAAGTATAAAATATCGATATAAAAGCGATATGGTTGAAAGATTGTTTAGGGGATATACGGAAAAAGATGTTAAAAAAAACAAAGATAAAAAACCTAAATCCAACGCATTTGCCTTTTTGTCCCAGAATAAAATTAAAAACATTATTGATAAGACGATCAGCGATTTAGATGTACAAGAAGCAATTGGTGCTGCAATAAAGGAATCTGTAAAGTCATATACCAGAGACAAGAATATGGCAGTAAATGTATATAAGGATTTTGTCAGTTTTATCAGGGAAAAATATCAAATAAATATCCCTATTGTATTTCCGCCTACTTTTTTATCAGAATTTGACAGGCAGATGTACATAGTTAAAGAATTGCATGAAAAAGGACGAGGTACTGCTTATTTAGAAGACAAACTTTGGTTAAGCGATAGGACTATTGAAGAAGACTTAACCAAATTAAGAAGTAGCGCTGGTGTATCTATTATGGGACAGAAGATAACAGTGAAAGGAATTGAGAGACAAAAAGGTAATATAGAATTCCAGTCTACAGTTCATCCAATTTTTCTTGCATTAAACTTAACCCAGGTTGTTGTGATGCTGCAGGGCTTGCAGCATATGGCTAAAGATGAGGCTTATAGAGAATATGCTTTAAAACTTTCAGCAAGTATCTGGAATGAATTATCCGATTATGCTAGAAGAAGGATTAAACAAGTAGCCGATATGCTCTCGATGGATTTGTCGTGGTATGAGGAACTGGATAGTTATAGTAACGAAGAACTATTTTCTACTGAGTATGAGTGCTCCTATGAAGAAGGCGCAGGCAATATTCTGGATTTTCTTAAAAACGGCAAGGGATGTGCAATTGAATTTGAGGGCAACGATGGGAAAAGCAAGATCCTAACTAATTGTATTATCAGGAAATATAATTGGGATAGACAAGAAATAGAGGTCAGTTCAAATGGTGAACAATATACGATAAGCTTAGCTACCATTGTTAAAACAAGACATGAAGCTAAACACTTATATTGATTATTAAGATGAAGCTCAGCTTCATAGCTCTTTTCTTATTATGGCGGTAGAATATCCTTAAAGGAATACGAGAGAGATGCTACCAAAGAGAAAAGGGCTTTTTCTTTGGCATTGCGCATTCTCTACGTAGAAAAGGAAAGGAGGGTTAACAGTGGCAACATATAAAAATGAATTAATAAATAGCGAGACTCATTTAAACAAGGTATTCGTATATGGAACACTAATGAAAAATTTTTGGAATCATAAAAGATACCTTGAAGGTCGGATAAGCCGCATAACGCCAGGGAAAACATATGGACTGCTTTACCATCTGCCTGAAGGTTATCCAGCTTTGTTAGCAGGAAATGAAATAATTAAAGGTGAAGTCATAGAACCTGTTGATGAGAATCTTTTGAAATCTCTGGACAGGTTGGAGGGCTATGTTGAAGGGAGAAGCAATAATCTATACGTGAGAGATATAAAGAACATATTGACAGAGGACGGGGAAGAGATGATCTGTTGGGTATATATCTACACAGATGAGAGATATGCGCAAGAAAATGGAATCCTGGTGCCAAATGGAAACTGGAGAAAGTTCATGGAAAATAGAGGGGAATTGATATGAGTAAAAAGTATTTTGCTTATGGAAGTTGTATAAATGTTGAGTCATTCAAGGATACTATGAGAAATGCAGGCTGTGAAGACAAATTTCATATTTGTGGGGTTGGTATACTCAATGGCTACCGGCTGGCTTTCACAAGGTTTTCTAGTAAATGGGGAGGAGGCGTTTTAGATATAATAGAATCGCCTGGGGATTATGTTTTAGGTGTGGTTTATGAGATTACGGAACAGGCAGTATCAGCAATAGATGCAAGAGAGGGTGCTCCTAATTGTTACAGGAGAATAGATGATATTAAAGTTGAATTGGGATATGAACAGGTAGAGGTATTTACATACATGGTAGTTGATAAGCAAATGGGTGAAATCCAACCTGCAGTAGAATATTTCGATGTGGTATACAAAGGCATGGAGCATCGTTTCCCTTTAGAATATGTAAATAAATATTTAATCGATCACTGCAAAAACCGATTTGGAATGTGCTGTGTGAAAACTCGGCAGAACAAGTTGTATCATGACTACGAGAGGCCAAGAACTGAGTTTATGAGAGTAAATCCTGAGTTTTATGAACTTTTGAAACAGATGACATTATTTTTCGGAGATGATAATGAAAGGGTTGAAACAGTACAGCCAACTCCGAAAATGTTCCGATTGCTGACAAAGTGTGCAGAAGCTGCAGCAAGGGGCGAGTTGGATTTTGACCACATAATTCCAAGGGGAATGTATAACCGGCTGGCTAGTGAGTTTCAGAGGATTAGTGGTGTGAGGGTCAAACGTTTAATGGATTAATAAACATCGATAGAGATATTCCCTAAAAAAATATCATAGATGCTGTGGTTACGCTAATAATACTACATTAAGTAAATATATTACTTTTATACTCTCAAAACATGTGGAAGCCGTGGTATCGCTTAAAAGAAAACACAACCGATAAAGCCTTGCGCAGCAAGGCTTTATCGGTTTTTGTAAGGAATTGGATATGTTTCCTCCCTGCTGCCGCGTGAGCACCGACACCGAAAAACTGCTTTCCAGCTACGAGACACAGGTTACCTATTATGAGGATTACATCAAAAAGCGCCCGGGTTGCGAGTTTGCAGGTATATATACCGATGAGGGAATCACAGGTACATATACAAAGAACCATACCCAGTTTAACCGGATGATAGAGGATTGCAAGGCCGGCAGGATTGATATGATTATTACAAAGTCAATTTCAAGGTTTGCGAGAAACACTTTGGATTGCCTTAAATATGTGCGGCTGCTAAGCGAAGCATAAACAAGGGGCATGTCCAGCAATATTATGTGGAAAACAGCCACCCACCGATTATATCATTGATATAATTCACAAATACACAAAAGAAGGAGAATAGAAAATGGAATCAAGCCGGTGATAGACATCAGGAACTGTTGGAAGGATGGTGAAGAAACATGGCAGTTATCGGGATTTGAGCAAAAAGCATAATCAAAATAAGTATTGACTACTTGTAATTATTATGTTACGGATTACCTTGTAAAAGATGTTATCGATAAAGTTGATCAGTGCCCTGGTGTTCCTTGTGAGTCAGGGCCATTTTACATTAATGATGTATTTTCTTTAATGATTTGTATAAAAGAATTATTGCCGCACAATAGAACAGCTGAATTTTCTGAGATGGTAGGAATAATAGACGGACAGTTGAAAAAACTCAGTTCCAAAATCCATACTATCAACATCAATGATACTTAACATATCATGGGATTTCCAGAGAATTGGAAAGAGGTTGAATTGTCTAAAATCCAGGAATAAAAAGTTATTAATTTAGTCCGGACTGGTGCTATAATAGGCACTCGTTTTTTTGTCCCAAAATTGGAGGTGAACCCATATGGCAATAGACCCGGCTACCGCAAAGATACTTGCACAATTAGCCTTAAAGGCAGCTGCTGGTGAGGAAGCACGGAAAAGAATCATTATGATTGCACTGATACCGGTAATATCGGTGCTTTTAATTCTGACCATGTTTGTGTATATCATTACGCATCCACTGGACTATTTAAGTACAATATTTACCGGCAATGAACTTGCCCGGGTAACACAACTGCATGACAGTTTTTCTCTTGACCAGACCATTGACATAAATGATGCGAGCTACAGGGAAAGCACCGGCATTGATTATTCAGGAGTAACCTTTTCGGATGGAGCTATCGATGTAATATATTTCAATCAGGCTGACAAAAGATGGGCAGATAAGCCTTATGGGAAGACCGGAACCATTGGTACAAGCGGCTGTGGGCCGACATCACTGGCAATGGTGGTTTCAAGCCTACTGGGACATTCCCCAGAGAAGATGACCGGCCATAGCGGAGGAGTGTCTCCTTACCCGGTTGTTGATCCGGTTCAAATAAGTAATTGGGCATATGAAAACGGCTACCGCTGTGAGGGGAATGGTTCATACCATAGTCTCATTCCTGACGGAGCAGGGCATTTCGGATTAAAAGCGGAGGGCTGTACTGCAAATGAGCCACAGAGAATTGTCGATGCTCTGGCGAACGGAAAACTTGTTGTTGCCATTATGGGAAAGGGCCATTTCACAAAATCTGGGCACTTTATTGTGTTAAGAGGGGTTACAGGCAAAGGCAAAATCCTTGTTGCAGATCCTATCAGCAAGAGCCGAAGCGAACAGGAGTGGGATTTATCTTTAATTTTGAATGAAGCATGCAAACAGGCGGGCTCAGGAGGACCTTTCTGGATAATAGGAAAATCGTGATATGCGTCGGATTACTGTGTCAGCCTTCGCCTCAAAAATGCTCACATATCCTTATATATGCTCCGCTTTTTGAGGCTCGGACTTCCTTGTACTCCTCGCATCTGACGATTTTCCATGTGTGGATGGAGGGAAAAGATGAAAAAGAAGATCATTATTGAACTGTTTATCTATATCATCATTGTTATAGTCGGCATAGCTTTGTTGATTACCAGCAAGCCGGAGAAGAAGCCGATAAAAATCAACTCGGATTTTAAAGTTGGAGAGCAAAGGGGGTACAGCCGTGATTCTGTATTTATGCAGCAATCAGAACATTAACCTTTTTGA
>DUMO01000031.1 GCA_012839865.1 Clostridiaceae bacterium
CAGTTGGTGCTGATATAGCAATTGATCCGATTCATGAAGATGTTGAGTCTGTTTTAAGTAATCATGGAATTAAGGATTTTAATACCGTCATTGAATGTGTCGGACATAAAAAGACAATGCTGGATGCCATAAAATATGCAAGCAAAAATGCAGTTGTTATGCTTTTCGGATTAGGCAATCCAAGTGATGAAATCCCTATAAAACCATTTGAAATCTTCAGAAAAGAAATAGTTATAAAATCATCGTATACCAACCCTTATACGCAGGACAGAGCAAATAAACTTATCAATTCAGGAAGAATAAATTTGAAGAGCCTTATTGCTGAAACTGTTTCACTGAAAGAGTTGAGTGAAGTTTTAAAAGATCCTGCCAGAAGGAGAAAAGGCAAAATAATTATAGACCCGTGGAAAGACTAGTTTTATTGAATACGAGTGAAAAGTACGAGTAAATAAGTTTTGTCCAAATAATTCTGCAGTAATGTATTATCGGTTATTAAAAAATAAATACACCAAAAATAATTTGTGGCGTTTAAATAAAAATAGTTTAACAGCTTCAAAATTATTTTTGTTTATTTTAACTTGCATATTACAGGTTATATCAGACGGAATGTATGTAATAACCATAAAATCAGTTTATTAGGAGAAAGATGAAAGATGAAAGATACAGAAATTATTTTTCCACACATTGATGAAGCTGAGCGTATACGGCGGTTGGAACCTCCTAAGGGCAAAATAAACATGGTGCTGGATACCGATACTTACAACGAGGTGGACGACCAGTTTGCACTGGCTTATACGCTTTGTTCATCTGAAAAAATAAATCTTGAAGCTGTTTACGCTGCTCCTTTTTACAATGACCGGTCAAGCAGTCCTGCGGAGGGTATGGAAAAAAGTTATAATGAAATTCTTAATGTTTTCTCATTGCTCGGAAAATCAAGTGACGGTATGGTCTACCGCGGCTCAACGGAATTCATGAAGAATCCGTATACACCATGCCGGAGTGAAGCCGCACAAAACCTTGTTCAACGGGTTAGAGCCATGAAAGATGATGATGAACCGCTGTATGTTGTAGCGATAGGCGCTATAACCAATGTTGCTTCCGCTATTTTGCTTGATCCTGAAATTATAAGGAAAATCGTTGTCATCTGGTTGGGAGGACATGCTTATTTCTGGCCTCACACAAAAGAGTTCAACCTTTGGGAGGATATTTATGCTGCCAACGTGGTATTTGGCTGTGGTGTTCCCCTTGTGCAGATACCATGCATGGGTGTTACTTCCCACCTGAGGACAACAATACCTGAGCTTGAATTTTACCTGAAAGGCAAAAGTGAAGTAGGCACATATCTGACCCGGATTGTCACCAACTATACCAAATCGCCATATGGATGGTCCAAACCAATATGGGACGTTGCTGCAATTGCCTGGTTGGTTAATTCTGACTGGGTGCACACAGGTTATGTGCACAGTCCGATTGTGACCGTCGAGGGTACTTACAGTTTCAGCACAAAGCGCCATTTAATCAGATGCGCATGGTATTTGGACCGGGATCCCATTTTTGCCGATATGTTCAGAAAGTTGAGCTGTATTAACGTTTAGACATTCTTATTGTTTATGAAAAAATCCGGAATAAAGGGGAAAAGTGATATGCCAGGCGTAAATGATGTAAAAATTGCCGTTGTTGGCAGTATCAACATTGATTACACAGTTTATGTTGAAAAGAGGCCTGTTGCAGGAGAAACGG
>DUMO01000032.1 GCA_012839865.1 Clostridiaceae bacterium
ACAATACACTCCTGGGCTTTCTATCAGTTGCAGGAATACATAAAGCAAAAAGCAATGAAATATGGGATACCTGTAGTAATAGTAGATGCAAAATATACAAGCCAAAGATGTTTCAAATGCAATCACATTGAAAAAGGAAACAGAGACAAAGACAAATTTGTATGCAAAAAATGTGGACACAAAAGTCATGCAGACTTGAATGCCAGCAGAAACATTGCAATAAGCACAAGCCTGGCGGTGTAGGTTCTAACAGAGCTGACAGACCAGGTGCCCATGGGGTAAAACCTCACATGGGAGGATAGAGTGGCACTATCTATGGTTTCATTGAAGAAAGTGGGTCGGAAACGGAACAACTGGAGAGAAATCTCTTCCACCGGAGATAGAAACCACCGAACTTCCACAGGGAAGCTCCTCAATTCATTGAGGAGAGGATGTCACATTTATCTTCCATCTTATAATTCAAACCAGGTGATTGTTGTCAATAAACCTGCAGTGGTGCCTTCTTTAATGTTTGTATCAAAGAAACATATTATACTATGACCTGGGGGAACGATAATTTGTCCACGTAAGTCAATAGAAAATTCACCGGATGAAAAGTACGATGTGAATAGTCGTCTTCCAAAGTTAATTTGAAGAGGGTCCGGGTTTTGACTAATAATTAGGGTGCTGGTGAACACATACTATAATATTCAAAAACAGGGATATGGGTTTATTTGTTATACTGAAAGAGGCAGATTGAGAATAGTATTAAAATAAATGAATCTTTGGTTTTATGGTATAATAGGGTATATTCTAGGAGGATCTGTGTGTAAGGTTTTAGTATTATTTACGAAGTATTTGATTAATCTTATGTGGTCAAGTTCTTTTAAAGGGGAGTGAAAGATAATGGCAAAGTATGAAAGGCACCTTGAAGGCGATTTTAGTGAACTGTTGAACTGGGTTCATAGTGATATTACAAGAGGAAGCATTTCAGCCAGCTATGAAGATGGCAGTGATTATACCACAGGGTCGGTAAGAGTAGCGGTTCGCGTTTATGAGCGTTACAGTATGATGGGAAAAAACCGTGTAAGCCTTAACATTACTCTTGTTGGAGAAGGATCAAGGTTATTTATTTCGGCTATTAGCTCCGGGGGCAGCCAAGCAGTGTTTTTCAAGGTTAATACCTGGGGAGAAAGTTCGTTTCTTGATTTATGTGCTGAGTCGGTTGAAAGATATATTTCGCAGCGGAGATAGAAATGGGGAGATAATCAGTAACGACAAAGGAGGAAGATTACTTATGCCTAAATATGAGTTTGAATGCAACCATTGCAAAGAGAAGTTTGAGCTTTCGCTATCCATGAAAGAAAGAGAAAATGCAAGGATTGTATGTCCAAATTGCAAATCTTCTGATGCAAACCAAATATATTCGGGGATCTTTGTAAATACCAGAAGCTCAGCAAAACCCAATTTTGATGGATGCTGCAGAGACTGCGATAGTTGTATGCACAGTGGAAGGAGATAGTGGAGTAAAGAAGGATGGCTCACTTCCCTGGAATTGTGTATATAGGGCCCCGGCTGAGTCAGGTATTTTTGGTTTCAGATACATGATTCGGCATAAACCCTTTGGAGGCAACCCTTGCTTATATGCTGCAGCATATGGCCGAAGTGTGGAAATTTTCAAATCCACCAATGGCTGTGATTGGTGTAAAACAAAAAACACCTGTTCATTTCAGCCCTGTATTTCTTGATGGATTATCTAACCTGAAAAACTATGGAGGTAGAATACTTTATGTTGACAGTCAGGACGATTTATATATAGGAACTGCTAATCCTTTTGAAGGCTGCGAAGTTTGGAGGATAAAGGGTATTGAACA
Organism: Clostridiaceae bacterium; assembly: GCA_012839865.1. GTDB lineage: Bacteria > Bacillota > Clostridia > CAYPLH01 > DUMO01 > DUMO01. The sequence goes on from DUMO01000032.1 coordinate 1,854, forward strand.
CTGTGATTTATATCCTTGTGATGAGAACCATTATAATAAAATCTGGAAGGCAAACGAAAAAATAAAAGATAAATTTAATACGTTAAATGAGAAATTGTCAACAATATCTAAGCTCATAACCGAGGATTTTTCCTTTTAATTGGCTGCTATATTATTAATTTAAGAATAAGCCGGTGATGCAAATCTTGTTAAACTAATCACCGGTCATGAAGAAAAGAGTAAATTGAGTAAAAGTATTAATATTACGATAAAGATTAAGTAAACAACTGGACAAATATGATAAGAAAACGGCATAATCGTGACAATGACTATGCCGTTTTTAGCTGTTGTTTGATAATTTAGACACTATGTTTCTCACATGCTTTGCTTTTTTATTTAATTAATGTAAATTTTCCTATTATAGGGAGAGGTTTTTGCTCACCCTTATTAGCGCTTGACATACCGATAATCACTAAAGCAATTATCGCTATTGCCCATGCCCATGAGATTAGGGATGTAATGGACCATAACCTCCAAGATATTGCTAAAATGATTCCTGATAAAATGTTCACAACAATTTGACCTGCAACAGATGTAATCAGAAGTAAAAGTCCCTGATTTGCATGAAAGCGGCCAACTTTAGAATTTGGGCATGAAACTAAAGGAAGGAAGAATAGTATGCCCAAATAAGCCAGAATAAAAATCACCTTGTTCTCCTGAGCTTCATTAATAACAGGAGCTTTCGCGGAGGCTGCCTGCGTATTCTCTTGTTCAACTGCAACAGGTGAGCCGCATCCACCACAAAAGTTTGCACTGCCGGCAATCTCTTTACCACAATTTCTACAATACATTATAATACCCCCATTTTTAATTTAAATTGTCTTGCTATGTCGAATATTTCATTCAATTCTAAATATCTCATATATTCTGGTTGACATAATTACTGCCTGCTCGCATGTTGTTGTTGCATAGCCCATAGCTTCTTCAGCAGGAGTTACAGCCTTTGGCATGAACTTACCATCGGCTCCTTTTATAATACCAAGCTTGCTCATGAATTTTACATGTTCCAGTGCCCATGAAGATATATGCTCTTCATCGGTAAAGGTGGGTGCGCCTTCAATTGAAAAGTCAACATCGGGAGCCATTACACGGATTGCCCTTCCAAGCATGGTTGCCACCTGCTCACGGTTGGTTAAAGATTTAGGATCAAACTTGTTGTTTCCAATTCCCTGAATGATACCAAGCTTATTGGCTTTCAATATCTCAGGGTTATCTGTATCGGTAAAGGGATTTGGAGACACCGGCTCAGCTTTAACTCCGGTCATTTTTTCATACAAGCGTACAGCAACTTCAGCAAACTCTTCACGGGTTATAGGTGCACTCATTTTGTCCCTGATAGAGTCGGGTATAAGATCATATTCTGCGGCTTTATCGAGCTCAGGCACTGCCCAATCAGATGCACCGCTATAATAAGCAGCATTACCAATGGTCACAATATTGGATAAGTCCGAATTTATCTCATTGTTCATCCAACCACCAATCGGTCCCCAGAGTGTGTAAAAGTACGCACGGAACTGATAGCGCTGAGCTTCAATATTAAGCGCACCGGCGTCGTCATAGCTTGAATAGGGACGGTATTCAAAATAGCCATCATCCAAATAATCCTCAATCCACATAGATGTATTCCAATACAGCGAGGGTCCTTCATTCCAGTCATAATCGTTAACTTTATAGTCAAACTGTATGCAGATTTCTTCACATCTTATCCCTTTATAATACTCATCATTCTCACTTAAATTAGCATTAATCTCTAGTACACTTTGGGGTATATCAAGTTTTATTTCAAAATAGGGCAGATTATCTTCATCATACTTAAGCTCAGCTGTCAGATTTTGTGGGGTTTCCAGCGAAAAAGGGGCTTTGAGCTCTACTACTTCGTCAAAACTGTCTGTGCCCTCTTCTGCTGATACCGCAAAAGACATCATGCTTATAAGAAGTACTGCAAGTATAAAAGCTAATATTTTTCTTATCACCTAAATTACCTCCCAAATATTTTGTATTAATTTATTTATCAATCCCCTAAGACTACTGTCTTATAGGGAGCCCTCCTTCTTACATCCAATGATCCTACTTTATGTTTATTGCTCCAAATCCAAACTTATACTTGGTACTTTTATCCTTTATTGCCACGCCTGTAATAGTCGATTTTTTAACTACTACTATTTCGCTTTTTCCAAACATTCCGATTTTCCCTCCAACTTCTCTGATGTGTATAATTCCGCGGTCGGTAATTGCTCCATCCTTACTCTGGCAAATATATCCGCCCTCCAGGGTTCCGCCGGTAAAGCTGATATTTCCGATTATTTTGGCACCTTTTCCTACAGCCTCTTTTACCGTTTTTGAGTTATCTATAAACCATTCGGTGCTTCCCTGCGCTTTTGAACCCAATGCAAAGTAGGATTCTGTGTAGCATTTATCCCAAGGTTCATCGTACAGCAGGTTTTTTGATTGGCCTGCACTGGATACCGGTGTATCCAGGCTATATTTTAATCTTTCGCCGTCTGTTGAAATAGAACCACCAACGCCAAACACATCACCTTCGAAACCGACATCAGGCAGATCTCCTTCTTCTTTAAAATTCGAAATAGCCTGCTTTTCGATCTCCGGAACCATACTATCCTCATCCTTTTCTGATTTTGATGGTTCCGCTTCCTGTGCATCCACGCCGCTTAGTCCAGCTAACGCATCAAAAATTGACTGTAAAGCATCAACATGATCAAACGAGACGTCCATGTCAACGTAATTACTTGACCAGCTGAGCATACCGCCAAGGGCAACTCCAACATATTCATAAACAGTTATAGTACGCTCAAGGTCAAACTGGGTAAATACATCTTCATTAGTAATGTATTTTAAAATCCCGCCCGACCGGAGCCAATACTCTTCTAAAATTTGTTTTATTTCGTTATAACAGTTTTTGGACAAGGATATAGCTCTTGGTGTTAAACCTTTGTAAACATTTCTTTGCCGCTCGAGGCTTTCTTTCCATCTTTCAAGAGCTTGATTTTGTATTTCCATAAGTTCTTCAAAAGTCATTGGTGTAATTTCATAATTTCCCTCAGTAGTTTCTCTGGGCTCCTGGTAATCTTCTTCTACAATTTTTAAAACTGCTTCGGCTGCTTCACTATGAAGTTCTTCCATTTCTTTTTCATATTTTAAGCGGCATTTTTCAAGTTTAAAGTTATAATAGGATTGAAGCACTTTAAAAGCATAAATCTGCCTTAAATTTTTCTTAATCGGATAAATCCCTTGCCCTCCCTTGGGGTAGTCATTTAAATAATCTTCAGCAGAATACTGATATTTATAGTACCCCCTTTGAACATCGTAGCGCGTAAAATGAATTTCCTCTGCCCTTTCATTAAGAAAACCACTTATTTCGGAAAGATTAATAGTGTCTATTTTAGGAAAGGGTTGTATTTTAATTTGTGCCTCGGGAGTATCTATTCCATCATTTATAAAGGCAGTGTCCACATTCTCTTTAGCAATTAAATATAATTCTTTGATAAACTCCTCTTTAAGTGGATATTCATCTTCTTCGGGGTTAAGCTCCTCAACCGCTTCCAAAAAGGATTCAAAATGGTGAATGGTAATTTCATTAAAACAGTGCTTTGCGCTTTTCACCATAGTTTCAGCAGCTAATATGTCGTCTCCGTTCTTTAAGTGAATAGTAGTTAACACCTGGTAAGCCGGTCCAAAATCCGGGGCTGCCATAAGCGCTCTACGTGCACAGCTTTCTGCTTCTGCAAAATTATCTAATTCAATAAAAAGATTAGCGGCATTTGTAAGAATAACAGGGTTTTCAGGATCCTGCTCCAAAGCTTTTAAAAAGAAATATAGAGAATCTTCACGGGATTTTTCTGCAAGCATTGAACCAAAATTATTTAGAAGCAAAGGGTGTGGATATTCCTTTACAATCTCCGCAGCCAATCCAAAGGTAATATTATTCTCAAAGTCCAACACACATGACATCGCCATGTCATCGGCAAATCCCAGGGCGATTTCAACTTTCTTGGCAGGGTCTGCTTTTGTAAACTCTACGAATAAGGGGTGTTTTTTTATTTCCGAATTATTTTTGACATAACCGGATATAACTTTGTCCAATTCTTCGATTGATTCGTTGCTTTTGTTACCTGCAGCTTTTGTATTTACCGGGAAAAAGTTCTTATTGGCATCAACATTATTTCCCTTATCTTTTTTACCACAACCTGATAGTGTACTGACGAAAATCATTACAATCATTATCAAAGCATAAATTTTTCTCAAACGATTCCACCTCCTGTAATAGAGAAAACAAAGCTCCATGGGGTATCCTTGCTTTACCCGCTCTTTGGTGTTACTTTACTAACACCAATAATTAATTCATGCTACACACACGTAGCTTTTCAAGCTGAAAGTCTCAAAGTGCTTTTAAAAGACAAGAAAATTGTAGCAAATTGAATGGTAAATTACTTGCACTAAATTTCACTGGATTTGCTATTATTGCTCTAATTTTGCATAAGACCTGTAGATGGAAGGAGTAGTCCCGGTTTTCTTTTTAAACATGCGTATGAAGTGACTCATATTATTAAAACCGCACTCATGACAGATGTCAGTTATAGAAACATCCCCCGTTGCAAGCATTAACTTTGCCTTTTCCAATTTTATTTCCAGAAGATAATCGTAGGGTGTTTTTCCCATGTACTCCTTAAATATTCTGATTAAGTGAAAGCGACTTACTCCTACCAGCTCTGACAACACTTCCAGATTACAATCGTTTTTATAATTGTCCCTTATGTAGTCAACAACTTTTTCTATCTTAATTGTATCAGTATTAAAAGGTTTACCCCACTCAAAATTGGTTGGATTTTTTCGGGTTACCCGGTAAATAAGAATAGCGATGGTGCGGCTTAAATTTTCAAGCATTGCATACTTTTCAGGAGTGTCAGTTGTGCTTTCTTTCATAAACAATTTGATCATTGTGAATAACTCCGGATGTACCGGATAGTTGGCATTATCAAATCTTGCGGGTTGTTCATGAAAGGCATTATAGATAATGTTATTCATCAGATCTTCATCATAAGATAAGTTTATAAATTTTACCCTTTCCATCTTACCGCTAACACCATGATCCTGTCCAGGGTTAATAGGGACTATATGGTTTTTATAACCATAAATATTTGCGCCATCAATCTTGAGAAGTGGCATATCAATTAGTGGCAGCATGAACTCATAGCCTCGATGTCGGTGAACGCCGGCAGAAAAAAACGTTATTTCATACTTGGGGGAGGAAATATACATCCCCAAACCCTCATAGGTTAATATTTGAGGTAAAAATTCTTCATTAAGGGTAGGTATATTCTTGTTCATTTAAGCACCCCGTCCCCATAAAATAATTTTGTATGTATTATTATATTAACATATTCTGCCTTGAGATTGTGAATTATTTTTTTTCCACTTGATTCCCTGGAAACTGTTTCGCCTTTTTAATTCCCGGTCAATACCCGATAATACCCTGAGCTTATCCAAACTCCACAAGGGTGCCGCTAGTAATTTTTTAACCCCATCGCCTGTAACTCGGTGCACAACTATCTCGGGCGGTAATATTTCCAGGGCATTGCATACTACATTTATATATTGATCATAAGTGAACAAATCAAACGGATGAGCGCGGTAATAATCATACAAATCAGTATCTTTCTGAATGTACAGCATATGAAGCTTAACACCCCAAACACCAAGTCCTGATACAAATTTAACTGTATCCAGCATGTCTTTATCACTCTCACCTGGAAGCCCTAATATAAGGTGCACTACTACACGGATATTCTTATCCTTAAGACTGTTAACTGCTTTGGTAAAACACTCAAGGTCATACCCCCTTCTTATAAACTCAGCTGATTTTTGGTGTATAGTCTGCAGTCCAAGTTCAACCCATAAAAAAGTTTTCTGTGCCAACTCCTCTAGTAATCCCAAAACTTCAGCAGGCAGACAATCAGGCCTTGTAGCAACAGCCATTCCTGCAATATCAGTGCCTGATAGTGCAGTTTCATACCTTTGCCGCAAAACTTTCAATGGCGCGTATGTGTTGGTATAACTCTGAAAATAAGCAATATATTTTGCATTAGGCCACTTTGAAGATAACCGGTTCTTTTGCTCTTCCATCTGCTCCAGAATATCAGTATCCCGACTGCCTGCAAAATCCCCGGATCCCTTTTTTCCGCAGAAAATACACCCTCTTTCGCCAATAGTGCCATCTCTGTTAGGGCATGTAAAACCTGCATCAAGCGACAGTTTGACAACCTTTTGTCCAAAGGTTTCTTTTAGCTCATAGTCAAGAGTATGATACCTTTTATCATACCAGTTCAAGCAAATCACGCCTTTTTTGTTAATTCGGGGTCTATAGCAATAAATTTCACCCGAAAGCTAGTTTAACCTTAAATTAAGTTAATCTTACCGCTTAATGATTAAAAGTCAATATAGAAATTTTATTGAGCAGAACTTGTGAGAGCAGATTCTCGCCATGATATTGTAAAATACTACTATGTGCCGTTAAGGAGAAAACAATGATGCTAGCAGTTTATCGCCAGTATAGCGTTGGTTAATCAGAGGAGCGTTAGCCGTTGTGTTTTAATTACATTCTTTACAATTCTGCTGAACTTATCTAGCTCAAGAAGCATCCATCCAGGCGTTTTACGACGGACTATGCAGAACGCTCCTATTTTCAAATGGGAGATGAATGCACAAGAAATCAGAAGCTAAACCTTAAAACCAAATTCAATAACACTAAACTTATTATTGCATAAAAAGGCATAACATGGTATACTGTTCTTGAGAGAACATATGT
>DUMO01000033.1 GCA_012839865.1 Clostridiaceae bacterium
ACAATACACTCCTGGGCTTTCTATCAGTTGCAGGAATACATAAAGCAAAAAGCAATGAAATATGGGATACCTGTAGTAATAGTAGATGCAAAATATACAAGCCAAAGATGTTTCAAATGCAATCACACTGAAAAAGGAAACAGAAACAAAGACAAATTTGTATGCAAAAAATGTGGTCACAAAAGTCATGCAGATTTAAATGCCAGCAGAAACATAGCAATAAGCACAAGCCTGGCGGTGTAGGTTCTAACAGAGCTGACAGACCAGGTGCCCATGGGGTAAAATCTCACATGGGAGGATAGAGTGGCACTATCTATGGTTTCATTGAAGAAGGTGGGTCGGAAACGGAACAACTGGAGATAGTCTCCTCCACCAGAGATAGAGACCACCGAACTTCCACAGGGAAGCTCCTCAATTCATTGAGGAGAGGATGTCACAACAATAAAGGAACAAAAGTGTTGGAAATTCCCGGTGATGAAATAAGCAGTTGTCTTAATGACACAGCATTGATTGTTTGATTAAAAGGAACAAAACACAAACTACCAGGCAGGATTTTATTTCAGTTATTGCGGGTAGATTTTATAATGAAAGTGCATCCTTTTTTGATTCCCTGCGGTTAAAAAAAAGTGCTGAAGGTAGTGTAGCTCATGCACTTCAATCGGTAGAGGTATCCGATTACATTAGAAAAAATATGGCTGAATACAGGAGGCGGTAGATATGCCAAAATATTTAATACCAACACCCAAGAAGGTTGAAATGGGTGCGGGGAGTTTTTCCAATAAAGAATGCATGATTTTTTATACCCCGGGAACCGAGAAAGTAGTTAATAGAATAATTAGTGAATAGAAGGTTAGTCTGAAAAGTAAAGAAATAGAAGGAAATATACCGCTTATTCAGATAAGCAAAGAGTATCAGCAAACAGAAGTGCATGTGAAAACTGTTGAAAATAACTTTAAAATATTTAAGCTCTTCGGCTCTCTTTTATTTGCGATAAAACACGTCTACCCGCAATATCGGCTTCTTTTTTATTTGTTGCCAAGCACATCCCAACCGTATATCGCTTTTTCTATTAAACTCAAATATCGTTTTCCCACTCCTGGCTGATTTCCTTATACTTTGAAAGCTTCTCCCTGAAAATGCCTTTAATCTTTCTCATATCCTCCCCGGTCTTGCCCTCAAAAATAAGAACCAGTTCGGGAAGATTCGATGATGCCCTTACAAGTCCCCACCCGTTGTCAAAAGTAACACGGGCACCGTTGATATCATTAACCCTGTCCTTGAATTCCGCTTTGAAATCTTCAACAATTCTGTCCACTACACCATATTTTACATTATCCGGACAATGGGCTTTTATCTCCGGTGAAGTCACATAATGTGGAAAATCCTTTAATAGCTCTCTAATCGGCTTCCCTGCGTGGGAAAGGTATTCCACCAGTTTGGCAGCTGCAAACAAAGCGTCGTCGAAACCATAGTAGTCGTCACCACCGATGAAAATATGGCCGCTTCGTTCACCTGCCAAGTCCGCCTGTGCCCCATGCAACTTGGCCTTTATATGTGAGTGGCCCGTTTTCCACATGATAGGCTGCCCGCCATGGGCTTCAATGTCATCCACCAATGCCTGTGAGCATTTTACGTCAAATACAATCTTTGCACCCTTCTTCTTTTCAAGAAGCTGGCGCGCAAGTATCATAAGTATTCTGTCGCTCCATATGTTTTCACCTGTATGGTCGATTACTCCTATCCTGTCACCGTCCCCGTCAAAGGCAATTCCGATATCTGCATGGATATACGGATGCACCACCATGTCAACAAGTCTCTTTCTTGCATTAAGATCCGACGGGTTTGGAAAATAGTGCGGGTAACTTGTGTCAGGGTCGCAGTTTAACTGAAATGTCATGCATCCCAGCCTCTGGAATATCTCATATGCAAATATTCCTGCCCCTCCGTTTCCTGCATCTATCACCACCCGGGGGGCATTTTCCCTGTTCATTTTGATTCTGCTTACCACGGATTCAATATAGGCATCTCTTACATCGACTTCTTTTACGCTGCCCTTTCCATTTACAAAATCTTTATTTTCAATTATACTGTAAAGTTCCTTAATTTCGTCAGGTCCCAGGGTTTTGGAAAAATCATGCCCGAGTTTAAAACCACACCACCCGTCAGGGTTATGGCTTGCGGTAATCATAACCGCACCCTTTGAATTAAGATGGTATTGGGCAAAATATGTCACCGGGCTTAAAGACAACCCTGTATAAAACACTTCCATCCCGCTGGAAACCAGGCTGTCCACGGCACTCTTGGCAAAGGCGGGGGAATATCTTCTGTTGTCATAGCCTACAACCACCCTGTTGATTCCTCTTTTTGCCAAAAAAGAAGCGAATCCTTTAACTATTAAAGAAACGCTTTCTTCATTCAGTTCCTCATCATTCACTCTGCCCCTTATATCATATTCTCTGAACATGCTCCTGAATGCTTCACTGAACATTTAGTTTCCTCCTTTGTAGTCATGATACAGATTCCCTTTTTACACGAGGTTTTCTGCTTCCTGTTTTTCTTATGGACTTTTTGTTTTCATTAATGACAAGCTCGGGTGGCTTTTTCTCGGTTATACATTCCTTGTGGATTATGCATTTTTCTATGTTGGTAGCTGAAGGTATTTCATACATGACATCAAGCATAACCTCTTCAATAATAGCTCTCAAGCCCCTTGCACCTGTGTCGCGCTGGATGGCCTTTTCTGCAATGGCTTCCAAAGCATCATCGTCAAATTCAAGTATGCAGTCATCCATTTCAAAAAGCTTCTTATATTGCTTTACAAGAGCATTTTTAGGCTCTTTAAGTATTCTTATAAGTGCTTCCTTGTCAAGAGAATGCAATGAAACCAAAATCGGTATTCTTCCTACAAATTCCGGAATAAGTCCATACTTCAAAAGGTCCTGGGGCACAATCTCCTTCAGAATATCACCAATCTTCCTGTCCTTCTCGGATTCTATCTTTGCTCCAAAGCCCATGGACTTCTTTCCGATTCGATTCTGAATAATCTTGTCAATGCCGTCAAAGGCTCCCCCACATATAAACAATATGTTGGTAGTGTCAATCTGTATAAATTCCTGATGGGGATGCTTTCTGCCACCCTGGGGCGGAACCGACGCAATTGTACCCTCAAGTATTTTAAGCAATGCCTGTTGAACACCCTCACCGCTTACATCCCTGGTGATTGATGGGTTGTCGGACTTTCTTGCGATTTTGTCTACTTCATCAATATAAATAATGCCCTTCTCAGCTCTTTCAATATCATAATCCGCAGCCTGTATCAGTTTTAGGAGAATGTTCTCTACGTCCTCACCGACATAACCTGCCTCTGTCAGGGATGTTGCATCCGCAATGGCAAAAGGAACATTGAGAATCCTGGACAATGTCTGAGCCAAGAGTGTTTTACCGGAACCGGTGGGCCCCAGCAGGCATATATTGCTTTTTTGCAACTCTATATCATCTGTATTAATGCTGGAATTTATTCTTTTATAATGATTATAAACAGCAACGGATAGAGTTTTCTTTGCTTGCTCCTGTCCAATTACATACTGGTCAAGAATTTCCTTGATTTCATTAGGCTTGGGAATATCGCTTATTTCAGTATCAAATTTCGCTTCTTCAAACTCTTCCTCGATTATTTCAGAACACAACTCAATACATTCATCACATATATATACTCCCGGGCCTGCTACCAGCCTTTTGACCTGCTCCTGGTTTTTCCCGCAAAAAGAACACTTCAGCTGTTTCTTTTCATCATATCTGGACATCTCTTCACCTCATCTATATTCTTCTGGTCATTATATCATCTATAATGCCATATGCTTTCGCCTCCTGAGCAGACATGAAGAAATCCCTCTCTACATCCCTTTCAATAACTTCCAGTGGCTGCCCTGTTCTCTCACTCAAAATGCGGTTTAATCTGGCTTTAATTTTAATTATCCATTCCGCATGAATTTTTATATCGGTAGCCTGACCCCTTGCTCCTCCTAAAGGCTGATGTATCATAATTTCGCTGTTTGGCAGGGCAAATCTTTTACCCTTGGTGCCGGCGGCCAGCAAGAAGGCTCCCATGCTTGCAGCCATACCTACCCCTATAGTAATAACATCAGGCTTAATATATTGCATTGTATCATAAATTGCAAACCCTGCTGAAACCGAACCTCCGGGACTGTTGATATATAGCTGAATGTCCTTGTCCGGTGCTTCCGATTCAAGATACAGAAGCTGTGCTACTACCAGGCTTGCAGTAACATCATTAATCTCGTCACTGAGCATAATAATTCTTTCTTTTAACAGCCTTGAATAAATATCATAAGAACGCTCGCCTCGATTGGTCTGTTCCACTACAATCGGCACTAGACTACTCATAAAATTTCGCCTCCTCTGTTACCTTTTTATATTGTTACCCAATAAAGCAAAAACATAAACCTTATATTAAGCTATTTTAGCATTTTCCACAAGAAAATCTATCGTCTTCCTGAGTCTTAAGTCTTCCTTAATATATTCTATATCTCTGTCACTCAAATGTTTCTTAAATTCTTCCTCAGTCTGCCTGTACATTTCAGCAAGTTTCTTTATTTCTTCCTGCACATCTTCATCGGTGGCGGTAATGTTTTCAATGTCTCTTATCTTGTCAATCACCAATTGAGTCCTGACTTCATTTTCCGCTCTTTCTGCAAACTGCTTCCTGAAATCCTCCATATTCTGGTTGGTATATTTCAAATAGGTTTCAAGGCCGAGATTGCCATAGCTGTAGTTCAATCTTCTTTCAAAGTCTTGCACTATATGGTCAATTCTATTTTCTATCATTACCTGAGGCAGGTCAATATTTGCATTGTCTACAACTTTTTGCAGCACTTTTTCCCTGGTGGCCTCTTCTGCTTCCTTCTGCGCCTTTTCAGTCAATTTCTTCAAAATATCTGCCTTATACTCTTCCAGTGTCTCAAACTCACTTACATCTTTCGCAAACTCGTCATCCACCTCAGGCAGAACCTTTTTTCTGATTTCATTAACCTTGACTTTAAAAAGCGCTGGTTTCCCGGCTAATTCCTTATGGTCATATTCCTCCGGGAAAGTTACATTAACATCAACTTCGTCACCCTTGTTGGCACCTATGAGTTGATCCTCAAAACCTGGTATAAAGGTGCCTGAACCTATTTCCAGTTCATATTTTTCTCCTTTTCCGCCTTCAAAAGGTTCTCCGTTCAAAAAGCCTTCAAAGTCGATGTTTGCCATGTCTCCCTTTTCTATAGCCCGGTCTTCGACAGTAATCATCCGGGCATTCTTTTCAACTTCTTTTTTTATTTCATTTTCTACATCTTCTTCAGTAACCTTCACTTCAACTTTCTCAACTTCTATTTCCTTATATTGCCCAAGTTCAACTTCCGGCTTAACTGTCACTTTGGCTGTAAAGACTAGCTTCTCGCCCTTACCAATGCTAACTATGTCAATTTCAGGCTGCTCAACCGGGTGAAGGTCGTTTTCCTTCACTGCCTGGTCATATGCCTCAGGACATACAAAATTGATGGCATCCTCGTACAGAACTTCCACACCGTAAACTCTTTCAATAATATTTCTGGGCACCTTGCCCTTTCTGAATCCATTGACTGCAAATCTGCCTTTATTCTTGTTATAGGCATACTGCAGACCTTCTTCAAACTTCTCAGCGTCTACCTCTATTTCGAGTTTAACCACGTTTTTTTCGATATTCTCAAGCTTTACATTCATTTTATTCCTTTGTCCTCCCATTATTACGAATTATTAATTTGTTATTTTTATTGCCTGTGATACATGCTTCATGCTCTATTGGCAAAAAGAATGTTCATATATGTAAATAAATTTGATAGACAGGCCATATTAGCGGATTTTGCAAACATTACGCCTCCCATCAAATTTAAGCTATTACATTATAACACAGTATTTCGGGAAATACCAACAAAAAGCGTTAAATTTTTCACCTTTTTGTCATGCAAAGTAATCATCAATCCTTTGGGGTTTAAATCCCAGGTAGTCTGCTGATATCAGCCGGAATTCGATATTATTTATATTTCCTGTCACTGCATTTTTCCGGCTTTCCCCGTGCAAATGCCCATAAATGCACATCTTTACATTATATTTTTGCATAATTTCGACAAATCCCGATGGCTGCATTTTTGTATTGAAAGGCGGGTAATGCATGGCTGCAATCAGTTTTTTCCCATTTATGCCGCCTTTTATACTCTTTATGGACAATTCCAGTCTTTGAAGCTCTCTTTCATATATCTTCCGGTCTTCCGGGCTAAAGTCAGAATCTCCGGGACATTTCCACCCCCGGGTCCCGCATATTGCATAATTTCCCAAATCAAAGCTGGTGTTATGCATAAAGTTGATTGTGTTCAACCCGTATTCCTCTTTAAACTGCAACAGCTTGTTTAAAGTTGTCCACCAATAATCATGATTCCCCTTGGATATGATTTTTTTCCCCGGAAGGTCATCTATAAACTTAAAGTCTCCGACAGCCTGTTTAAGGTAAGTTGCCCAGGATATGTCTCCGGGAATAACAACCCAGTCGTCCTCCCGGACTGTTTCTTCCCAGTTTTGCTTGAGTCTTTCCATATAATTATCCCAATTAAATCCGAATATATCCATCGGCTTGGCTATGCTTACGGCAAGATGCAGGTCGGAAATTGCATAAAGTGCCATACAAAACCTCTATATGTTTCTTGATTATTATTTTAAATATATTATACCCTAAGAAAACTGTGGTCAAGGTGTTTTTTCTTATTTTTCCCGGGTTGGCGCCGTTTGTCAGTGCAGTCTATTTATAAAAAATGAAATGTGTGCAGGATTAAGAAATGAATATGAAATATTAACGGGCCAGACCGGGAAGATAAAGAAAGGAGTGCATAACATAAATTGGCCAGACCTGAGGATAAAGAAATGTGTGCAGAACATAACATTGGCTTTATTTTGTTAGAAAACCAGGTGAGATGAAGGTAAAAACGCGTGAAAAAAACAGGATGTTTTTTTAGCTTTTTCGAGCCATGGAGGGCGAGTAAAAAGCGATAGCATTTTTGCCTTCAGCGAACCGTTGGTTTTCTCAAAATAATAGCCTGTTATGTCTGTACACATTTCTTTATCCCGCACTCATTTCTTTATCCTCCGGTCCATCGAAATGCTCTGCGCTCATTTCTTTATTTACTATCCTGTACTCATTCATTATCCCCTGATCCGTTCGTTGAAATAAGTAGTTGCATAAACAAATTGTCCTGTGTTAAAATACATACAATTAACAAAAGGAAATTCAAATTGGGAATAATAAATAAATGAATAAGGTTTAAAAATAATGAAGGATCAAAGTAGGGCTCTGTGGTCACATAAAGAGATATATCCGGCTGGTGGGAGGATATGGGTACACAGATGCTTCGAATTACAATCCGGAATTTTATTGCTGAACTCATTAAAAATGGCTGTCAGCACAGCTCCAACCGGTCAAATCGCAAGCTTTGAGCGGTTGCTGGTGTAGTATCAGCCGGCTGTTTGCGCAGCTTTTTAATCAAGTAGGCAATAACGGCCGCTGCCCGTTAAAAACAGCTTTTAAAACAAGGCATGCAAAGCAGAACCTGGCATATTTATTAAAGATTGCCGGACTATACAATCAGGCAATCAAAGCCAGCCATATTCAAAGCAAAGCATGCAAATTAAGGTGGTACCACGGGTTCTCTCGTCCTTTAGGATGAAAGAACCTTTTTTAATATAATCAGGAGGTTTTTAAAATGGCAAATGTATTTGATGTTTTAAAAGAAAGAGGATTTATAGAGCAGACTACCCATGAGGAAAAAATACGCGAACTATTGGAAAAGGAAAAGGTAACATTTTATATCGGTTTTGATCCCACAGCCGACAGCCTGACTGTAGGACATTTTCTTACAATTATGGCAATGGCCCATATGCAGCGGCACGGTCACAGACCCATTGCCCTCATCGGAGGCGGCACGGTAATGATTGGCGACCCTACCGGCAAAACCGATATGCGTAAGATGCTGGATCGGGAAACCATAGACAAAAATGCCGAACGCTTCAAAAAGCAACTTTCAAGGTTCCTTGACTTTTCCGATGACAAGGCAATAATGGTTAATAATGCGGATTGGCTTCTGAACCTCAACTATATTGAATTCTTAAGGGAAATTGGAGTCCATTTTTCGGTCAACCGCATGCTTACTGCAGAATGCTACAAGACCCGCATGGAAAGAGGCCTGACATTCCTTGAATTCAACTACATGATAATGCAGTCTTATGATTTTCTGGTATTGAATAACAAGTATAATTGCGTAATGCAGTTGGGCGGAAACGACCAATGGTCAAACATTCTCGGCGGTGTGGAACTTATCAGGAGAAAAGAAGGCAAGCCCGCTTACGGCATGACCTTTACACTGCTCACCACCAGTGAAGGCAAGAAAATGGGTAAAACAGAGAAGGGAGCAATCTGGCTGGATCCTGAAAAAACTTCTCCCTACGATTTCTACCAGTACTGGAGAAACGTTGAGGACTCAAATGTTGAGAAATGCCTGGGCCTGTTAACCTTCCTGCCCATGGACGAAGTGAGAAGACTTGGCTCCTTGAAGGGTGCGGAGATAAACAAGGCAAAGGAAGTCCTGGCATTTGAACTGACCAAAATAGTTCACGGTGAAGAAAATGCCATAAAAGCCCAGGAAGCTGCAAGGGCACTTTTTGGAAGCCAGGCCGGCGCATCCGACATGCCTTCTACCGAAATTTCCATGCAAGAATTTGGTGAAAGCATGAACATACTTGACCTGCTCCTCAAGTCAAAACTCATCCCGTCAAAGGGTGAAGGCAGAAGGCTTGTGCAGCAGGGCGGCATATATATAAACCAGAACCAGATTGACAGCTTCGATCTGGTCATTACTCCGGCAGATTTTGAAAACAATGAGCTCTTGGTCAGAAAGGGCAAGAAGACATATCATAAAATTGTTTTAATATAATTGATATGTGCCAATATTTTGTATATGCTAATAGAGAGGAGGGATGTCGTGTATGAAAACCGATATTGAAATTGCGCAAAGCACCGAGCTGAAACCAATCCTGGAGATTGCCCGCAACCTGGGGTTGAGTCCTGATGACATTGACCTCTATGGTAACTATAAAGGAAAAGTCAGCAGCAATGTTTTGAAAGAGAATGACAATAAAAAAGACGGAAAACTGATACTGGTTACTGCCATAAACCCCACCCCTGCAGGTGAAGGAAAAACCACCACGACTGTCGGGCTTGGGGATGCACTGTCAAGGTTGGGTAAAAAAACAATCATTGCTCTTCGGGAGCCATCCCTGGGGCCGGTATTCGGCGTAAAGGGAGGTGCTGCCGGTGGTGGGTATGCACAGGTTGTACCTATGGAAGATATTAATCTTCATTTTACAGGAGACATTCATGCGGTAGGAGCTGCAAACAATCTTCTGGCTGCCATGATCGACAACCATATTTACCACGGCAATTCCCTCAATATTGACATTACACAGATTACATGGCGAAGATGCCTTGATATGAACGACCGCCAGCTAAGGTTCATTATTGACGGTTTGAAGGGCAAGGCAAACGGAGTTCCCCGGGAGGACGGCTTTGATATTACCGTGGCTTCCGAAGTAATGGCCATTCTCTGCCTGTCTTCTGATATAGATGAGTTGAAGGAAAGGCTTCGGAATATTGTTATAGGTTATACAAAAGAGGGGGAACCTGTAACATGCGGCCAGCTTAAGGCAGAAGGGGCCATGGCGGCAATCCTGAAGGATGCCTTAAAGCCAAATCTGGTTCAGACTCTGGAGCATACTCCTGCCTTTGTTCATGGAGGCCCCTTTGCCAATATAGCCCATGGTTGCAGCAGCCTTATCGCCACCAAAACCGCCCTTAAACTTGCAGACTATGTAGTTACGGAAGCAGGTTTTGGCGCAGACCTGGGAGCAGAAAAATTTATTGATATAAAATGCCGGATAGGCAACCTGAAACCTTCAGCCGTTGTAATTGTAGCTACCGTAAGAGCCCTTAAGCTCCATGGCGGAGCCAATAAAAAGAACCTGGCGGAAGAAAATTTTGCAGCATTGGAAAAAGGTATTGCGAACCTTGAAAAACATATAGAAAACATACATGATAAATTCGGCCTTCCTTTGGTTGTTGCAATAAACAAGTTCCCCGGTGACCGGGATTCCGAACTTGAATTGATTTATGAAAAATGCAATAAAATGGGTGTGGAAGCAGCAGTGTCCGAAGTATGGGCAAAAGGCAGCGAAGGCGGAATTGAACTTGCAGGCAGGGTTCTTGATATTATTGAAAACAGGCCATCGGACGGTTTCAACTATCTATATGATGTCAACCTGCCGGTTAAAGAAAAAATAAAGTTGATAGTAACCGGAATTTACGGTGGAAAAGACGTTGAATTCAGCGGTGAAGCTTTAAAAGAGATTAAAAAGATTGAAAAGCTCGGGTTTGGAAAACTGCCAATCTGCATGGCAAAAACCCAATACTCACTTACGGACGACCCCAAGGTTACCGGCAGACCTGAAGGTTTCACTGTTACTGTAAGAAATGTGAAAGTATCTGCAGGTGCCGGTTTTATCGTAGCCCTGACGGGAGATATAATGACCATGCCCGGTCTTCCTGCCATACCTGCTGCAGAGACTATTGATGTAGACTCCCAGGGAAGAATTACAGGGTTGTTTTAAGGGAAATTTAAATCGCGAAAAATTTACAACTTGTGGTAAAACACAAATTTACTTAAAGGAACAGATATGCAAGCCTTGTTGTTTGTAGGTTTTAAATTGCTAAAAGATTATCTGGAGGACTAATATGCTGGTTGATTTGACTTGTGTGGAATTTGCCGACAAGCTTGCGGCTAAAACACCCGTGCCAGGGGGCGGCGGGGCCTCGGCAATGGCGGGTGCCCTTGGAGCAGCCCTCGGAAGCATGGTGTGCAATTATACAATAGGAAAGAAAAAATACAAAAATGTTGAGGAAGATGTGAAGCTTATTTTGGAGAAAGCTGCCCTCCTTCAGAGCAAGCTCCTTTCATTGGTGGACAAGGATGCAGTTGTTTTTGAACCCTTGTCAAAAGCCTATGCCATGCCCGAAAACACCGAGGAAGAAAAAAACCTCAAGGAAAAGATAATGGAAGAAGCCTTGGTTGAAGCATCCAAGGTTCCAATGGAAATAATGGAAGCTGCCCTGGAAGCTATCGGGCTTCATGAAGAGCTTTTGGAAAAGGGCTCAAAAATGTTAATCAGCGATGTTGGTGTGGGTGTTATTCTTTGCAAGGCAGCCCTTCAAGGCGCAGCCCTTAATGTTTTTATAAACACCGGAGTAATGAAAAACAGGAGTTTTGCGGACTTATTGAATGAGAGGGCAAAAACAATGCTGGAAACCGGAATAACCAAAGCAGACAACATTTATAAAGCCGTGGAAGGCAAATTGTGCAAATAGGTGTTAATTGGGCAGTATTAACTAATAGCAAAGGATGATTTATAAAATGGCACTTTTGTTAAAAGGTATAGAAGTATCAAAATCCATTAAAAAAGACCTTGAGAAAAGAGTCAGTGTTCTTTCCGAAAAGGGTATAAAGCCATGTATTGCAATCATCAGGCTGGGAGACAGGCCTGACGATGTTTCATATGAAAAAAACGCGGTAAAAAAGCTGACCGACCTGGGTATTGAGTGTAAATTATTCAGGTTTGAAACTGTCATAACACAAGATGAACTAATAACCAACATCAGGGTCATAAACAGCGATGCTTCCATACATGGTATTCTGCTCTTCAGGCCGTTGCCCCGGCATATTAACGAAGATGCGGTAAAGATTGAGATAAGTCCCGGGAAGGATATCGACTGTATCAACCCCGTCAATCTTGCAAAGGTTTTTGCCGGTGACGAAAGCGGTTTTGCCCCCTGTACGCCGGAAGCTGTAATAAAAACCCTTGAGTATTACGGAATACCTTTGGAAGGAAAAAATGTAGTTGTAATAGGCAGAAGCCTGGTGGTCGGGAAGCCGTTATCCATGCTTCTTTTAAAGGAAAATGCAACTGTTACGATATGCCACACCAGGACACGGAATTTAAAAGAGATATGCAAGAAAGCCGAAATCCTGATTGTTGCAGCCGGAAAAGCCAAAATTGTGGATGATACCTACGTTTCACAGGGCGCCACAGTGGTGGACGTTGGAATAAACGTGGATGAGGATGGCAAGCTTTGCGGTGATGTGGATACCGATAAAATATTGGATATTGCAGAAGCGGTCACGCCGGTTCCCGGTGGAATAGGAACCGTGACTACCTCCGTCCTGGCTGAGCATACTGTACGGGCAGCAGAGCAAACAGTTTCATGACAGTTCATGGAAAGCAGGTTGAATTGCAAGACTAATAAATTTTCATAATATATATGGCGGGAAAATACCCCGCCATATATTCATGTTCCGTTTCTTATGCTTCGCTTTCCATGTTTTGCTTTATTCTTCGCTTTATATGCTTCGCTTATTGCGTTTCGCTCTTCTTTTTTCTATTTGCTCCACTCTTTCTTTTTGTTTCACCTCTCTTGGCTTGCTCTGCAAACCTCTTCAGTTTTTCGTATACAAGGCCATTAATAGTGCCTTTCGGGTAACTTCCGTCTTTCTTTTGTTTCCCCGCTTTCATGCCTGTCAGGATTTCAATTCCCTCGTCAATTGTCTTTATGGGGTAAATATGGAATTTGCCTTCCTTTACAGCTTCAACAACCTCGTCCTTCAACATGAGGTTTCTGATGTTTGAATAGGGAATTATTACACCCTGCTCCCCTGTTAAGCCGCGAATCTTGCACAGTTCGAAGAATCCTTCAATTTTCTGGGTGGCTCCTCCTATAGGCTGGATTTCACCCCTTTGGTTTACAGACCCTGTAACAGCCATACCCTGTTTTATCGGCACCTCCGCCAGGCTTGAAAGCAGTGCATACAGCTCTGCGCTTGATGCACTGTCCCCGTCAACACTTCCATACAACTGTTCAAAGCAGAGGCTTGCAGACAGGGATAGAGGTATCCTCTGGGCGTATTTCTGGCCAATGTATCCGGAAAGTATCAACACACCTTTCGAATGGGACCGGCCGCTCATGTTGACTTCACGTTCAATATTTATAATACCGCTCTTGCCCATGTAAGTAGTGGCAGTTATCCGGGAAGGCTTGCCGAAGGCATAATCTCCCGTATCGATGATGGACAACCCGTTTATCTGGCCGATAACCTCACCCTGGGTATCAATCATTATGGTATCGTCCCTCATGAGCTCAAGAAGCTTTTCGTCATACCTGTTGGATCGCTTTTCCTTCTCGGCAATTGCCTTTTTCACATGCTCAATCCGTACCAGGCTGCTGTTGTCAAGTTCCGCCCAGGTACTTGCCTCGCAGAGTATTTCGACAATGTCATTAAACCTTGTGGTCATCTTTTTCTGGTCTTCAACAAGCCTTGAGCTGTATTCAACAACACCTGCCACGCCTGTCCTGTCAAAATGCCGTACATCTTCCCTGGTGCAGAATCCGCTTATAAACCTTGCCAATTTCATTATATTGGTTTTGTTTCTTTCCATCTCATAGTCGAAATCGGCCTTTATCTTGAACAACTTTCTGAAATCCTCGTCATACTCGTACAGAAGCTGGTAAATAAGCTCGCTGCCTATCAAAATTACCTTAACATTCACGGATATGGGTTCAGGCTTCAGAGTAGACACAGCCACTATGCCAAGAAGTTCCTTTATGTTTTCAACCTCTATTTTCTTTGTCTTGAGAACCCTCTTTAAAAGCTCCCAGGACTGGTAATTGGTCAATACATCCTTTGCCTGGAGAATGAGGTAGCCTCCGTTGGCAAGATGCAGATTTCCGGGTTTTATTTTAGTAAAGTCGGTGGTGATTACCCCTAGTTCATTTTCATATTCAATCTTCCCCACCAGATTATAAAAGGTGGGATTGAAATCTACTATCACCGGAGCACCCTTTAGCTTGCTGTTATCCACAAACAGGTTAATCTTGTATCTGTCCGCCTTAAAACCGCTGCGTCTGGACAAATAAGTCAGTATTGTCATTTCCTGCTGTGTTTTTTCGGTGTTTCTAAATTCATCAAGATTCTCAAGAATATCCTTTTGTACATTGTCCAGGTAATTTAAAATTTTCCCGTAGTCCCTGTACCGGGTCTTAAGTTCGATAATAAGCGACTCCACCACTTGAAGGGCTATTGCATTTTCCCATTCACTTATCTTGTTTTCCGCCCATTTCTCAATCTCGCGTATTTTATGAATTATTTCTACAGTCTGGCGCTGTACTTCGTCAGACTTTTTATTTATCTCGTACTTTACCGAATCATCCAGATCGGCATATTCCTGCATGCTTAGCGTTTTGCCGTCAATAATAGGCAGAAAATAGACTCCGGTTGCATTTGTTTTTACCTTGAATCCCTGCTTTTCGACCTCTTCATTGAGTTTCTCAAGGAGCTCGTTTCTTTTCTCCTGATAATCTTTTACAATCTCAGCCTTTTCTTTTTCATAATCCTTGCTGTCAAAAACCCTGGCTATCTCGGAACCTACTTCTTTTATAAAATTGTCCATGTCTTTCTGAAACTTCCTGCCCATGCCTGCAGGAAGATTTACCGAAAGCGGCTGGTTTGGATCATCAAAATTATAAATATAACACCAATCATCGGGCGTCTTATCTTTCGCCGCCACTTTTTTTATATAACTTTGAGCATAGCTTGTTTTGCCCGAGCCGGTAATACCCGACATGTAAATGTTGTAACCGCTCATTCTTACTTTAAGGCCAAACTCTATAGCTTCCACTGCTCTCTTCTGGCCTATTATGCCATCCAGCGGTTTTAATTCGGAAGTGTCATTGAATTTAAATATTTCAGGATCGCATTCGTTTCTAAGTTTTTTATACTCAACTTCAAACGGCATTAAAATCCCCCTTCGGTTGTGTCTGTCCTGTTTTCTGCCACATCATTTTTCCACATAATTATAGCATCTTCGTTATTGTCCGAGTAGTACCCCTTCCTTATCCCACAATCTGAAAACCCATATTTCTTGTATAAACTGCGGGCTTTCAAGTTACCTGCGCGAACCTCCAGGGTCAATCTTGTCAAACCTTCTTTACGCGCAAGTTCAATCAGATTGTACATAAGGCAGTTGCCTACTCCTTCTCCCTGAAATTCAGGATGAACTGCAATGTTTGTTATGTGCCCTTCATCAAGAATCTTCCAAAAACCTGCATAGCCTATAACCTTTCTATTGGTCAGGGCTACAATATATCTGGCAAATTTGTTGTTCACCAACTCCTCCGTAAATGCTTTTTTGGACCAGGGAGTTTTGAAGCACAGTTTCTCTATAATAATTACGTCGTCTATATGATCGATTGTCATTTCGGCAATCTCAAGATTGTCAAACTCTTTCATTTCTCCTCACTTTTCCTTTCAGCCTGAGGTTTTCTCAAGTAAAAGGGAACAAGATTGAACGCATCAACCCATTCACCTTTTCGGTACATTATCAGGCCTAATTCCGCCACGGAAGACGCCCTTTGAAGCAATAAATTATCCGGCGCAAAAAAAGCTTTGTCTTTAAGTTTATCCATCAGAAAATCTTTATGCACCAGGCACCCGTCTCCAAGGAATATACATTCCTGGCCGCTTTCAAGAATTTTATCAACAAGTTCTGTTAAAAGCGTTGCCATGTAATCGCTTTTTCTTTTTAATTCACCTTTGTCCCATGAATATATGGCGGTATAAACCTGCATGTTCCTGGCATCCATCATGGGGCACACAAGCTTGCCGTCCGGAGGAAGATTGTAAGCCAGGGCATCCAGAGTCGGAACCGCCGCAACAGGTTTCTTAAGGGAATACGCCATAGCCTTGATTGTTGTAATACCGATTCTAAGTCCGGTAAATGAACCAGGACCCGACGATACGGCAAACAAATCAATTTCGGGGGGCGTAAGACCGATACCAGACATTAAATCCATTATCATAGGCATAAGTTTTTCCGAATGAGTGTGCCCGCTGTTCAGTATATATTCTCCTAATAGTTTCCCATCCTCCCTGACTGCTGCCGCAGCTACCATTGATGATGTATCCACCGCAAGAACTTTCATATGTCTCTTCCTTCCCTGGTCTTAAGCTTTTGTTTGCGCTTGTTTAAGTGCATATCATGGTATAATTGCAACAACATTGCACTTGATTTTTTTGTTTTATACCACAAGAGTTTGACCTTTTCCCAAAATACTTTAATTCCAACAAGACGGTACACCATACATAAAGGCCGTCCCCGTATCCTCCTTTAATCCAAAAAAGCCGCATGGCTACTTGCATCTTAAGTCAGGGGCATAAACCGGTTTTCAAACCTTTTCCCCTGGAAGGAAATAATAATATTCCTCCCATTCTCCCCCTGGGCATCCCTTGAAAAAGTAATCCATATGCGCTCATCTGGTATAATGTCTGAAATAAGGTCAGCCCATTCAATTACTACAACCGCATCACTATAAACATATTCTTCAAATCCGATATTATACAGCTCATCAGGATCATTTACCCTGTATACATCAAAGTGATGCAGCTTGCTGCCACCTTTGTATTCATTAACAATAGTAAATGTAGGACTTGTAATTATTTCCTGAATGCCCAGGGCTTCGGCTATTCCTTTTGTAAAGGCTGTCTTTCCGGTTCCAAGTTCACCTACAAGGCAGATGACGTCTCCGGGCTTTAAAAGTCTGCCAAGCCATCTGCCTGCATTTTTTGTTTCTTCTTCAGAATTTGATATAATTTGTTTTAAAACTTTTTTCATCCCAGTCTCCAAATGTTGTCCTGTGTACACCGCATTTTTTATTGTATTTTAAGTTTTAAGCTGCTTTGCCTGGAAAAATCCTGTCACACATCAGCTTTATATATAATTTTCCCACTAATTATTGTATATAACACTTTTGCTTTAAGATCAAAAGGATGAGTGTTAAAAATAACAACATCTGCATCTTTTCCGCATTCAATGCTTCCCACCCGGTTGTCGATTCCGGTTATCTGCGCAGCATTTATGGTAATTGCCTTTAATGCCTCTTCCTCATCCATGCCCGCCTTTGCAGCCATGGCAGCACTCAGGCAGAGATATTGCACCGGAATAACAGGATGATCGGTCATAATTGCAACCCTGACTCCGGCTTTTGAAAGAATGCCGGGGCCTTTCAAATCAGCATTTTTAAGCTCAATTTTGGACCTGTCGGAAAGAAGCGGACCAAGTATTGCAGGATAACCTTCCTCTGCCAGGATATCTTTTATGAGATAACCTTCAGTGCAGTGGTCCAGAGTTATTCTGATTCCGAATTCCTTTGCAATACGGATTGCAGTTAAAATATCATCCGCCCTGTGTGCATGGGCTTTCATTATTACATCTCCGGAAACCACACCTAAAAGGGAATCCAGTTTAAAGTCAAATTCAGGTTTCTTATTTTTTTCACTGTCCCTATTGTAATTGTCAATGGCAGTTTTATAATTTTTTGCTTTTATCAGCGTTTCCCTGAGCATTGCCGCCGTGGCCATACGAGTCATGGGCATTTTGCTCTTGCTGTTATATACACGCTTTGGATTTTCACCAAAGGCAGCCTTCATGGCAATAGGTTCCTTGACAACCATTTCGTCTACACTTCTGCCGTATGTTTTAACTGCGGCAAATTGTCCGCCCAAAACATTGGCGCTTCCGGGACCTGTGACTACTGTTGTCACACCGCCCTCCCTTGCCTCCACAAAAGCCCTGTCGGCATGATATATTGCGTCAATTGCCCTGAGCTGGGGTGTAACCGGATCCGTCATTTCATTTCCGTCAATCCCCTCAAACCCGACACCGTCCTCCCACATTCCGACATGGCAATGGGCATCTATAAATCCGGGCAGAACAAAGCTTCCCTTTGCATCAATTTCCTCACCGAAACCGCCCATGGGAATCTCATCCATGGAACCTATCTCAACTATTTTGCCGTTGCCTATTATCAAATAACCATTTTCAATAGTCCGTCCGGCCATTGTAAGTATCTTTGCGTTTTTTATTAACATTTTGGACCCCCTGTCTTTAAATTTATCAGCTCCTGAAAACAAACAAAAGCTGCCATGTACGCTTGTCTCATATGTAATTGCAATAAGCTGTTGCAATCTTTCTGCGTCAGGCAATCATATTATACCATGTGAAAAATTAAATTACACCAGTTTCAGGAAAGAAACAGGCATTTCATCCATGTGAAATGCTCTTTCAGCCATTGCTGCATTTGAAAAACATAGTTGTATGTATAATTTCTTGTTATAATGGCGAATTTATGATATACTTTTTACAAAATATTGCAAATGAGGTGCCCCAATGACGGCCAAAGAACGGCATTCCCGTATACTTGAAATACTAAAGGAAAACAATGTGATACGTATTCGCGAAATTGCTGAAGCTTTTGACGTTTCACAGGAAACTGCCCGCAGGGACCTGGAAACACTGCAGGAGCAGAATCTTGTCAAAAGGATACACGGTGGTGCAATACTGGTCAGCAATGGCCGTGGGGAAAACTCTCTGTACAGTTCCAATGCCAGCCTCAGCCATGCGGAAAAGGTTGCTATCGGGAAAAAAGCCGCTACCTTGGTGAAAAACGGCGAAACCATATTATTGGACACCGGAAGCACCGTATTGGAAATGGCCCGGAATTTGAAAAAACACAAAAATCTGACGGTAATTACCTCCTCACTGGCCGTAGTGGATGAACTTATCAGAACCGACGTCAACATTATCATGCTGGGCGGTGACGTAAAAAATGATGAGCAGTGCGTATACAGCCAGGATACTGAAATGATGTTTGACCGTTATTTTGTCGATAAGGCTTTCTTCTCCTGCGGCGGCATCACTTTCACAGACGGTATTACCGATTATGGCGAAACCCTCAATAGGCATAAAATTGCCGCCCATTCAGCTGAAACCATTCTTATAGCGGACAGCGGCAAGTTTGGGCGCAATGCACGTTATAAGGCTTGTCCCCTTGAACTTATAGATAAAATTGTTGTAGATAACAGAATCAGTGAACAACAATTATCAGAATTAACAAAATATAATATTGAAGTTATTCTGGCCGATGTGGATGAAAACATTTAACATCTTTTTTTATACTGTCAGTATCCCTTAGGGATCTGGCATTTAGTTTGTTCCGGCAATCAATTTCAAACCTTAAAATTAAAAATCCTTTCTTACCAGGAGGATAAAATGCTTCAGGAGCGAAGAAGAAAAATTATTGATCTAATAAAGGAAAAAAAAGTAATTAAGGTAAATGAACTGATGGAAATGTTCAACATATCCATTGAAACCGTTCGCCGGGACCTTGAATCTCTTGAAAAGGAAGGTTATCTAAACCGTGTATACGGTGGCGCTGTACTTCGAACCTCCTACGGCACAGAGCCGGATTTTTACAAGCGTGAGGTGGAACACCTCAATGAAAAAAAAGCCATTGCCCAGGCAGCTCTGGAATTCATCCAGAACGGTGATACGCTGTTTCTTGATGTAGGCACCACCATACTTGAATTGGCAAAATGCATAAAGGAAAACCGTTCTGTTACGGTCCTGACCAATTCTTTAAAAGTTTCAATGTTATTATCAGAATCCCCCGGAATTACTGTAATCATGCTTGGAGGTGTAGTGCGTCCCAACGAGTTTTCAACCTCAGGATTTTTAGCAGAGGAAAACCTGCAGCGTTTCAACGCTGACAAGGCTTTTATAGGCGTCGGAGGAATTACACCCGACGGCTGGATAACAGATTTCAATATAAATGAAGCCAATTTGCGCAGGCAAATGATTGCCAATGCACAGAATGTCATTGCTCTGGCTGACAGCAGCAAATTTGGTGTTAAAGCCATGAATAAAATTTGCAAATGCGAAGACATTAATATCCTTATTACCGACACTTCCGCTTCCCAAAAAGATATTGAATTCTTTGAAAAAACCGGCCTTAAGGTTATTCAATGCAAATCTGAATAAAGATCCAACTTTTCATTTTACCTCAATATTTAACAGTCAGACAGGTAAGCACAACTATTAGTTTTTTTCACATCAATAGTTTGCTAATTGACAGGCTGGTACAACTACCTCACCGATATTCTTGCATTTTTTCCCTGTGATGCTTCTTCCGGCATTTCTAATTTCATTTTTCACCCGCTTCACGAACTTCAACCGAAAATAATGACAAGGTTTTGTGGACTTTTGCAAATATCTTGACTGTTTTGTGTGGAAGTGCTATAGTTGTTTTATGAGGTGAATATTCTCCAAAAAGCAAACTGAACCGGCTATCTATGCAATATATTACAAAAATAAAAAATCTGACGGTAAATATTGCAGTCAAAGTTCAACAATATTCTTTTTGGATATTTAGCATGAACCCAAGCATACATCAAACTACGAAAGGAGCCAGACATAATGATAAAAACCGATGTTGTTATAATTGGAGCAGGAGCGGTAGGCTGTGCAATTGCCCGGGAGCTGTCCAAATATGAAATAGACGTAATTGTTGTTGACAAAAACGAAGACATAGGCGGAGATGCTTCAAAATCAAACAGTGCGATTATCCACACAGGTTACGATGCAGCCCCCGGTACACTGGAGTCTCAGCTTGTAGTTGCTGCCAATCCGATGTATGACCGGCTGGCAAAAGAACTTGATGTACCGTTTCGCCGTATAGGCGCCATACTCCCTGCCATCACCCTGGAACAGTTCGAACAATTGCCCGCAATTATGGAAAAAGCTTTTAAAAATCATGTTTATGATGTTGAATACAAGTCAGCTGCCGAGCTTCTGGAAATGGAGCCCAATCTTAATCCGGAGGTAAAAGGAGGGCTGTTCATACCAAGAGAAAGCATAATAGACCCCTTCATCCTGTGTCAGGCTCTGGCGGAAAACGCCTGTGAAAACGGTGTACACTTTTTGCCTGGAGCAAAGGTAACAGGCATAAACGTAGAAAACGGCAGGATAAAATCCGTGTTAACTGCAAAGGGTGAAATTTCAACTACATATGTTATAAACTCGGCAGGCCTTTACTGTGATGAGATCGCTGCAATGGTTGGAAAAGCTGATTACAAGGTTGTGCCAAGGAAAGGACAGTTCTTCATTCTGGACAAAAACACTTCCTGCAAGGTCAACCATATCGTACTGCCCATTCCCACCAAAGTTACAAAAGGCAAGCTGATGTGTCCCACTATCCACGGCAACATGCTTATCGGGCCGACAGCAGAAGACATTCCGGACAAGGAAGACAAGTCTGTTACATATGAAGGACTTGCATCCATTGAACAGGATGTAAGAAAACTTGTTCCCAATGTATGCATTCGCGACACAATCACCCAGTATTGCGGCCTTCGTCCCAACCGCAACCCCGAGGGACTTCATTTTGACATGTATGACGATCTTTATGGCTATATCAACTTGTCAGGTGTGCGTTCAACAGGACTGACCCTCTCGGTTGCAATGGCTAAATATGTAGTGCGCCAGATGCTTTGGAGCGGTGCCAAATTAAACTTGAAAGAGAATTTCATTCCCAGAAGAAAAGGAATTGTGGTTTTCCACGAGCTTCCGATAAACGAGCAGGCTGCTCTGGTAAAGAAAAATCCCCTTTATGGAAACATTATATGCCGTTGTGAAACCATCACAGAAGCAGAAATTCTTGATGCCATACACAGACCCCTGGGAGCAAAAAGCATAGACGCGGTAAAGCGCCGCGTGCGTGCCGGAATGGGACGTTGCCAGGGGGGATTTTGCGGTCCGAAGGTGATAGAAATTCTATCAAGAGAGTTGAATATTCCTGTTGAAAGCGTCAACAAAAACAATCCGGGCTCATACATGGTGTCCGGCACAAACAAGTGAAATGGAGGCTTAACAATGGAAAACATATTTGAAATGTTTTGTGATGTAGCCATAGTCGGTGGTGGACCGGCCGGATTATCTGCTGCTGTAGCGGCAAAAGAAGAAGGCTCGCAAAAAGTTCTCATTATTGAACGTGACAATGCATTGGGTGGAATACTCCAACAGTGCATACACCCCGGATTTGGACTTAAACTTTTTAACGAAGAACTTACAGGACCTGAATACTACGGCCGTTTTATCAAAAAAGCCAAAGAACTCGGCGTTGAGTATTTACTGAGTACCATGGTTTTGGAGGTAAACGCTGAAAATAAAATAATAACCTGTGTTAATTCCCAAACCGGTTTAACTCTTATTAAAGCAGGCAGTATCGTACTTGCCATGGGATGCAGGGAGCGTACAAGGGCAAATATTATGGTACCCGGTACACGCCCAGCAGGGCTGTATACCGCCGGATCAGCCCAGCGGCTATTAAACCGCCAAAACATCATGGTCGGCAAAAAGATTGTCATCCTGGGTTCAGGTGATATCGGCATGATAATGGCCCGGCGCATGACACTGGAAGGTGCCAGGGTTGTCATGGTGGTAGAATTGATGGATTACCTGGCAGGACTTACACGAAACAAGGTGCAGTGCCTCGATGACTTCGGTATTCCTCTCAGGCTGTCCCACACAATTACAAAGATTGTCGGCAACAAGCGGGTTGAAGGTGTTTATGTCGCTCCTGTCGGACCGGACAGGAAACCTGTTGTCGAAAAGGAAGAATTTGTAGAATGTGATACCGTGCTGTTCTCTGTCGGACTTATTCCTGAAAATGAACTGACAAAAAAAGCAGGAATAAAAATAGATCCGGTAACAAGCGGACCGGCAGTGGACCAATACATGCAGACATCCGCCGAAGGCATTTTCGCCTGTGGAAATGTCGTTCATGTTAACGACCTGGTGGACAATGTATCCAGTGAAAGTGCCATAGCAGGAAAATATGCTGCAAAGTATGCAGCTGGAAATCTTAATGCTCACACACGTTTGGTAAGATGTGTGCCCGGAGTAAACATTCGTTACATTTGTCCCCAATTTATAAAAGTTGGCGGTGACGAGGAAAAAGCAAGACTTTATTTCAGGGTGCAAAAACCTATGAAGCAAGTAACACTTGTTGCAAAATCAGGCAGTGAAATTATCTTAAAACAAAAAGAAATCAGAGTTAATCCAGGTGAAATGAACAGCATGGAGATTGAGACTTCAAAACTGGCAAGTGATGACTTGATCCTCGAAGTTGACTCTGACAGTCAGGCTTGAAAAATAAGGGAAGAGTCTGGCAAAATATCGAATTATTTTATCCGGCTCTGTCAACCAGCCTTCAAAAAATACACCTACTTTGCCAGGCTTTTGATAAGGCAACAAGCCTGTAATGAAAAATCATGAACAAAATATATGAAAGTAAGTGAAGTCAGCAAGGAGGCTTACTATGAAAAAAGAAATAATTTGTATCATATGCCCGAGGGGCTGCCACATCACCGTCACCGGAGAAGGCCAAAATATTCAGTCCATAGAAGGAGCTATGTGTAAACGGGGTAAAGAGTATGCAACTTCCGAATTTACAAATCCAGTCAGAATACTTACCACAACGGTAAAAATCAACGACAGGAAGGATGACCTCCTTCCAGTCCGCTCAAAAGACCCGATTTCAAAAGATAAATTGTTTGAATGCATGGAAATTATACGGAAGACTACAGTTAATTCTCCGGTGAAATGCCATGATGTTGTCATAAACGATATCTGTGGAACAGGTGTCGATATCGTAGCAACAAAAGATATATATTGATTATATATGGCGTACAGTACAAAAAACAAAGACTTATTCAGCGCCGAACAG
This sequence comes from Clostridiaceae bacterium, assembly GCA_012839865.1. Taxonomy (GTDB): domain Bacteria; phylum Bacillota; class Clostridia; order CAYPLH01; family DUMO01; genus DUMO01. The sequence continues at coordinate 23,804 of DUMO01000033.1, forward strand.
TGAAAAAGGATATTACCATTTGATTACCATGTTGTTACCATGTTGGAATCCAAGACCTCTGATTTGTATTAAATTGTGAAAAAGAAATGAGTTGATTTCGTACGGTGTGGCAATAAACGCACAGACCGGGTGAAACAAAAGGCAGGCAAAGCTTGTTTAAACTTCACCTGGTCTGCCGGTTTTTCTCAAAACTATTTTAAACTACTATATCAGAATATCTTGATTCATTTGCTGCAGTCCAGGACAATGATTCAAACTTCTGTGAACTACATCGCCATTGAAATGGCGAGCTTCGAGTTCTCAACGAAACAATGACTGTTCCATCGGTACGCTTCCGGGGTGTCCAACCCCTCTACTGCTGGAATGGTTTTGTGGCCATTCCTA
>DUMO01000034.1 GCA_012839865.1 Clostridiaceae bacterium
ATGAGAAAAACACCCGGTAAGTAATAAACCTAAGGAGGTTGTAACCTGTTATTTAAAACACCTCCAGGGAAACAGCCGGTGCACCCCAAAACCAGCAGGCAGAATCAGGTGCATACACAGGCTTGAAAACCAATATGCTCAAAGGTGGTATTTGCAGTGAGATTGAATAGGGCCTGTTGTGAATCTGGTAATTGTCGGCGTGGACACCACCCAGGTTGCCCATATTGCTTCCGCCGTAAATATAAGAATCGCTGTTTAAAATTTCCCGGTAAAATACATCATAAGGAACACCTATCCGGTAATTGCTGTGGGCCACAGGCGTAAAGTTGCACACAAAAACCAAAAAATCCTTCTCTTCCCTGCTCCTTCGAATGAAGGAGACAATGCTGTGGTCCTTGTCATTGCAGTCGAGCCATTCAAAACCTTTTACATCGTAGTCCAGTTCATACAGGCATCTTTCAGTTTTATAAAGCATGTTTAAATCATGTACAAACTTTCGAAGTTTTTTATGGAGGTCAAATTCAAGAAGATGCCAGTCAAGGCTTTGCTTATAATTCCACTCATTAAACTGGCCAAACTCATTTCCCATAAACAGCAGTTTTTTTCCCGGGTGCCCGTACATAAACCCGTAGGAGACCCGGAGTCCGGCAAATTTACACCAAAGGTCGCCAAACATTTTGTTTATCATTGAGCCCTTGCCGTGGACAACTTCATCATGGGAAAGGGGTAGTATAAAGTTTTCAGAATAGTGGTACATCATTGAAAAGGTAATATTGTTGTGATGATATTTCCGGTAAATCGGGTCCATGCCGATGTACCTCAAAAAATCGTTCATCCAGCCCATATTCCACTTGAAAGAAAAACCAAGCCCGCCTGTATATACCGGGCTTGTAACCATTGCCCATGAAGTTGATTCTTCGGCTATCATCATAACTCCCGGGAAGTATTTGAAGACCGTAGAGTTTAGCCGGCGCATAAATTCAATGGCTTCTACATTTTCTTTTCCGCCCCATTTGTTGGGTACCCATTCCCCTTCTTTTTTGGCATAGTCAAGATAGAGCATGGATGCGACGGCATCAACCCTCAGGCCATCAATGTGGTATTTTTCAAACCAAAAAAGAGCATTGGCGATAAGGAAATTTCGCACCTCGTGCCTGCCATAATTGAAAATATGGGTTCCCCAATCAGGATGCTCCCCCTGCCGGGGGTCCAGGTGCTCATAAAGAGCAGTGCCGTCAAACCTTGCAAGGCCATGGCCGTCTTTGGGAAAATGTGCAGGAACCCAATCGATTATGACACCAATATCATTTTGATGGCACTTGTCCACGAAGTACATGAAATCTTCAGGTTTTCCGTACCTGCTTGTAACAGAATAGTATCCTGTAATCTGGTAACCCCATGAGCCGCCAAAAGGATGCTCAGCCACCGGAAGCACTTCAATATGCGTAAAGCCCATTTTTTTTACATAATCAACAAGCTTGTCAGCCAGCTCAATATAGGTCAACGGCCTGTGGCCTTCTTCCGGGACAGTAGCCCAGGAGCCTAAATGGACCTCATATATGGAAACAGGTTTGTTGAAAAAGCCATTGCTCCGCTTTTCCATCCAAGACTGGTCATTCCAGTGGAACTCACCCGGGTTGTAGACTATGGAAGCGGTGGCGGGGCTATGTTCAGAGTAAAAGGCATAAGGGTCCGCTTTAATATAAAGCTCCCCTGAAGGGGTTTTTATTTCGTATTTGTATAATGCGCCTTCGGTTACATGGGGCACAAAAGTTTCCCAAACACCGGAGCCTCCCCTTAATTTCATGGGATGAACCCTTCCGTCCCAGTTGTTGAAACTTCCCACCACACTGACACTTTGGGCGTTGGGGGCCCAAACAGCAAAGAAGGCACCCCGGACGCCGTCAAATTCAACAATATGGGCGCCCAGCCTTTCATATATCCTGTGGTGGTTTCCCTCGTTGAAAAGATACAGGTCGTAATCTGATATGATACTATTTTGCGCAGCGTCAATTTGTTTAATCAGCTTCCTGATTTTATAGCTTTGGCTTTTGGGTGCTGTCCTGTTCATCAAGTTGCCCCTTCCTGTATCACGGGTAGTGGAACCAGGGGGACGGTTAATGTGAAAGTTGAAATACTTTCATATATTTTGCTGTGAAAGCTCTCTTTCATGGTTGTTCTTGTGGTCACCGGCTTGGGATTTGCGACAGGAGGCGGTTTCATGCCTCCGGATTATAATGAGGCACAGAACTGTCTGTCTCCTGTCTTGTTTTGGCGGTGTACTTACAGGGACCACAAGAACCGTCCCCCTGGTTCCCCTTGGTTCCATCCAATGACCACAAGAACTGTCCCCTTGACCCCATCATGAGGCACAGAACCGCCCCCCTGGCTCCCCTGGTCAGCCTATACGTATGCTTTGAGCATAGTCAGGTTTCCCTCAAATTCGAATTTTCCAAGGGCGGCCGGTATTAAAAATGAATCACCGGGAATTGCAGATATTGTTCCGTGGCCGTATTTTATTTTACCCGCTCCGGCAATTGTTATGTATATGAAAAATTTTGAACCGTCGGTTGAATCGCAGGAATTGCCTTTTACAGAAATGTGTTCTACTGTGAAAAAATCATTGGAAACAAGAGGTATGCACAACCTTGCTTCCTCCTGGCCATGGTAACTGCTGTTTACAACAGATTCACCGGTAACATGAAGGCTAAAATCCATTACTTCAAGAGCTTCTCTTATATGCAATGGCCTTGGGTTGCCTTTGGCATCAACCCGGTCATAGTCATATACCCTGAATGTTGAATTTGAGTTTTGCTGAATCTCCGCCAGCAGAATTCCCTTCCCTATTGCATGCACCAGCCCTGTTGGAATGTTTATGGCATCCCCGGGTTTAACATCAATGTAATTCAGCAATTCCTCAATTTTTTTATTGGCAACGGCTTTTTCGAAATCCGACTTCGTGGTTCCGGGTTTTAACCCGTAGACCAGCCTGGCACCAGGTTCGGCTGAAATTATATACCACATTTCATTTTTGCCATAAAGGTCGCTGTTGTTTTTCCTTACATAATTTTCATCAGGATGCACCTGAACGGACAAATTATCATTGGCATCGATGAACTTGACAAGGAGCGGGAACTTTGTGACAGCTTCATCGGAAAGAGCAGTTCCCAGAAGTTTTCTGCCTTCCTTTTCTATAACGTCGGTAAAAAACATTCCTGCATATTCCCCGTTTGCTATTTTGCTTATGCCGTCAGGGTGGCTTGAAACTTCCCAGCTTTCAGCAACCTTGCCCTCCGGAAGCTTTTTATTCAACTTGAGGAGATTCCGTCCTCCCCATATATAATCCTTGAATACCGGTTCAAATTTTAATGGATAAAGCATTTTATACCTCCAATTAATGATTGTATGATATTATAGCAGTATGAATTAAAAATAAACCGGGAATTCTTCTTAACCGGAAGAAAAGCCGGACTTTTTGCACATGTATACATTTTAAACGTAATGTTGGCCACATTAATAAAGATTATATAGCATTTTGAATATACAATAAAGAAAATGTTGGAAAAATAAAAACCCCTTGTACAGTCCCAAACTATGTGGTAAAATATTTTATTGTTATCCTTGCTCTGCACATAAGTTGCAGGGCCGTTAGTCCGGGAGGAGGTGAAGAACGTTGAATAAATATGAAGCGATGTTCATTATTGACAGCACGCTTGATGAAGAGTCAGTTAAATCTTTAATCGAAAAAATCAAGAATCTTCTTGAAACATCCGCAAAGCTTGAAGGATTAGACGAATGGGGCAAGAGAAGATTTGCATATCCCATAAACAAACAGAGCGAAGGTTATTATTTTCTTGCAAACTTCGAAGCTGAACCGGATTTCCCCAATGAGCTTGAAAGAGTATTCAAAATAACCGACGGTATTTTAAAATATCTGATCGTCAAAAAGGACAAATAAGGTGATTGGATGAATAGGGTTGTATTATTGGGACGGCTTACGAAAACCCCGGAGCTTCGTTATACCAGGGAAAACAATGCTTATTCCAGTTTTACCATTGCCGTAAACAGAAAAGCGGCACGGCAGGGTGAAAAGAGTGAAGCTGACTTTATTTCTGCGGTGGCCTTGGGAAAGCAAGCCGAATTCCTGCAAAAATACACCCAAAAGGGGAGCCGGATACTTGTGTGGGGAAGCATTCGGACACGCAGTTGGAATGACAAGGAAGGAAAACATCATTCTGCGACACAGGTTTTGGCGGAAGAGATATACATGGCGGACAGCCAGAAGGATCAGGTTCCCAAATTCGAAGGATATTTTGTAAACGAACTTAATGAACAGGTTAACGGTTTCGAAATTGTTGAAAGTGAAAAGTTGCCATTTTAGGCAAGTAAGAAAGGAGGTTTTGTAAATGGCGACAAACAAAAGGGAGAGAAATGACAAGGCCGACAAGAAGACCGGCCCACAGGCGGTAAGGCGTGCGCGGAAAAAAGTTTGTGCTTTTTGTGTAGATAAAATAGAGGATATCGACTATAAGGAAGTTGCTAAAATAAAGAAGTATATCTCCGAAAGAGGTAAAATACTTCCCAGAAGGATTTCCGGAAACTGTGCAAAGCATCAAAGACAATTGACTCAAGCTATAAAGAGAGCGAGACACATTGCTTTATTACCATACACAGCTGACTAATTTGGCAGGGAGCCGTATCATATGTGTTTTGTCATATATGAGGAAGCTCCCTTGTTGTAATCCTTCCAATAACATTAAAGGCAAGTCTCTTGACAACATTCTTTTATGAAGACTTAAGCAAGAAACCTGATATAATTTGCCGACAGGTGGGATATTTTGTAGCAACAGCTTTTTGCAGACACCAATCCTATTATGATTTGAAAAAGGAGCAATATGATAAAAATAGGCTTTTTAGGTCCTAAAGGCACTTTCACCCATGAAGCTTTGAGAGGCTATACCAAAAGCAGAAGCGAATATGTTGAATGCGACTTTGGTACGATTGCGGACATGCTTGTTTCTGTGAACAATAATGAAATTGACGAAGCAATTGTACCTATTGAAAACTCCATTGAAGGCGGTAGCATTATAAGCAACACCCTTGACATGCTGGCCTATGAGGTTGATTTGAAGATTAAAGCAGAAATAGTGCTTAAAGTAGCGCAAAACCTTTTAGTCCCCGAGGGGGTCGGGCTTTCGGATATTGAATGTATTCTGTCGCATCCACAGGCTTTGGGGCAATGCAGGAAATATATCGATAAACATTTTCCCGGTATAATGCTGAAAGCAACCCAAAGCACCGCCGGAGCAGCTCTGGAAGCCGCCCGTTCAGGTGCAAAATGTGCTGTTATAGGCTCAGCAAGCCTTGCCGATGTATATGGGCTTAAGGTGTTGGAGCACAGCATACAGGACACGGATACAAATGAAACACGTTTTATTGTTGTCTCCAAAACCGACGGAGAGCGGACAGGCAGGGATAAATCCTCCATTGCCTTTTCCATGGAAGAAGACAAGCCGGGAAGCTTGTATAGGATTTTAAACATATTCAACCTTTGGGACATCAACATGACCCGGATAGAGTCAAGACCCACAAGAAACAAGCTGGGGAAGTATATTTTCTTTGTTGACCTTATGGGGCACAGGCTTGATGAGGATTTGAGGGATGCCCTCACCATGGTGAAAAGAAAAACATCCTTTTACAAATTTTTAGGTTCGTATCCTATGGCGGGATCCCGGGAAATTACACAGTAACACCGTATTAATGATATAATGATTGATATCTGGCAAATGTGACGAAAGAAAACTATATTGGTACCATTATTACTATCAGAATATATGCACGTGACTTGGCAACGTTCCGGAACTGCATAGTAATCATCAAATCCTGACATGGCTGCCAGACCCGATTGAGAGGACTGTATTGCAATCATTAAAAACGGTGGGGACCTTTATGGCAAATTTTGATAGGGAAATAGATATTACAAGGAACATTAAAATTATTGAATGGCTGAAAAGCGAGCTTTTGACCGATGTGGCCAACCTTTTCAAAGTGCTTGCAAACGGAATGAAGCAGGAGATACATGAGACGGTTTCAGAGACGCTTTCAAACATTATACTTATATGTTATCTGCTTGGCCGGCGTCTGGGAATAAGCTACAGTTCGATAGAAGCTAAAATTGAAAACAAAATAAAACTGGGTCTAATAGAAGGCAGCAATGCCGAAAAATATTATGGCGACCTCTCTGAGCTTTCAAGGCATTTAAATCTTTCCAGGGCGAGAAAAGAAGAATAAACAGGGAAGAATATAATGTGGTGGGAGAATCCCGGATTATCATTTGAATATTTAAGGTGGTTATTCCGCTGATGGAAAATAAAAAATTTCCTCATATTTTTATACCAAGAGCACAATTTTATTTATGGATAATATTTATTTTTTTAGTGGTTATTGCATTGCTCGAATGGAGAGTTGCAGTTCCGGGGTCTTTGCTTTTTATTTTTCTTATTTATCATTACCTTAGAACCAATTACCTGCGACAAAAGGAAATTACCCGTTATATAGAAAATCTGACATTTAACACTGATACAGCAGCAAAGGATACTTTGCTCAATTTCCCAATGCCCCTTGTCATAATGGAACTGGACGGGACAATTATATGGTACAACTCGTCCTTCAGGGCTGTTTTTGACAATGCAGACCTTCTGGAAAGAAAAATAGGAGAGTTTGCAAGTGCTCTCCATCCAGGTGATTTTTTAGATAATACAAATGAAAATAATCAGGGATTTTCAAAGGATGTTGTCATTAGCGGGCGGAGCTACACGGCTCTTGGCAATTTCGTCAAAGTGGATGAAAAAAACAATATCTATAAGTATATTGTACTCATATATTTGATAGATAATACCGAGCTTATAAAATTGCAGGAGAAGTATGATGAAGAAAGAATAGTTTGCGGTGTTGTTGTAATTGATAATTATGACGACCTTATGCAAAGTACTGAGGAGACGGACAGGCCCCAGATGCTTGCTGAAATAGAAAAGAAGCTTGCTTCCTGGTTCAGTTTCACAGGAGGTCTCCTTAAGAAGATAGAAAGAGACAAATACGTTTTAATATTTGAACATAAATACCTTAAAGTTCTTGAAGAAAAAAAGTTTGACATTCTGGATTCGGTTAAGGAGGTCAACCTTGGAAACCACATATTGGTGACATTGAGTATCGGAATAGGGTTCAACGGTAAAACTCTATCTGAGAATTTCCAGTATGCGGGGGCATCCCTGGATATTGCCCTTGGCCGCGGCGGGGACCAGGTTGTAATCAAGGATGGAGAAAACATCAGCTTTTATGGCGGAAAGACCAGAGAGGTGGAAAAGAGGACAAAGGTCAAAGCCCGGGTGATTGCCCATGCGTTAAGGGAGTTGATCGACGAATCCTCATCAATTCTAATAATGGGTCACGTCCACGGCGACATAGACTCTCTTGGGGCTTCCCTGGGGATATATGCAATTGTCCGCGGCAGAAACAAACAGGCCCATATTGTGATGAACGAGTCCAACCCTGCAATTGACAAGATGATTAGAAAAATTAGCAGCAGCGAGGACCATGTCGGGATTTTCATAGGCACAAAGGAAGCATTGGATATGATAGACAAAAAAACGCTGCTGGTTGTGGTGGATACTTACCGTCCTGCGTTTACCGAAAGCCCGGCCCTCCTGAATCATATCGACCGGGTGGTTGTAATCGACCATCACCGGCGCGGAGCTGATTTCATAAAAAACACCGTTCTTTCATATACGGAGACATACGCTTCCTCTGCCAGTGAACTGGTAACCGAAATTTTGCAGTATGTTGATGACAAGCTCAAAATAAATCCCATTGAAGCGGAGGGGCTGTATGCCGGTATCATACTTGACACAAAGAATTTCACTTTCAAGACCGGAGTAAGGACTTTTGAGGCAGCGGCTTATCTGCGGCGTCAGGGAGTTGATACCGTTTCGGTCAAGCAATTGTTCCAGAATGATATTGAGACTTATATAAACAGGTCAAATATTGTGAAGAACGCTGAATTAATCAGTGACAGCATTGCTATTTCCATTTGCCCGCCAAATGTAAAACATCCCCAATTCATTTCAGCCCAGGCAGCCGATGAACTTTTAACCCTGTCAGGTGTCGTGGCGGCTTTTGTAATCAGCCAGGAAAACAACGAAGTGGCAATCAGCGGACGTTCCCTCGGAGACATCAACGTTCAGGTTATACTTGAAAAACTTGGTGGAGGAGGGCATCTTACAGAGGCAGGGGCCCAAATAAAAGGAATATCGGTTGAGGATGCAAAAAAAGAACTAAAATATGCTATAATGGATTATATGGAGTCGATTAACAACGAATAATTGCGACGGTGCGCTTGTTTGTACCATTTTGACCTCCTTTCCCATGTGTATTGACAACATACGGCTGCGGGTTGAGGTTGATATGCAGGAAAGTTGATTGTGTTGTTTTGCTGTAAAAAAACGCAGGCAAGCTAATCGTGAAGTTGCGTGAAAAACGCAGGAGGAGCTTTGAAATTTCAATTTAAAAATGTAACCCGGATGTAAAGTTGAGGGTTAAAATGCAAAAGTAAAGGTAGTTAATTGACAAATTTAAGGCAGGCCAACTTAAGCCTGGCATTAAAAAGCGGGGGTGAATTATTTATGAAAGTTATTCTCAGGAAAGATGTTAAAGGACTTGGAAAGACGGATGACCTGGTTGAGGTAAGCGACGGATATGCCAGAAACTATCTGTTGCCTAAGGGATTGGCGGTTGAAGCCAATGCTGCAAATATAAGCTTGATGAACGCAAAAAAGAAGTCCGAAGAAATGAAGAATGAGCGGGAGCTTGAGAAAGCCAGAAAACTTGCTGAAAGAATCAGGGAAGTTGAACTGGTGATAAGCGCCAGGGCAGGGGAAAACGGAAAACTGTTCGGTGCAATTACCGGAAAGGATATTGCAGAAAAGTTGAAGAGCAAGTTCAACATTGATGTGGATAAGAAGAAGATAAATTTACCGGAAGCGATTAAATCTCTCGGAACTTATGAAGTTGAAATAAAACTTTTAAGCAACATCCATCCTAAACTCAAGGTCAATGTTGTAGAAGAATAGAGCATGAATTATATGCCTGGGGGTTGTTTTCATTATGGCGGTATTCGATAGAATTCCTCCGCAAAATACAGAAGCTGAACAGTCTGTTTTAGGTTCCATGCTTCTGGACAGGGAAGTTATTCCTGTAGTCATGGAACACTTAAAAAGTGAAGATTTTTATAGGGAAGACCATAAGGAAATTTTTGATGCCATACAGGAATTGTCCGAAAAGGGCGAACCGGTTGACCTTATTACCGTGGCGGATAAACTGAAGTCCAGGGGAACCCTGGAGGCAACAGGAGGCCTTGCCTACCTGTCAAACATTGCATCAATGGTTCCCACAACTGCAAATATCAAGTATTATGTTGAAATTGTCCAGGAAAAATCAATTCTTCGAAAATTGATTTCCACATCCTCGGAAATAATAAATATGAGTTACGAAGCCCGGGAAGAGGTTGCCGTAATTTTGGACAGGGCGGAGCAGGGTATATTTGGAATACTGCAGAACAGGGCCATGAAAGGTTTTACGCACATAAAGGATGTGCTGGTGGAAACCTTCAACAGGCTGGAAGAACTTTATGGCAGAGATAATGAGATAACCGGGGTGCCAACCGGTTTTTCCGAATTGGACCGCATAACGGCCGGTTTGCAAAATTCGGATTTTATTTTGATAGCGGCAAGGCCTTCCGTAGGAAAAACTGCCTTTGCCCTGAATATTGCACAGTATGTTGGCATCCGGGCACGAATCCCTGTAGCGGTTTTCAACCTTGAAATGTCAAAGGAGCAGCTTGTCAACAGGATACTTTGCAGTGAGGCAATGGTAGACAGCCATAAGCTCAGAACCGGCAGGCTCAGTGAAGAAGACTGGCAAAAAATCGGACAGACCCTGGGACCTCTCTCAGAAGCGCCTATATATATAGACGACACGGCAGGCTCTTCGATTATGGATATAAGGTCAAAGGCAAGAAGACTGAAACTGGAAAAGAAAATAGGACTTGTCATCATAGATTATCTGCAGCTTATACAAGGCAGGAACAAGGAAAACCGGCAGCAGGAAATATCGGATATTTCAAGACAGCTAAAGATACTTGCCAAAGAACTGAACATACCTGTTGTAGCCTTGTCGCAGCTTAGCCGAAGTGTTGAGTCAAGGTCGGATAAAAGGCCTATTTTAAGCGACCTCAGGGATTCGGGGGCAATTGAGCAGGACGCAGACATAGTTATGTTTTTATATCGTGACGATTATTATAATGAAGATACGGAGAAGAAGAATATTATCGAGGTTAATATCGCAAAGCACAGAAACGGTTCCACGGGAACCTTTGAATTGGTATGGATACCCCAGTATACCAAGTTTGGTATGAAAAGTTACCGGAGCGAGCAAGGCTAATAAACTTTATGCGGAAGTTTTGATATGGTGGTTGAAACTGTTGAAAGAACAATTGAAAAACACGGTCTGATTCTTCCGGGGCAGAAGGTTATTGTCGGAATTTCAGGAGGCCCTGATTCCGTATGCCTGCTTCATGTGCTTAAAACTTTATCTTCCAAATTGAACATAACCCTTCATGCAGTGCATGTAAATCATATGCTAAGAGGCGACGAATCCCTTAAAGATGAGGAGTTTGTGGTGGAATTCTGCTCCAGGATGGATGTACCCCTCACAGTAAAAAGGATTGATATAAACGAAGCTTCAAAAAATGCAGGGGTTTCCCTGGAGGTGGCGGGAAGACATGCAAGATATGGCGAAATGGAAAAGGCGGCTGATGAACATGATGCCCAGGCAATAGCCGTGGCGCACAACATGAATGACCAGGCGGAGACAGTACTGATGAATATTATCCGGGGAACCGGACTTCATGGGTTGAAGGGAATTCCCTACAGGCGGGGAAGGGTTGTCCGCCCCCTTCTTGATGTAAGAAGGAATGAGATTGAAGAATATTGTGTGGAAAATAAGCTTAATCCCAGGATAGACAGCTCAAATCTTACGGACGTTTATACCCGCAATAAAGTCAGGCTGAAGATAATACCGGAGATTGACAATACTTTTGGTGTTGATATAATTTTTACATTGCAAAAGATGGCACAAATAGTAAGGGAAGATAATGATTTTATTGAGGATTTTTCCCTTAAACTGTTTTCAGAGTGCCTCAGGGTAAAAAACGGGGAAAGGGTTGTTCTTGACATTCCCAAACTTGAAGAATACCATAAAGCTATACAACGCAGGATTATCCGTATCGGAATAAGAGAATTGAAAGGCGATGTCAGGGATGTGGGAATTGACCACGTGGAGGATGTGATTAATCTTGCTCTTGCTGGCAGCACCGGTTCTGTGCTCCATCTTCCAAATGGAATACGAGCGGAAAAATCCTACGACAGCATAGTTCTATATATTGAGAATCCCGCCCGGGGAATAAAGTTTTGTCATCAGGTTGAAATCCCGGGTGTAACTTATATAAACAACGGCAGCGGTATTTTAAAAGCGGAAATTTTGCGGGATGTCACATGCATTCAAAAATTAAAGCCTGACAGCCAGACCTCGCTGAAGCAATTATTTGATTACGATAAAATAAATGGAGGAATATATATAAGGACAAGGGAAAACGGGGATTTGTTCAAAGCCTTCAAGTCTCCGGGGACAAAAAAGCTGAAGGATTATTTTATAGATAAAAAAATTCCCCGTGAGGTCCGGGACAGGATTCCCCTCATTGCATCAGGAAACGAAATTATTTGGGTTATAGGGCAAAGAATAAGTGATAAATTTAAAGTAAGTGAAAATACTAAAAATATATTGGTGTTGGAATACAAAGGCAAATTAAGCTTATCCATATAAAAATTTTGATTACAGAGATTAACGGAGGAAAACAATGTCAAGCATTAAGAGTGTACTGATCGACAAAGAAACGATACAGAATATGGTGAGATCCCTGGGAGAAAGGATAACCGGGGATTATAAAGGCAAGGAACTCATTATGGTCGGCGTATTGAAAGGCGGCTTTGTATTCCTGGCAGATTTGATAAGGGAAATAAAAATTCCGGTAATTGTAGAGTTTATGTCGGTATCCAGCTACGGAAGCTCAACAAAATCTTCAGGAGTGGTTAAAATTATAAAGGACCTGGACGTTGATATAGCCGGAAAACATGTTTTGATTGTGGAGGATATCATTGATACCGGATTGACCCTAAAATACCTTAAGGAACTTCTCATGGCCCGGGGACCTTTGAGCGTAAAGATTTGCAGTGCACTCGACAAGCCTTCAAGAAGGAAGGTTGATATTGCAGTTGATTATAAAGGCATAGAAATTCCGGACGAATTTGTAATAGGTTATGGGCTTGACTATGGTGAAAGATACCGGAATCTTCCCGACGTATGCATTTTGGATCCCGAAGGGTAAGCAGTTTTTTGACACGGAAACTGCCGGGTTGAGTTTTGCCGGGAAAGGCGACACACGTATCCTGCCGGGAAAAAGCTCGTTTTATATGGTGGCGGCATACACGTAAACCTGCCGGATTGGGCATGAGGGCAATACATGCAATATTGCCGGGATAAAGTCAGAGTTTGCCATAGTTTGTTGTGTTTTATAATTGTATATGCTAATATTGTATATGTTAATATTATATCAATGATTTGTATTTATAATGCTGGCTCATAATTTGATTTTGAATATATTCCAGATATCAGGCGGTACTGCGCTGACAAATTCTAAATATTCCGGGTATCCGGCAGTACTGCATTAAACAGGATTTGAATATATTATGGACAATAGGCAGCACAGTGTTAAATAGGAGGGAGATATTTGAAGTATTTTAAGGGCATTAGTTTTTATATAGTTGTGTTCGTTATAATTTTAGCGATGCTGGCGTTGTTTGGGAATCCGGACAGCCCGTCTCAAATGGGTTATTCGGAGCTGCTCAATCAAATTCAAAACAAAAATGTCAAAGAAGTAATTCTGGAAGGACAAAGAGCTACGGTTACACTGATTACACCGCTGCCCAATACAAGGTTTAACAAGTATATTGTTATTATTCCTTCTATAGATGCTTTTCATGAAGTTGTATATGAACCAATACTGAATAATGAGTTGACCGTTGTGGCAGTGGAACCTTATTCGCCGCCATGGTGGTTTTCCATACTGCCTACTTTGCTGTTTGTAGGGCTGTTTGTTCTTTTCTGGGTGTTTTTCCTGCAGCAGTCCCAGGGGGGAGGCGGAAGCCGGGTTATGTCCTTTGGCAAAAGCAGGGCTAAAATGAGTTCCGACGACAAGAGAAAAGTTACATTTGACGATGTTGACGGCGTAGATGAAGAAAAGGAAGAACTGCAGGAGATTGTGGAATTTCTGAAGCAACCTAAAAAGTTTATTGAAGTCGGAGCCAGAATTCCCAAGGGTGTTTTGCTTGTGGGACCTCCGGGAACTGGTAAGACCCTTCTTGCAAGAGCAGTTTCCGGTGAAGCCGGGGTGCCCTTTTTCAGCATAAGCGGTTCTGACTTTGTTGAAATGTTTGTAGGTGTGGGAGCTTCCCGTGTCAGGGATTTGTTTGATCAGGCGAAGAAAAATGCTCCATGCATTGTTTTCATAGATGAAATTGATGCAGTGGGACGGCACAGAGGTGCAGGCCTCGGCGGTGGCCATGATGAAAGAGAGCAGACTCTGAACCAGCTGCTTGTTGAGATGGATGGCTTTGGAATAAATGAAGGAGTCATTATTTTAGCAGCCACCAACCGTCCGGATATTCTAGACCCGGCGCTGCTTAGGCCGGGCAGGTTTGACAGGCGCATTACGGTTGGCCTTCCGGACATACGGGGAAGGGAAGCCATCCTTAAAGTTCACGCCCGTGGCAAGCCTCTCGGGGACGATGTCAAGCTGGACGAAATAGCAAAAACCACACCGGGATTCACCGGAGCGGATCTTGAAAACCTTCTGAACGAAGCGGCCCTTTTGACTGCCCGCAAAAACAAGACCCGTATTACCATGGAGGAAATCAAGGAAGCTACCTTCAAAGTGGTAATAGGTCCCGAGAAGAAGAGCCGGATAATGACCGAGAAGGAGAAGAGACTGACTGCATACCATGAGGCAGGCCATGCAATTGCCGTAAGGGCGGTATCCACCACCGATACGGTTGACAGGGTTTCCATAATTCCTGCTGGTATGGCTGGAGGTTATACGGCATATAAGCCTGCTGAAGACAAGATGTACAGGACCAAGTCCCAACTGATGGAATCAATTATAATTTCCCTTGGAGGGAAAGCCGCCGAAGAGATTGTACTTGGGGAAATCAGTACAGGTTCTTACGGAGACTTGAGGCAGGCCAATAAGATAGCAAGGAACATGGTAACCAAGTATGGCATGAGTGAAAAACTCGGAGACCTTATTTTCGGTGATGAAAGTGATGAAATCTTTCTTGGCAGGGATTTCGCACATCAGAGAAATTACAGTGAAGAACTGGCAGCCGAGATTGACAAGGAAGTCAAGAAAATAATTGATGCAGCCCATGAAAAGGTGGTTCAGGTATTGAAAGAGAACATCAACAAGCTGCATAAAATAGCAGAAGCTCTTCTTGAAAAAGAGAGACTTGAAGCAGATGAATTTGAGCAACTGTTCGCAAACGCATAACAGTGTGCAAATTGAATTATTATAAGATGCTTATGGCAAAAGGACTTCAAACAGCAACATGGTGTTGACAAAATAAATCAGTATATGGTATATTACGATTGCAAATTGGTGTCAAGCCTGGCTCCAATTTGCAAAGTGTTTATTACAAAATTAATAATAGAAAATAGACATTTGACCTTATCAAGAGAGGTGGAGGGACGGGCCCAATGAAACCCGGCAACCGGCAAGTATGTATCGGTGCCAATTCCTACAGGATGAAATTTCATCCTGAGAGATGAGGAGTAATCATAAACCTCATCAAGAGGTTTTTTTATTTCTCGGAAAATAAATGGAAATAATAATAAACGGTCAGGTCTTTATTTTCTAGGAATACTTCAGGAGGTATCAGTATGTCGAAATTTTTATTTACATCCGAGTCGGTAACCGAAGGACACCCGGACAAGATGTGCGACCAGATTTCAGATGCGGTTCTCGACGCTATTTATGCATTGGATCCAATGGCAAGAGTAGCATGCGAGACTGCAGTTACAACCGGATTGGTTTTGGTAGCGGGAGAAATTACAACTGAATGCTATGTTGACATTCCCAAAGTGGTAAGGGAAACTGTAAGAGAAATAGGTTATACAAGGGCAAAATTCGGTTTTGATTGTGATACATGTGCGGTTATTACATCCATTGATGAGCAATCCACTGATATAGCCATGGGCGTAAATCAGGCACTGGAGGCAAAAAAAGGCGAAATGACCGATGCGCAGGTTGCTGCAATTGGAGCAGGCGACCAGGGAATGATGTTCGGGTTTGCATGTGATGAAACACCTGAGCTTATGCCAATGCCCATATCTCTTGCCCACAAGCTGACAAGAAGACTTGCAGAAGTTAGGAAAAGCGGAGTTTTGAGCTATATAAGGCCTGACGGAAAATCCCAGGTTACTGTCGAATACGTGGACGGGCAACCTGTACGGGTGGATACTGTGGTTATTTCCACCCAGCACGACCCGGATGTGGATCAGGAAACAATTGCGAAGGATATTGTAGAAAAGGTTATTAAAGCAGTCATACCGGGAAACTTGCTTGACAAAGATACAAAGTTCCTGGTCAATCCAACCGGAAGGTTCGTCATCGGAGGTCCCCAGGGTGATACCGGCCTTACAGGAAGAAAAATTATCGTGGACACTTATGGCGGCTATGGAAGGCATGGAGGAGGAGCTTTTTCAGGAAAAGACCCTACCAAGGTTGACCGCTCCGCAGCCTATGCAGCCCGTTATGTGGCAAAGAACATAGTAGCCGCTGGTTTGGCAAGAAAATGCGAAGTGCAGCTGGCATATGCAATAGGAGTAGCAAAACCGGTTTCCATCCTTATAGACACCTTTGGCACAGGTAAAATTCCTGAGTCGAAGATTCTGGAGCTGGTGAACAGGCATTTTGATTTAAGACCGGCAGCCATTATCAGGGCCCTTGACCTAAGAAGGCCTATTTATAAGAAAACCGCTGCTTACGGGCATTTTGGAAGAAATGACCCTGACTTTACCTGGGAGAGGACTGACAAGGCAGCAATTCTTAAGCAGGAAGCAGGAATCTGAACGGGTAATAACTAAAGCAAAGAAAGAACAGGGGACGGTTCAAACGGGACAGGGGACGGTTCTGTGTCCTATGCAAACACATAGGACACAGAACCGTCCCCTGTCCCGTTTGTCTCGTTCACATCATTTCCCCGGCAGCATAAAATGAATAGGGGGAGTGATAGCATGCTAAACATAATCGGGCAGTTTGTTACATATCTGTTTGCCATATATGGGTTCCTTTCTCTGGTTTATTTGATAGCCCGGGAGTTCATCAAGCCGGACTTTGAAGATACCGGCATCAAACTGGTGATAATTGAAAAAAACCAGGAAAACAGAATAGAGGGGATAATCAATAATGTGATTACAGGCGACCTTGTAAAAAGGCTTGTTGCCCGTGGAAAGGTTACTGTGCTTGATATGGGTTCGGAGGACGGAACATTGGAGATTTTGAAAAAGCTCAAAGAAAAGCACAATGTAATCGAATTGCTGGAGGAAAGCAACAGACACGCCATTTTTGAAGATTTTAAGTAGGAGGATGTGGGATAAAAATAAAGGGGCAGTTAATGATAAATAGCTCTAATACTGCTAGTTACAGCAAGGCTTAGGAAAACACAGTTTAAAACTACCAGCATGGAACAGGTCTCCTGTCCCACTTTGTCAAAAACGCTCTGGTCCTTGCGACAAAACAAATTTTCAATTATACTTGAAATATAGGAAAAAAGAGGGTGAATTTTTGGTTGAAATTGAAGGTATAATTGAGCAAATCGTGTTTACAAATGAGGTAAACGGATATACTGTGTGCGATGTCAAGTGCAAAAAGGAAACTATAACTGTGGTGGGATACATGCCCTTTGTCAATGCAGGGGAAAGTATCAGGCTTACCGGCAATTGGGTTGTTCACCGGGACTATGGCAAGCAGCTTAAGGTTGAATACTATGAGAAAATTATGCCCAAAACGGTCCCGGCAATAGAAAAATACCTGGCTTCCGGTGTTATAAAGGGAATCCGGGAGGCTACCGCAAAAAAAATCGTGGACAGGTTTGGTGAAGATTCCCTGGATATTATACGTTTTTCGCCGGAGAAGCTCTCCATGATTAAAGGAATCAGCAAGAAAAAAGCCATTGAAATTGGACAAGCTTTTGCAGAGATAAGCGGATTGACCGAAGTTGCAATGTTCCTTCAGGGGTATGGCATCAGCCCCAGCTACTCAGCCAAAATTTACAAAAAGTATGGAGAAGGCGCAATAGAGAAGATTAAAAACAATCCCTATGAACTCCTTGAGGAGGTACCGGGAATAGGGTTTAAGGTCATAGACCGGATGGCAATGAGTCTTGGCATTGACCCGGCATCAAAGTATAGAATCAGCAGTGGAATCAAGTATATATTATCCCAGGCTGCAGTAAACGGCCACACCTACCTGCCGGACGAAGAATTGTGTGAAAGTGCATCAAGGCTTCTTGAAGTAACCTTAAACAGCATAGAGGATGCGCTGATCAAATTAATGATTGACGATGCGGTGTATGTTGAAACAACAGAGAAAGGTTCCCGGAATGTTTATTTGAAAACCCTTTACCAGGCGGAAGTAGAGGTGTGCAGGAAGCTTGGGGATCTGGTTGCAGTTAATTTTGAAGAAGAAACTTTTGATTTTGAAGAAAAAATAAAGCGGGTGCAAATCCAGGAAAATATAATTCTTGCGGACAAACAGAAAATAGCCATTAAGGAAGCCATGACAAACGGAGTTCTTGTCATCACAGGAGGTCCGGGAACAGGGAAAACTACAATCATAAAATGCATAATAAAGCTTCTCAGAAACTCAGGTTATGAAGTTGCCCTTGCAGCGCCTACCGGAAGAGCGGCCAAAAGGATGACGGAGGCTACCGGGTATGAGGCAAAAACCATACACAGGCTGCTGGAAATCGGCTATACCGGCGATGATGACCGGCTCACCTTCGCCAGAACCGAGGGGAACCCCATTGATGCGGATGTGGTAATAATTGATGAAACATCCATGGTGGACATTATTCTTATGAATCACCTGTTAAAATCAATTCCCGCCGGGTGCCGCCTGATATTGGTGGGCGATGCGGACCAGCTTCCCTCCGTGGGTCCCGGAAATGTTCTCAAAGATATAATTGCAAGCGGAACAGTCAAGGTGGTGCATCTTACCGAAATATACCGGCAGGCGGAAGAAAGCATGATAATAGTGAACGCCCACAGGATGAACAAAGGAGAATATCCCTGTCTAAATGTCAAAGGAAAGGATTTTTTCTTCATACCCAAAAACAATGCAGGAGAAATTGTAAGCACAATACTGGACCTGTGCTCAAAGAGACTTCCTGCCAGCTACAATTATGACCCTATACGCCATATTCAGGTTCTGACTCCCACAAGAAAAGGCCCCATAGGCGTTTCCAACCTGAATATTGAGATGCAGAAGGTACTAAACCCGCCGGATAAAAGAAAGAAGGAGAAGGCTTTTAAAAGCATCATCTACCGGGAGGGCGACAGGGTGATGCAGATACGCAACAATTATGATATAAGGTGGGAAAAGCCTGATAACCCGGACATTTGGGGCGAAGGAGTATTTAACGGTGACCTGGGTGTTATCGTGGAAATAGATGAAGAAGAACAAAATATAGTAGTTCTCTTTGATGACGACAAGTTGGTAAAATATGATTTTTCCATACAGGAGGAAATTGAAACCGCCTTTGCCACTACGATACATAAAAGCCAGGGAAGCGAGTTCCCGGCTGTGATTATGCCTGTTTTTTCCGGACCCCCGGTTCTTATGACAAGAAATCTCCTTTACACTGCGGTCACAAGGGCAAAGGAACTGGTTGTGCTTGTAGGATCGGAAGAATGCCTACGGTACATGGTTGACAACCAAAGGGAGACATTAAGACATTCGGGCCTTCTTGAAAAACTGGAAAAGTGCATGACTTTTTATGAAGAGGATTTTAATAAGTGATAAACCTTTAATGGACCTAACTGAAAAAATAATCAGGCTGTTGTATCCGCCAAAGTGCATATTTTGCGGCGAACTCCTTGATATTGACACAGAATTGGAAATATGCCCGAAGTGCTTTGACAAGATACCCTTTATGCCGGAAGAAAATTACCGCTCTTTAAAGAAGTTTGACTACGACAGCAATTGGGATGACCTGGTTTGTGCATGCGAGTACAAGGGAATTATAAAAGAGGCAATAATGAGATATAAATTTTTTGACAAGCCTTCCTATTGCCGGGCATTCGGGCACCTTATGCTGTTGAAGCTTTCCGGAGTACTGAAAAAATATGATTTTGACATGATTGTCAGCGTACCCCTTCACAGGAAGAAAAAAGCGTTGCGGGGATATAACCAGTCTTTGCTTATTTCAAGGGAAATTAGCAGGAAAACAGGGATTCCCGAAAAATCCAACCTTTTATGTAGGGTGAAAAATACAAAAAGCCAAAGCACATTAACCAGGGAAGGCAGGTATTTTAACATCAGAAATGCTTTTCTTATAAAGGAAAAGGAAGAAATTAAGAGTAAAAATATATTGATTTTTGACGATATATTAACTACAGGGTATACTTTAAATGAATGCAGCAGGGTTTTAAAAGAGGCAGGCGCTGAAAAGGTAGTGGCAGCAGTTATTGCTTCTCCGATTACAACCGTATAGAAATCAAATTGACAGGGGTGGAAAAATGTCTGTTCCAAGAAATTGTATAAGGTGTGGCAAGGTATTTACATACGTTTATGGGCTTCCGATTTGTAATGATTGCAGAAAGCAGGACGAGGAGGATTTCAAAAGGGTCAAGGAGTATCTTTACGATAACCCTGGCGCCAGCATGTCGCAAGTTGCAAGCGACCTTGGAATCAGCGTAAAAAAAATTAAAAATTTTCTACGGGAAGGCCGCCTGGAGATAGTTGGCGATGGGGCAAACATGTTTCTTGAATGCGAAAGATGCGGGAAATCCATAAAATCCGGCTTATATTGCGAAGAATGCGAAAGAGCGCTTAAAGAGGATTTAACCAAAACAGCCAGTGAATTAAAAAAGGAACTAAATCCTAAGGACGACTGGTACAAAGATGGCAAGATGAGGTATCTATACAGGGACAAAAAGTAAAGTATTTCAGTGGTTGCTGCTCTTTGGGCTAAAGCTGAATGTTTTTTCCTGCCGATACCATATAGCGGTATTAAAGACGGGTGTTCACGAAATAAACTTTTCGGGAAATAACTTTTTCTGTTAATTATTCTTTAATAAATACCGATAAGAATAATGAAAGAATATTATTTACGAAATTTGATTCAATATATAAACAGCATTTGGAATACTTAATAAGAAATTGTAAATTATGTGCTTTGAATTTCTAGATGGAGTGGTTTTTTATGAAAATCTGGGGTGATATCCAGAAAGTATCAGGTGTTTATAATAAGCATAGCAGAGTAAACAGAACAGAGAAACCTGTGAGTGTAAACGGCAAAAAGGATACTGTGTCCATATCAGGCGAAGCTAAAGATTTTCAGACGGTAATGAGGGCACTTAAGGATGTGCCTGATGTTCGAAGGGATAAAGTAGATGCTCTTGCTGAAAAATATCGGTCAGGTTCTTATACTGTTAGCGGAAAGGAAACAGCTGATAAAATAATAAAGTCAGTTTTAGATAAGAGAATTTAACAATATTGTCCTTGTCTTGATTTGTTGTTTTCAAGTTCATTTTAATTCCATAGCTTAGGACTGTTATTATTTTTGCTCCCTTGCGTGGAAAATTTTATTATTTATGGATGGAGCGGCCAAATTATTTTGCTTTTTTTGGAGTGATGTAAATGTCAATTGAAAGAATTATCAACAGCCTGGCTGAAATTCTGGAGGAAGAGTTTAAAGTTTATTCCGGACTTTTGGAAATTGCAAAGAAGAAAAAACAGATAATAGTTGATGGAAAAGTAAAGGAACTTGAGCAGCTTGTCAAGGTGGAGCAAACCTGCATAATTCATGCGGGAAAACTCGAAAGGCAAAGGGAAGATATAGTTGCCGAGCTATGCAAAGAGATGGGCATTGACTGTAATGATGCAACTATTTCCGGGATTTCGAATAAAATTGGCAGAGAGTATTCTGAAAAACTTGAAAAAGGCAGGCAAAACTTGATTAAAACCATTGAGAGCCTGAAAACTGAAAATGCGTTGAATGCAAGGTTAATAAAAAATTCCCTTGATTATATAGATTTTTCATTAAACCTTATGGCCAGTCTGGGCAGTGACGGAAGCTACTTAAAATCAGGGGAAGTTAACGAGCCCGGTAAAAGAAACATTCTTGATTTGAAGCTGTAAGGAAACTACAGGTGGTGGAAAATGGGAGTAGGATTCAGTAGTTACGACATAGCCAGAAGCGGCATGATTGTTAATGAAAGGAGTCTTCATGTAACAGGACACAACATTGCAAATGTTAATACTCCAGGCTATGTGCGCCAGCAAGCGATGATTGCAGATTCATTCTATACCGGCATATTAGGTGATCGTTTTCGGGTTGGGTTTGGCGCCTCCATACAGGAAATCCGACAGATAAGGTATGAATTCCTGGATACTTTGTACCGGCAGGAGAACACTACTTTGGGCTATCTGGATGCAAAGGCGGAGACCTTCAGCAACATAGAGGAAATTCTCAGTGAGCCAATGAGAGACGGCCTTCAGAGCATGATGAACGGTTTCTGGGATTCATGGCAGGAGCTTGCCAAGGAACCCAACAGTCTTACTGCAAGGGCCCTTGTAAGGCAAAGGGCGGATGTGCTTGTCAACCATATCAATCATATAGGTGAGCAGCTTAACAAATTGCAGGAGGACCTGGACACTGAAATAAGAGTCAGGGTAAACGAAGTCAACAATCTTCTATACGATCTGGCAAAACTGAATGCAGACATATTACGTGCCGAAACTGCCGGGGATACGGCAAATGATTACCGGGACAGGAGAAATCTTTTGCTGGACAGGTTATCTGAATTGGTGGATGTAGATATAACAGAGATGCTTGACGGTCAGGTGTCGGTCATGTCCGGGGGATATTTTCTCCTGAATAAAACCGATGTCTCTCCATTATATGTGGAAGTTGACAGCAAAAAGAAGACTTTTTATAACCCAATAATTAAAGAACTTAATGTGGAAGTACCCCTCCAAAACGGTATTTTGAAAGGGCTTATAGAATCCAGGGATGAAATACTGCCGGATATAAAAAACCGGCTAAATACAGTTGTCAATGCCATGATCAGCAAAGTCAACGAGTATCACAGCAGCGGGCAGACCCTTGGCGGCAAGGACGGAGCAGATTTTTTTGTTGCCATCGACCCCACGATGCCGGTTGGAATGTGCAACATAAGGCTTAATAGCAATCTGGTGGACCTTAACAATATAGTGTCAAGCTCCGACGGTACCAGTGGCAACAATGTTGTTGCATACCAGGTTGCAAACCTCAGGAATCAGGTATTGATATCCGCTGCCGAGGGAGAATTGAGTATTGATGATTATTACAATGCCATAATTCTGTATGTAGGGCATGAAGGTGCCAGCTTGAAAAGTGCGGCGGAAAATCAGCGCACCCTGGTTAATGCGGCCGAATCAAACAGGCAATCCGTAATGGCGGTGTCCCTTGATGAAGAGATGGCAAACATGATTAAATTTAAATTTGCGTATAATGCATCATCAAGAACCATAAATGTAGTGGACCAAATGATTGATACCATAATAAGCAAAATGGGCGTAATAGGCAGGTGATAATCAGTGCATGGAAGCTTTTTCGGACTGGGCATAGCTGCAAGGGGGCTTACAGCGGCTCAGAGAAATCTAGACGTGTTGAGCCATAATATAAGCAATGTGAACACTCCGGGATATACAAGGCAGCAAGCTGTTCAAACAGCCTCTCAGCCTCTGATTTCTTTCGATGGAACCGGAATGATAGGCACCGGTTCGCAGGTTTCCGAAGTTATAAGGGTGCGGGATGAGTACCTTGATTATAAATTTTGGAGTGAGTCGGTGTTCCAGGGAGAATGGGATATAAAGCGCCAGCTATTGTCTGAATTGGAAGCTGCCTTCAATGAGCCTTCTGATGGTGGTTTTTCAAAGGTTCTGGATGAGTATTTCAGTGCACTGCAGGAACTTTCCAAGGATCCTTCCGCCCCGGCAACAAGGGCCCTTGTGAAGGAAAAGGGCATATCGGTGGCAAGATATTTCAACAATTTGGCTTACAGATTGGAAAAAATGCAGCATGATGTAAATCAGAATGTTTATATAAAAGTTGAGGAGATCAATTCTCTTGCTTCACAGATCAGCAAACTGAACCAGCAGATATATGTCATGGAGGTTGACGGGAACAATGCCAACGACCTTAGGGACAGGCGGGAGCTTCTGGTGGATAAGCTCTCTAAAATCGTCAATATTGAAGCGTATGAAATTGTAAGAGGCAAGCTGCCCAGTGGAAAAGATGACAAATATTTTGTTGTCTCCATCGGCGGGAAGCCTATTGTCAACCATTTTGAATTGTCGGAACTAAAAGTTCACCCCAGGGACGAGAAACTGAACGCAGAAGATATCAATAACCTTTTCGAAATAAAATGGGCGGATGGAAGCAGTATAAACATAACCGGCGGCGAACTTAAAGGTTATCTGGATGTACGTGACGGAAACAGTGGCCTAAACGACAGCCCTCTTTTCAAGGGGATACCCCACTACATAAATAAACTCAATACTTTTGTCAGAACTTTTGCCATGGCGTTGAATGAAGGCTATTGTGACAACAACGCCAACGGGATAATTGAACCTGACGAAGATTTATTGGGACATGCCGACGGGTTCTGGCTGGATTCGGTGGAAGGGGAATTGCCTTCAGGTATACGGTTTTTTACAATGCTGGACCGGGATGGAAATCCAATGGACAGTATGAGCTTTATGGGCTCTGCCACCACAATAGATGAAATAGTGTCCAGATATGACGGTATTACCGCAAAGAATTTTTCCGTAAGCGCAGATGTGTTGGACAATATAAGCAAAATCTCCACATCGGTTAATGCAGGAGAAAAAGGAAATGCCAAAATTATCGAGCAGATGCTGAAGATGAGAAGCAATACCCATATGTTTTCCGAAGGAAACCCGGAGGATTATATGAAATCACTGATTGCCACACTGGGTGTTGACTCACAGCAGGCAGTCAAGTATTCCGACAACCAGAACAGCATCATAAAAATGATACAAAACAGGAGGATGTCGGTGTCGGGTGTTTCCGTGGATGAGGAAATGGCCAATATGATCAAGTTCCAGCATGCATATTCAGCTGCTGCAAAAATTATAAACACCTATATGGAACTTTACGATATACTTATAAACCGTGTGGGGTTGTAGACCGGAAAAGACGGGTTGGGCGCAAAACTTAAGTTGTATGCAATGACCCTGTCCAGAAGGCAAAAAAGGGCGGCTGATTTACAACCAGAGTGTTTATATCTTTTGACATAAGTTATAAACCGTTGCAAGACGGGACAGGTAAAGGAGTGTTGAAACGTGCGGATAACAAATAGTATGTTGATTAACAACATGATATCAAATATAAACAAAAACCTGATAAACCTTGACAAATACCAGCAGCAGCTTGCCACCGGCAAGAAGATTCAGGTCCCTTCAGACGACCCGGTAATCGCAGCACGGGCCCTGAAACTCAGGACCGATGTCTCAAAGCTCAATCAATACAAGAGAAATATTGATGATGCCAAGTCCTGGCTGGAGTATACCGACAGTATTCTGTCCCAGATCGGGGATGTGCTCCACAGGGCAAGAGAACTGGCCGTTGAGGGTGCAAACGGTACCATGACGCCGGAGGACATGATGACCGTGAAGGAAGAAATTGAGGAGCTGAAAACCCAGCTTATTCACCTTTCCAACAGTTCCTATGCAGGAAGGTATATTTTTTCAGGTTTTTCCACCGATAAAAAGCTGCTGGATGAAAACGGAGCCTTTGCTTTAGATATGGACAGTTCCCAAATAATCCGGTATGAAATCGGTGTTGGAGACGACATAAATATAAATGTTCCGGGGAATGAGCTGTTTAACATGGGAGGCACAGCTGTGAAGGGTGAAAAGGGTAAGCTTATAAAGGATATGGACACTCTTATAGCAGCCCTGGAATCGGCGGATGGCGGCAAAGTGAGGACGGCTCTGGGACTTATTGACGAAAATTTTGAGAATATTTTAATGATAAGGGCAGACGCAGGAGCAAGGCATAACAGGCTTGAACTTACTAAAAACCGTGTTGATAACGACATAATAAATTTTGTCAGGCTTATGAGTGAAAACGAGGATGTAGATATGGCTGAGACTGTAATGAGGCTGTCAAACGAGGAGTATGTGTACAGAGCGTCACTGGCAGGGGGGGCAAGGATTATACAACCCTCGCTGGTGGATTTTCTACGGTAAACAGAATAAATCACTTTATAAAAACTTAGCCTGAAGTCTTGGAATAAAGGCTGATCTTGATGTTTCAATGTAGTTTAATCAAAAACTGGGGGATGAAAAATGCAAATTGAAACAAAATATTTTGGGATGGTTGAAATTGATGAGAATGCTATAATTGATTTTCCGGAGGGGTTGCCCGGATTTGAAGATGAAAAAAGATTTGTTCTCCTTGGCAAACAGCCGGAGCAAAACCCCTTTGTATGGCTGCAGTGCGTTGATTGCCCGCAGCTTGCATTTGTAATGATAGACCCAAGGACGCTGATAGAGGACTACACGGTTGATGTAGACGATTCCGAAGTGGAAATTCTTGATATTGTTGATACCAATAATGTTTTGATATATTCTATTGTTGTAGTGCCGGAAGACATATCAAAAATGACAGCTAATTTGAAGGCTCCTGTTTTAATAAACAGTGTTGCGAAAAAAGGAAAACAGGTTATACTGGATAATGAGGAATACCGGATAAGACATTATATTATGGATAAGGAGCGCACCAGATGCTGATACTGTCCAGAAAAAAAGACCAGTCTATTATGATAGGGGATAATATTGAGGTTAAGATCATCGATATTCAGGGTGACCAGGTGCGCCTTGGCATAAATGCACCTAAAAATATAGCTGTCCACAGGAAAGAAATTTATTATGAAATTAAGGAAGAAAACAAACGGGCAGCTAACATCAACCCTGAAGTTCTCAGTAATTTCAATAAGCAAGAATGAAGTCGAAAGGACATTATTTTTGATTTTTTATGCAAAACTTTAATTTTTCCTGTAAAGTTTTTTTGAAAAAGTACGATATAAAATAATGAGTAAGCCTTTTGAATTTCTTTGCCGGCAAAAGAAAGGTTCAAAAGTACTTATAAATTTAAGGGAAAGGATTCCCAGATTAAAAAATCAAGGAGGATTTAAATTATGCGTATCAACAACAATATCATGGCGATGAATACTTATCGTCAGCTTGGCATTGGCAATTCTTCAGCCGCCAAATCAATGGAAAAGCTCTCTTCCGGTTACAGAATCAACAGGGCGGGAGACGACGCAGCAGGTCTTTCAATCTCTGAGAAAATGAGAGGCCAGATCAGGGGACTTAAAATGGCTTCCAAAAATGCCCAGGACGGTATTTCATTAATCCAGACAGCAGAAGGCGCTTTAAATGAGACCCACGCAATTCTCCAGAGAATGAGAGAGCTTGCGGTACAGTCTGCGAATGACACAAACGTTGACATTGACCGCGACGCAATCCAGGGAGAAATTGACCAACTGGCTGCTGAAATCACCCGTATAGCTCAAAATACCAACTTCAACGAGCAGAATTTGCTGGACGGAACATTTGTGGACAAAATTTTCCACATTGGAGCAAATGCTGACCAGTCACTGGCAATCAGCATCGGCAATATGGATGCTGCAACTCTGCAGGTTTTGA
>DUMO01000035.1 GCA_012839865.1 Clostridiaceae bacterium
AACTCGCTTACGCTCGCCCTTGACATCCTCCAACAGAGTGCACAGTTGTAAAGATTATACAAAAATAAGAAAGGAGAGCTAACTTAGAAAAGCTAAAAAACTGTCTTGACAAGTGGGGGCATTATATTGTACTGGCCAGTCTGTGGGAAACAAAAATAGCTGTCTTGTCCTTCACAAGTTTATTGAAGTTTTCATAAATCTCAGCCTCAGCCAGGGCATCCAGTGATGCTGTCGGTTCATCCAGTATCACCATGTTTGCATCTTTATAAAGCGCTCTTGCAATGGCAAGTTTTTGGCTTTCACCTCCGGACAATTCTATTCCGTTCTCGTCAATTACTTTAAGCATCATATGCCCGGTTCCCTTGGGCAAGCTTTTTATTTTATCCAAAAGACCAACCATATCAAGTACTTTCATAATTTTATCCTCATCTATATTTTCGGAAGTGCATGCGATATTTTCAGCCACCGTATATGCCAGGACGTTTATATCCTGGAAAACCACTGAAAACATTGAATATAACTCCTTCTTGTCAAATTCCTTTATTGGAATGCCATTTATCAGTATCTCACCTTCGGTAACATCAAAAAGTCCTGTTATAATCTTCACAAGGGTGCTTTTCCCGGCGCCATTGATTCCTACAATTGCCAGCTTTTCACCCTTATTTATTTTCAGGTTGAGATTTTTGAATATGTACACATCGGTATTTGGATACTTGAAGCTGACATTTTTTAATTCAATCTCAAGGGTATTTCCTTTAATTGAAGCTCTTCCTCCTCCTTTTTCGCCCAGGTCCTTATCCATAAACTCATAATAATCGTTTGCGTATTGTCCTTCATTGATTATGTATGAAGCATTGTCAATTAATGCTTTCAACTGCAGCGACAGGCTCACAACAGCAGCCAGGTACATGGAAAAATCCGCAATGGACATACCCTTCAACACTTTGCCGGCCAGTATGCCGTATGTAGCGGCATCACTGGCCAATAAAGTCAGAAGGCCTGCAAAGCCCAGTAAAAACTCTTTGTTTCTTATCAGCTTATGTATATTGACATAACCCATAATCTCCTTGTTATAATTATTCAAAATCCTTTCTTTTAAATTGTAAATTCTAATATCCTTGCCGTAGCCAAAATCATGGGTTGTATTGTAATAGTAACCGTATCTTCTTTCCGCATGTGCCAATTCCTCTTTCTTGCCGTATTGGTAAGTATGTACCTTTCTGTTTATCCACATGACGGTTGCAATATTTAAAATAAGTGATGCCAAAATAAAGATGTTAAGGCTGCCGATAAAAACAACCAAAGCAAGTGTAGTAAGGAGCATGGCTCCGCTTTCAAACAGTTTATGATATACTCCCTCAATTCCGTTATTATTGCTGCTTATGGAATCAAATGCCTTTCCGTTTTTTTCAAAAAAGGTTGCGTCCTCCATGTATTTATAATCAGAACTGATGATTTTATCAAACATGTCTCTGATATAATCAATCCTCAGCAAAGTAATTCTGGGATACGCAAAGTCATGAGAATAAGTACGGACAAAACCGAAAACTGCAGTCAGGAAAAAATAAAGAGCAATAACAGTAATAATGTACTCCACCCTTGCATTGTCCCCAAGTGACAGTTCTCCAATCAGCAATTTGGGCAGTAACACGGACTCCCTTCCGAGCTTTTTCGCTGCTTCAGGCAACATGAACTGTATCCCGGATATGCCTTCAATGAAATATCCCCGGAGCACATCTTGTGTATATTCCATCATTTTCAGACGCTCATAAACCTCCTGCCAGGTAAACCTGCTCTGTTCCAAAACCAGTATCTCCTTGCAGACAAGACCGTATCTTTGCAGCCACAAGCCAACTTGACAAGGCAGGTCATACACAGGTGAAAAACCGGCAATTTCCCACCGTCCCATATTTGGTCCTGAAACAATTGCTGCAGCAGCCCTGGCTCGTACCTCCGGTGATTTCAATCTGATTGATTTCTGCCTGTCAAGATACAATCTCACAGGCTGAAAGGAATCGTTCACAACCAATCCCCTGACCATAAGTTCTTCCAGGGTATCAACAACTTCGCTGGCAGGCATTTGGGAAAGAGCAGTCAGGGCATAAGTGAAGGAAGCTCCCCTGGATTTCAGTATTCCATAAAGTACAGCCTGCTTTTCAGTCATTGAGACATCAGATTCTTCTTTTCCTCGTGTTTCACTGGCAGTAATGTTTTCCGTACAGAACCATGCCAGGGTGAGATTTTTCTCAGAAGGGTCGCAGGCCGTTCTCCAGAATATCCTGCCGCTATTGCATAAAACATCTAAATTTGCAGGAGAGTAACCCTTCATTCTTGCAGGAAAAATTATGCCTTCCCACCAATCGGCAGGCAGGTACAATCCCTCCATTTGTTTTATAATATTATAAAGCATCTCGGTCTGGGAAACACCTTTCTTGCCTACCTGCTGCCAAAAGGGCATAAAACAGGCAAGATGGCGGAATCCTTTCGGTTTAACCGCTTTGGCAGCGCTGTTTATGCTTCTTCTCAGAGCTCTTTCGTATATTGCAAAATGGCAGAAAGCCGGTTCACCATTACCCTTAAAATCTCCGGCTACTATAAACTTGTCGTTTTTAAGCCTGGAAAGTGCCTGGTCTACAGATTCGCTTTCCATATTATAACGCATTAAAATGTCATCCTTTGTAAATGGGCTGTTGTATCTTGCAAACCTTCGAAGTATCCTTCCAATTGCCTCATCATGCGTCCAACCGGAAACATCCTCAATATCCGGTGATGGATTATGTTCAATCAGGTTATATTCGCCCATATCCAGGTTTTCTGCCAGTTTGTACATGAAAGCTTCCTCAACTGCAATCCATTTCATGGTGTTAGTACAAGGATGGGTCAGCCTCATAGCCCTTCCCCCTCTTTCAAGAAGCATCAACAGGTCCCTCTTGTCCTCTTGGGCCACCATCTCATCGGGCAAATCACCATATGTAAGAAGGAAGGAATGCATTTCATTTTCAGACGCAACATCTTTAAGATAATTTGCCACATTGTTTTGATATATTATCTCGGTAAAAATCCTGTCATCCACTTTTGCCTGTTGACTTAAATCCGCAAGGTCGGGCCTTATGGCCTCCAGACCGGATATTACCTGTCTTTTCGTGTCTCCGGGGTGCCTTGCCTTTTCCTCATACATCATTGTGCCTTTAAACCCCTGTACCAGTTCTGAAGCAAAAGGAGAAGGATACCAGGATTTGACCTCCACAACCTCTATTTCGCCAGATATTATGTCTTTTATTACCTTTACCGCATTAGGAATATCAAATATCTGGTCAAGGCACTCACGCATTGTCTCAATAATAAGAGGATGGTTCATATGTTTTTGAGCTGTTTCCAGCGCATCCACCGAGCGAAGCCGTTGTATCCAAAGGGGCAGGCGTTTTCCCTGCTGCCGTATGCCCATAATTAACGCCCTATAGGCATTGTACCTGAATTGTATGGCAAACCGTGATGTGCCTGGCAGTTTCCTTAGCATTGTTTCCACTACATCGTCAGGTGACAATAGCCCCATCACATTGCTTAAATTGTCCTGGCTTCCATAAATATGGACCAATATTGCATCATTTGTAAAGCCGGTAAATACATTGCATTTTATAGCCTTTTCCAAGGCGTCTTCCAGGAGAATGGCAATGACACTGTTGACTTTGCTTCCGAAATGGGAATGGATTATGACTCTCCTGTCTGAAACCTCATCACTCAAGTACTCAACTACAATTTTTCTGTCATTTGAGATGCACCCTAAAGCGTCAACCTGGTCCATCAGATAATTTTTCAGATTTTCAATACCGGCTTCATCAATGAATGACATTGAAGCCATGTAATCATAAAAATCACCTGATTCCATCATTTTTGAAAGGTTTTTCAGGAACTTGCCGAATTTTATCCAGGTTTCGTAGGGGGCTCCTATACAGTCTCCCTGCCAGAAAGGGGTCTTTGCTCCAAAAAAAGTGCTTGAGGGTCTTACCAAAACGCGGTCCCTCTCAATTTTAACCAGCTTCCAGGCAGAGCTTCCAAGCATTAACCTGTCCCCTATCCTTGCTTCGAAAACAAATACCTCATCCAGTTCACCAATTTTCGTTCTATAGTCTTCAAGATATACAGGGTAATACCCCCTGTCCGGTATGGTTCCGCCGCTGCTTACCGCAAGCATTCTGCTGTATGTATTCCCTTCAATGGTTCCTTCCTGCCTGTTCCAGATTATTCTGGGCTTTGCCGGTATATCCTCCATATGCTCGTAATCCCCGGCAAGCATCGA
>DUMO01000036.1 GCA_012839865.1 Clostridiaceae bacterium
ATTATAAACCCGTCAGGAGAAGTATTGCTTAACGTAGGTCAAAAAGTAGGCGTGTATTATTATAGTACTGATTTTTCAGAAAAAAGAAAAAGAAACGCAAGCTTTAACCAGCCCATATTGATGGATTCGAGAACTATTCTGGAAAAAAATCGCAGACCCAATGTATATAGATTGGCTGGCCCCTGGATCAAACCAGACAATCATAAAGCACCATACCCAAGGGTTATTTCCCACAGGGGATTCAACACAATTGCCCCTGAAAACACAATGCCTGCATTTGCTGCTGCAGTAGCATTGGGTGCAGATGAAATTGAATTGGATGTTTGGCCATCAAGGGATGGAGAACTTATTGTGTGCCATGACAGGACCGTTGACAGAACTTCCAATGGGAAGGGTCTTATTTCGGAGCTGACCTGTAAAGAAATAATGGAACTTGATGCCGGCTCGTGGTTTGATAAACGTTTTGAAGGCCTGAAGTATTCGACTTTGGAGGAAATTTTAAAAACATTTGCTGGGCAGATAATTATTAATTTGCATATAAAATCACATAATAAAGCAAAAAGCTATGACGAAACTCTTATGAAAAGAATAATCCGTCTGATTGACAAGTATCAATGCAGGGATTACCTGTATGCGGCTGGTGCAGCGGATGTATTGGAGACGCTTGTAAAAATAGATGATAAAATCGAGCGTTGCTGCCTGGAAGGATACAATGATTTTACCATGGTTGACAAAGCAATTTTTTATAAATGCGGAAAATTCCAGTTTACTTCCACATTTTTCAACAGGGATATGATTGAAAAGGCTCATAAGAACAATATCTGGTGCAATCTTTTTGAATCCGATGTGCCAGAGGAGACTATTGCTTATTTGCAAATGGGAATTGATTCGATTTTAACAAACGACCTGATAAAAAATATGAAAGCAGTAAGATGTTTCAGGTCAGGTAGGATGGAGGGGAACTCTTCCGGTGTTTAATGATACGTTGAAATATTTAAGGCGCAAAGGTGCATTGTATCTGTTTATTATACCTTCAATGGTTTATATGGTTATTTTTAAGTATATCCCCATGTATGGAGTGAGGATTGCATTTATGGATTATCTTCCAGGAATGAAGGCTGACCGCATAAAATGGGTCGGGATGAAGCATTTCATCTCATTCTGGGAATCAATATATTTCAAAAGAGTTGTATTCAATACATTATCAATTACGGTACCATCCCTTATAGTGGGGACAGCCATACCTATATTACTGGCTATACTATTTCATCAATCAACCTCAAAAATGTTAAAGGGTTTAGGGCAAAACCTGACATATCTGCCGCATTTTATATCTACCGTGGTTTTTGTCACAATGATCAATCTTTTTTTGTCAAAGGAAGGAGTCATCAATTCGTTTCTGGCATTCATGGGGTTCGAAAAAATTCAGTTTTTGGCCAAAGCGAACTTGTTCAGTTCTATTTATGTAATTACAGGTGTTTGGAAATCTATGGGATGGAATTCTATTATGTATTATGCAAGCCTGACCTCTGTAAATCCTGAGCTGTATGAAGCCGCAAGTATTGACGGAGCAAGCAAGATGCAGAAAATACGCTATATAGATATCCCATCAATACTCCCTGTTGTTATTGTTATGCTTATCCTCAGCACAGGGCATCTGATGGATTTGGGATATGAAAGAGTATACCTAATGCAAAACTCACTTAATATAAGCAAATCTGAGGTTATTTCCACTTTTGTTTATAAACGTGGAATTGTAAATATGAAATACAGTTTTTCTGCTGCAGTAGGTTTGTTCAATTCGGTTATCAACCTGTTTTTGCTTATAGGTGCAAATACTTTGGCCCGGAAAGTTTCAGAAGAAAGCTTATGGTAATGGGGGTAAATTGAATGAAAAATAATAAGGCATGCAACATAAATAAAATTACTGCACTTGGATCGGTAGTAAAAGTACCTGTGAACAGAACAAGGGCATATAACTCAGATACAATAACAGAAATAATCATTCGGGCCCTATTGATTATTACAATACTTTTGGTCGGATATCCCTTGTACAACATAGTTGTTTACTCAATAAGCGATCCTGTTGAAGTTAACATGGGTAGAGTTATATTCTGGCCAAGGGGAATAAATTTTGGCGGTTATGTCCGGGTTTTAAAGGATCCTGCGATTATCAGAAGTTTTTTTAACACAATAAAAATCATGGTATTGGGAACTGCAATAAACATATTCCTTACAGTACCCACTGGCTATGCGCTTTCACGCAAGGATTTAAAGGGAAATAAATATATATTGTGGATTTACCTTTTTACAATGTTTTTTTCAGGGGGACTCATACCGACCTTTCTGGTGGTACAGAGTCTTGGGCTTATGGATACATATCTTGCCGTAGTGCTACCCGGAGCTATGAGTGTCTGGAACATGATAGTATGCAGGACTTTCTTCAAAAGTAACTTGTCAGATGAAGTCCTGGAATCAGCATACATTGACGGAGCAGGGGAAATAAGAACATTCCTGCAGATAGCTTTGCCTCTTTCAAAAACAATTGTTGCACTTATGGTTTTTTACTATTCAATAGGCCATTGGAACGGGTATTTCAATGCAATGATATATTTGAGTACCAGAAGCAAATATCCGCTGCAGTTGGTTATGCGCAGAATACACCTTCAAAGTGAGATTTCTGAAGCAATGACCGAATCCGGGGATGATATTACAAATATGTACCAGATAGCTGGAATGATTAGGTATGCATTGGTTGTCATTGCAATTATTTTTAATGAAATAAAAGACATGACCGTAGGTGAATTCAGGGAGTTCCTTCTAAGTCACGATACAACCGGAGGGGACATCAGAAGGATAAGCAGAGGCTTGACAGGTGAAATGGCTGCCGCAGTTGCCAAACTCATGTCAAACATGGATCTAGTTTATGCAGCAAAAAAAATAAATGTTCAGGGACAGTGCAATACTGTAATAGGTCTTCCGGGAACACTGTCCTGCAGGCTCCAGCCAAATCATCCCACAGACAGTGTTGAAGGAGTCCTTTCATCAATCAGGGAAGGACTGTCATATGGAGCGGGTGATGCCATGATTGGCATTAATCCAGTAGAGGACAGTGTGCCAAATGTAAGCAGACTGCTTAATGCTGTTTATAATTTTATCGGTGAATGGAAGATACCTACACAACATTGCGTGCTGGCCCACATTATAACACAAATGAAGGCACTTGAAGGCGGGGCCAGGACATCTCTTCTTTTTCAAAGCATAGCAGGTTCCGAAAAGGGCAACCGGGCCTTCGGAATAAATGTCGGAATCCTTAAGGAAGCCATGGATATGGCGCTTAAACTTGGAACAGGCACAGGTCCTAATGTCATGTATTTTGAGACGGGACAGGGTTCGGAACTTTCTTCCGGGTCCCACAACAATGCAGACCAGGTAGTTTTGGAAGCCAGATGCTATGGGCTTGCCAGGCAGTTTAAACCATTCCTTGTAAATACAGTGGTGGGATTTATCGGGCCGGAATACCTTTATGACAGCAAGCAGGTAATAAGGGCAAGTCTGGAGGACCACTTCATGGGGAAACTTATGGGTGTGCCCATGGGGGTTGATGCCTGCTATACAAATCATATGAAAGCTGACCAGAACGACATTGAAAATATGGCAGTTCTGTTGGCGGTGGCTGGAATTAATTATTTCATGGGGCTTCCTATGGGCGATGACATTATGCTCAATTATCAAAGCACCAGCTTTCATGATATAGCAGCTTTGAGGAGTGTTACAGGTCTGAGGCCTGCACCGGAATTTGAAAAATGGCTAGAAAAAATGGGTATTATGGAAAATGGCAGGCTGACAAAAAGAGCAGGGGATGCTTCCTTGTTTACGGGATGATCTAGGGGGGTGTGAAAATGGTAAATGAGGATTTGATTGCGAGGATTGTCAAAGCAGTATTTGCTGAACTAAATGCAGATAAGGAGCCTGAAAAAATTGAGTCTGTCAATAAGGTCACCAAAAATGATGAAGAGGAAATTGCAGAGTTTTCAAACATAGAAGAACAGGACCGCCTTAAGGTTCCCATGCCCAAAAATGAAAAGGCCTTGAGAAGCTTCTTAAAGAGCACTGATGCAAGAATCGGGGTATGGAGAGTCGGGGACAGGCCTCTGACCGGAAGCTTGCTGAAATTTCGGGCAGATCATGCTGCAGCTGTCGATGCTGTTTTCAATGATGTAAGTGAAGAGCTGGTGGATCGGCTTGGAGTGGTCAAAATCCAAACAATGGTGAAAGACAGGGATGAATTTCTGACAAGGCCTGATCTAGGAAGGATGATAGATGAGACTGTAAGGAAGGAGCTAATGGAAAAATGCAAGATAAAACCACAGCTTCAGGTAATAATAGCCGACGGTTTAAGTTCCAGGGCTATTGAAGCCAATATCGAAGACTTGCTTCACGCCTTGTCCCAAGGGCTGGATATCTGTGGCGTTGAACAAGGCACTCCTGTTTTTGTAAAATATGGACGTGTCGGGGTGATGGATATAATAGGGGAAACCCTGAATGCTGAAGCGGCAATAATATTTATCGGGGAACGGCCCGGGCTTACCACTTCTGAAAGCATGAGCGCTTACATTTCATACAAGCCCGACAGGGCAAATGAAGAGTCCAACCGAACAGTGTTGTCCAATATCCACAGGGGCGGAACCCCTCCTGCGGAAGCAGGTGCATGTATAGCAACGGTTGTTAAAAAAATACTTGACAAAAAGGCAAGTGGCATTAATTTAAAAGATTAATGACTTTGAACAAATATAGCAAAATAGTATATATTTATTGGTAATGAAGCATTTGTCAGGGCTTGGTGTACATTTAAAGGTAACTCTTTTTAGCAAAATAAAATGTTGTGCAAAACAGTTCAAATTACGTTATATAAACTAAATAAAATGCTTTGGAAAATGCTTATATTTTTTTAATACATATTAGAAAAGAGTGAAATATATGAAAAAGTCCGGACAGTCAGTATTCTACAGCGAAGGTAATTGGTACAAAAGAAATTTGCATACCCATACCACAAGATCGGACGGCAAATCTTCGGTGGAAGAGATATTGACCGGGTATAAGAAAAGTGGTTATGATTTCATCTCTATTACTGACCACCTTATTTATGAGGATTATCAGCATCTTAACGAAAGCAATTTTATAACCATCCCAGGAACTGAAATTCATTTCAGACATCCCAAATCTGCTGTGCATATAAACTTCATATTGGGCACCGATGAAATGATAAAAGAGGGAAAGGGGGAAAAAATAGCAAAATCCGAACGATATCCGCTCCTTGAAACTCAGGGAGATTTAAGGGTAATACAGAAAGTGATCGATGATATGTGTTCCCGGGGTTTCATTGCCATTATCAACCACCCGGCATGGTCTTATATGGAGCCACAGGAAATTGCTGATCTTCACGGATTTACTGCAATTGAAGCATATAACAGCGGATGCGGTGTTTATGCCAACACAGGTTATGCGAATATTTTCTGGGACAATTTGTTAAGGCGCGGTATAAATATGTGGGGTGTTGCGGCAGATGACACACACACTTTCCACCCCCTTGGAGATTACTGCAGTGAAGCTTATAGAGGATGGATCATGGTAAAGGCCGCTTCCCTTACACGCAATGATATTATGAAAGCTATTTTGGATGGAAGCTTTTATGCCACCCAGGGTCCCGAAATACATGAGTTTGAAATCAAGGACGGTCATGTGGTGTTCAGGTGTTCCCCCGTGGAAAAAATTTATTTTGCCAAGGGGAAGGGTCCTGCACTGGGCAAGCTTTCCTCACAGAATGTAGACACCCTGACAGAATTTGAATACAAGCTTAAGGGCGACGAGTTGTATGTAAGGGGAGAATGCATAGACAGCAAGGGTAGAAGGGCTTATACGAATCCTATTTTTTTGAAATGATGATTCTGAATGGATTCTGACAAAGACTCAGCTCTGTTCAATCGAAACCTCAATTTCGAAAAATGTCTGGAAAGGACGCAATAGATAATGGATCTCTTCCCTTTGCGTAATGATAAAACCAATGAATAAGGCAAATACCGTTTCTCCACGATACACCCTTATTACCTGCACTGCAGCTTATGCATCGATTTACCTTGCCTGACACAACCTGTCCATTGCCTCTACGCTTCTTACAGGCATCGGCCATATGACTTTAATGGAAATCGGACTCATGGGAAGCATATTCTTCGTGTTTTACTCTGCAGGACGATTTATCAACGGGTATATTGGCGATGCTATTTCACCTAAAAAATCGCTATTTGCAGGGTTGACTCTTGTTGCAGTGACAAACATTTGTATTGGTTTTCTCCCTTCTGCTTCAGTTATCATTTGTTTATGGGGTATCAATGCTGCGGCTCAGTCTATGTTATGGGGAGCCTCACTGCGGTTGGTCAGTGAATCATATAAG
The DNA here is from genome assembly GCA_012839865.1 of Clostridiaceae bacterium. Classification (GTDB taxonomy): domain Bacteria; phylum Bacillota; class Clostridia; order CAYPLH01; family DUMO01; genus DUMO01. Next base: position 6,452 of record DUMO01000036.1, read on the forward strand.
GACTCTCCCCACAGCAGGTTGGCTGCTGTTGTCTTGTCAACCAGCATTGGATCAGGCAGCCTATTGGCAATTGTCATATCCTCATTATTGGCTAAAGTCGGGCTGTGGTCACTATTTGCCGTTCCCGGCTTAATTGTTGCTGGTATTTGTATTTTGGTACTGCTTTTGCAGGAGAAAAACATTGGAATACATCAGAATGACATGCGACAAACCTTTCAGCTTTTAAAGAAAAAAGAGATTCTATATATGTTGTTTCCGGCCTTTGCCCACGGGATGATCAAGGAAAATTTGCTGCTTTGGGCACCTACGCTGTTTCTTGGCATGTATGAAATCGATCTTGAAAACGCAGCATTGTTTGTTTTTATGATGCCTGTTACTGTGTTGTTGGGACGTGTGTCATATCCTGTTGCCGAGCGTATGTGTTCAGGTGACGAAAAGCGCTTGAGCATAATTGCTTTCGGATTTTGCATTTTTTTCATTGCTCCATTTTTTCTTGCAAACCTTCCAGTAGTGCTTGCAGCCATTCTTTTAGCATTGCGATGCAGGGGGTTTCAATCATAAATGTTGCATTTATGGCGGTCCATCCGATGCGGTATGGAGGCAGCGGTCAGATATCCATGGTGGCCGGATTGCTGGATGGCACTTCCTACATAGGTTCTTCAACAGGCTCAGCGCTTTTTGCATGGATTATCATCCATTCCGGGTATACTCCCATGCTTGGTGTTTACATTTTCATTTGCATGGTATCAATCGGCTCCATTTTGCCATTGGTGAGAAAGAGGGTGTAAAGTAATATTCTAAGTTAAAAAATTTTCTCTTGACTAGCTAACCTTTTTGCTCTATACTAATACTTGCGCTTGCAAGGGGGCCTTTAGCTCAGTTGGTCAGAGCGACCGGCTCATAACCGGTTGGTCCGGGGTTCGAGTCCCTGAAGGCCCACCAATTCCCGCAAGTTTTTATTTATAAATTATTTTATAATTTTTAAATTTGAACTTGCGGGTTATATGATTAAAACTTAATATTTGCCCAGATAGCTCAGTTGGTAGAGCAGTGGACTGAAAATCCTCGTGTGGCTGGTTCGATTCCGGCTCTGGGCACCAATATCATGGAGGGGTTCCCGAGTGGCCAAAGGGGGCAGACTGTAAATCTGTTGTCAGTGACTTCGATGGTTCGAATCCATCTCCCTCCACCATTTAATTTACCTTACGTTTTTATTTTATTATCTGTAGAGACATAAAAACGGAAAGGTATTTTTTTATAACCAGGAACCAGGGGGACGGCAGATTGTGTCTTAAATCCAATCTTAGAAATCCTCCACTACAAGTAGAAAAAGGGTATGTATATATAATTAGTCCCCACTTACAGGCTTTAACAAAGGCTTTTTGGGGTCTTGGTATGTTTTGGCATGAGTTTTCAGACAGCCTGACAGTTCTTCTGGTCCCCCGGATGGGGAGCAGAACATTCTATTGATATGCCATTCTTTTAATCGCATTAATATGCTATTATTAACTAAGATTGTTTTTGGCAAGTACAAATCCAAGCACTGCGGAACTTAATTTTCCGAGCACCCCATTCCCACTATTGGGATTTCATGGTTGAATGTGTTAGCCTGTAACTTTGCCCTTGAAAAACCAACAGGTG
>DUMO01000037.1 GCA_012839865.1 Clostridiaceae bacterium
TGTGCCATCTTAATCATACCTTTCCTCCTGTACGAAATGTCTTGTCAACATAATCATACAGGAAAATTTGATTAAGGTGGCCTATTTTTTTACCGGTATGTGGTACACTTTTAGAGTAGCATTAACAGTGGGATTAGCACGACCAAGATTGCAGATGAACGAGGTGATATATATAATTGGTAAAAACTCTATACGCATTATATATGGAGACAACCCCAGGCAAATGGTAAAAGAACTGCTTGAAACCATTAAACCAGAAGAAGAAATTGGGAAAAATGCAATTATCGGTATTAAACCAAATCTGGTTGTGGCAAAGCCATCAAGCTCAGGTGCAACAACCTCACCTGAAATTGTGGAAGGGCTCATTGAATATTTGAAGTCCAAAGAGCGCGATAATATAGTAATCATGGAAGGCTCCTGGGTGGGGGACAGGACATCGGAAGCCTTCAAAGTATGCGGGTACGAGGATTTGTCGAAGAAATACAATGTTCAACTTATTGATCTAAAAAAAAATAAATATAAGGCATATGAAATAAACGGTTTTAAAATAAACATCTGCGATTTTGTTTCAAAGGTTGATTATTTAATAAACATTCCGGTCCTGAAAGGCCACTGCCAGACTAATATAACCTGCGCTTTAAAGAATATGAAGGGCTGCATACCCGATTCTGAGAAAAGAAAATTTCACACCATGGGTTTGCATAAACCTATAGCTTATCTGAACAAGCTTATTAAACAAAGTTTGATAATTGTCGACGGAATGAACGGCGACCTCAACTTTGAAGAAGGTGGCAACCCGGTCCAGATGAACAGGATAATCAAACTCCATATAAAAAGAAATCCACGCAAATTGATTTTTTGCATTATTTTTATTTATTGAATGCATAATTCTCACACCCCAAATTTAAAAAAATTTATAGTAAACCATACTTATAACTTACCCATAATATCCAATAGATCTTGGTAACTTTTTACATCGTGGTACTTGACTTTACTTGTGGACAGACGATTGAAAAGCATTTTTGCACACTTTATTTTAGCTTGTTCAATAGGTTTCAAATTTAAGCTTTCCATTGTTCCTTTTGTCTCAGCAATAAAATAAATGTGCTTTACTGTGCCTTCATTAAAAACAATGGCCCAATCCGGGGTATAATTGCCAACTGGCGTAGGAATAGCAAAGCCTTTTGGCAACTTGGCATATACGCATACTTCATCGGCCTTGTCCATATCTTCTGCAAAACGGCGTTCAACGCTTTTTTCAGCGTAACCATCAGTAATTACATAGTCCTGAATACATTTTTTTGCCCGAAAAACTTTTGTAAAATCACTCGTCCCTTTATCAGCAGTAAAAATATTACTGTCATACATCTTTTCGATCTGGTTATAAGTAATATGTTCAACAATCATGGTAGCCTTTTGCTCGTTTATTAGGCGTATTGCTTTGGTTATAAACTCTTCAGGGTTCATCTTAAAGCAATAAAATACAGGTTTTTCAATTCCAGAAAGTATAGCTGCTACTGTACGGCGTGTCAGTATTGTACCTTCTGCAATCTTACCAATCAGGTCATATTTAATTTGACTTGCTGCAGCATGTTCCAAAGTTATAGTTCTGGATTTTTCACTGATAAAGCTATCACCGTGCGTGATAGAGTTTGCATCCAGTTCGTCTGCCTGTCTGCCGGTTGTAACCGTATATTTAAGTTTCGTTACATACATGTTTGCATTAATATGTTTAATTGCTTTTTCTATCAGTTCCTGGCTATCAAACTCGACACTATAAGCATACTGACGGTTAATAAAGTTCCAAAGAGTTTGGAATTCTTTCTTATAAAAATTATCGTTAAAAGGATTATCTAAAATTTTAGTCTTATTGCCGTTTTCTATCATTCGACTTAATACACTTTCGTCAAATACGCTTTGAATCAATGTATGAACAACATTACCCAATAATACGAGGGATTCAGGCAGTGGAGCCAAACAGTTGTTTTCTAGATCTATTCGGTAATTTTCTGTAATACTATCATTGTTGTCAATATAATCATTTTTGATAAGATAACGGTAAATGTCCTTAGCTTCCTGCACACTAAGAACATGAGTTTTTTCTCCAACCAGAACAGTCTTACCGGTAAAATATTCTACTGTGGCTTTTGTAGGACGTTCATATAACGCTTCTTTAATACCAGTTTGTAAATCCGCTACAAAATTTTTATATCCTTCACTGGCGATTACAGTAAGTATATTTGGTATCGTGAACAGAATCACCGTATAAATCTGAATCCATACGTTCGCCCTTTTGATTTACGCACAAACGAAGTCCTCTGCCCACTTCTTGCCGCTTATGTGTAGGGCTTGAGCCACCGTGCTTTAATGTGCAGATCTGAAAAACATTAGGGTTATCCCAGCCTTCCCGCAAAGCGGAGTGGGAAAAAATAAAGCGAACGGGTTCATGAAAACTTAGAAGACGCTCCTTGTCTCTTAAGATCAGTTCGTATGCGGAGACATCGTCACTTTCATCACTTCCACGTTTGGTTGGACTGTCTACTTTTCGGCCATGTTTGTCAATACTGAAATAGCCTGTGTGGGTTTTTGAAGGATCAATGCTTTTCAGGTACCGTATATAAGGAGTGTCTTCAAAAGTGATGTAATCGTTCAGAACATTTTTATATTCCTGCTCAAACAACTCACCATATTCAGAGTTGACTTCTTCACCTGTTTCATTATATTTACGGTACTTAGCTACTTCGTCAATAAAGAATAACGAAAGGGTTTTGATGCCCATTTCAAAAAGGTATTTTTCTTTTTCAAAGTGTGAAATAATTGTCTCCCGGATTTGTATCCTGCGGAGATCCTTTTCAGAAACATCACCGATGACTTCTCCCCTTGACAATACCACACCGTTAGTAAAGGTAACTGTACCGCTTATTGGATCAATGTCGCTGATACGGTACCCTCTGTATTGCTCCATTTCGTTGGATTCACAATAAAGGTCATCACCTATTTCGAGGATGCGGATGTCGCGGCTGAACGAATTTTTGTGTTTGATTTCAATTTCAATTTTAGCCTTTGGCGGTTTTGTAGGTGATATGATGATGCTCTCAAGGAATAAATACCTGTCAGTACCCCTGAGGTTTTTAACTTCAAATCCTTTGACTTCAATTTTTTTAACTAACTTTTTATTATAAGCGTCTACCGCGTCCAAAACATATACCAGGTTATGATGCTTGACATGGGTGGCTGAGTAGTTAATACAAAATAGAGGATTAAAATTTGCCAATGCTTTTTGGGTCTTCTCTCCGCCCATTTTCTGAGGTTCATCCAAAATGAGAATAGGATGGTTGGCTTTTATGACATCAATAGGCCTACGACTACCAAAATCATCTAATTTTTCATAAATACGTCTGGCTTCTTTGCTTCTTGCAACTTCTTTCATTGATGTATTGAAGGCCTGAATATTGATAATCATGACATTTATCCCGCTGCTAGTACTAAAATTGTCAAGTGCAGATAAATTTTTGCTGTTGTAAATGAAACAGCGGGCTTTTTTCTTGTAATGCTCCATGAAGTGATCCTGAGTAATTTGAAAAGTCTTATATACCCCTTCACGGATTGCAATGGAAGGAACCACTACAATAAATTTGCTCCATCCATAGCGTTTATTTAATTCAAAAATGGTCTTTATATATACATAGGTTTTACCTGTACCGGTTTCCATTTCTACATCCAAGCTGCAAGCTCCAAGATGATTGACTAAACTGTCTGATTGTTTTATATTATTGCGGGCTTGCACGTTACGGATATTTCTCAAAAGCTGCTCAGGTGACAGAACAAGCCGTGCGTTCGCAAAACCTAAAGGTGTATGATCATTTGAAGGGTTGGCTTCATTAAATATTGACATTTGCATGTACTGGTCTTTTTTGGTAATACCTTTATCTCTAATATAACTAACCCGCTCAGCAAAGGGTTGCCCTGCAAAGACATCGATGACGCTGTTGACGGCATCTGTCTGATATTGCTGTATCTTAAACTTAAATTTCATTATGGTGCCTCCTTTACAGAACTTTCCTTATTGTTGACGGGCTATAGGTTTCAAAAATTTGTTCAAAATTGGTGGCAACGCTGTCACTGGCCATGCCACTGTCCCGAAAAACTGCGTAATAAGGCTGTTTTTTCGCAATTTCCCTGACTACCTTGTTTGTTATATTTTCATCAAAGCAGGCCATTAGGTAGCCATCCGCTACACTGTAAACTTTATTGCCGCTTATAACTATTTCTTCGATTTTGCTGGATAATAGTACTCCAAGATCAAGCATAGCCTGGAAAAGAAGATCCTCCGGAGTACGATTGGGTTTAATATTATCTACAAGGTACGAAAGCTGTTCCTGTGAGTACTGTTCGGGTTTGTAA
>DUMO01000038.1 GCA_012839865.1 Clostridiaceae bacterium
AATGAACAGTCCCTCAATACCGACCGCTTTTTGGCACTGGTTAAAAAGTACACAGAAATTACAGAATTGGATGCAGAGATTATCCGAGAGTTCATTGACAAAATTATAGTATTTAAGGCTGAAAAGGTAGATGGCCGCAGAACCCAGCGGATTCAAATTTTCTATAACTGCATTGGCGCTATCGACTTACCAAAATAAACGAAAAAACGGCATAGCCGAATATCAACGACTATGCCGAATTTTTTAGGAATTATAAATCCCTATCTGACCGCTCCTAAAGGCTCTTTTTTTGTATAGAAAATTGCAGCATGCCAATAATTAATAAATAGTCGGGATAAAATGACAAGGATAGCCAATACTATAATTGAATATGCCCGGAACTTCGATTCTGCCCTGTGTTTGTTCAAAGAATGAGCATCTCATGGAAATGCTTGAAAAATTATCAATTAAAACACGGGACCGGGATTGATTTTTGGGCAAATTTGGGAATAGCACCGCTTGTTTTCATAAGCACCTTAAGCAGAAAATCGTTATGCATAGGGAGGAACTGTAATGCTGACCAGCACTTTAATGATTATTCAGTTTTTTTTCTCGGTAATTATCGGGCTTTATTTCATGAACCTATTGAAGTCACAGCAGGGAAATAAAAGTGCTCTGGAAAAAGAATCGAGAAAAGAGCTTGAGAAATTGCGCAAGCTTCAGGACATCAGACTTTCCGAACCTTTGTCCGAAAAAACAAGACCTACCACCGTTAAGGAGATAATCGGGCAGGAACAGGGAATTAAAGCTCTGAGGGCTGCTTTGTGCGGTCCAAACCCGCAGCACGTAATCATTTATGGCCCTCCCGGGATAGGAAAAACTGCGGCAGCCAGAGTTATTCTTGAGGAAGCCAAAAAAATGTCATTGTCCCCGTTCAAAAAGGATGCAAAATTTGTAGAAGTGGACGCAACAACTTTAAGGTTTGATGAAAGGGGCATTGCAGACCCTCTGATAGGATCGGTGCACGATCCCATATATCAGGGTGCTGGAGCCTACGGTGTTGCAGGTATACCTCAACCCAAGCAGGGTGCGGTGACCAAGGCCCATGGAGGAATTTTATTCATTGACGAAATAGGCGAGTTGCATCCTGTGCAAATGAACAAACTTCTTAAGGTTTTGGAAGACAGGAAGGTATTTTTGGAGAGTGCATATTACAGTTCGGAAGACAGCAATATACCGGCCCATATCCATGAAATATTTCAAAAAGGGCTTCCGGCGGATTTCAGGCTGGTTGGGGCAACTACACGGACAAAGGATGAAATCCCGGCCGCCATCCGGTCAAGATGCATTGAGATTTATTTCAGACCGCTATTGCCTGAGGAAATTTGCACAATAGCCAGGAATGCGGCAGCAAAGGGAGGATTCAGTCTGGAGGAAGGAGCCGACAAGCTGATTGCAAAATATGCCCAGAACGGAAGGGATGCAGTTAACATAATCCAAATTGCCGGAGGTATTTCACAGACTGAGCATAGAAACAACATAACCAGGAAAGACATTGAATGGGTTGTAGAATTTGGCCAATACAACCCAAGAATAGATAAAAAAATAACCCAGGGAGAGCAGGTTGGATGTGTTAACGGGCTTGCAGTTTTCGGCAACTGCAACGGGCTGGTTATCGACATTGAAGCCTCTGCCATAAAGGTTGAAAGCGGTCAGGGTACCCTTAAAATTACTGGGATAATAGAAGAGGAGGAAATGGCGGGAAAGGGGCATAAAATGAAGAGAACCAGCTCAGCCCGGTCATCTATAGAAAATGTCCTTACAGTCCTGAGAAAATTTTTTGATATTGACAGCAGGGACTATGATATACATCTTAACTTCCCGGGAGGGGTGCCCATTGACGGGCCCTCAGCCGGTATTGCCGCTGCCGTAGCCATATTTTCAGCTGTAAAAAATGTACCGGTCAGCAGTGATCTTGCCATGACCGGGGAACTGTCCATACGAGGGAAAGTCAGGCCTGTAGGCGGAGTAATAGCCAAAGTGCAGGCAGCAAAGACAGCGGGCATAAAAAAGGTTGTCATCCCCAGGGAAAACTGGCAGGAACTATTTGAAGATGCAGGGATTGAAGTAATACCGGTTGAAGAAATAAGTCAGGTGATTGATATTGTGTTGAAGCACAAGACAGTACACTTTGATGAAATGTTTCTTAATAAAAAGCATGTAAACGTCCTTTCTGCTTCAGGCGGCATTTAAAAAATAGGTATAAAGGTTTTTTCTTTGAAATTTGTATAGGACTTTCAGCTAAAAGTGGCATTAAGATATTGGTGCAAAGGTTGAAGTTTTGGAATTTTGGAGGCACTTATTTCATCTGGTGGTAATTAGGTCCAAGGACCTATGCAAATAAGCATAAAATACCATGTACCTTAACGCTTTAGTATGGTAAATTAATAATTGACATTAGCATTCTCTAGTACAGGGGCATGAAAATCGTGCTCCATTTTTTTTGTACTCAATTCAGAACTATCAATATTGTTTTCCCAGGCACCTCATTTACTTTAAACAGCATAAGTTAATTGCACACATCTCCTTGCCGAAATGCAGAGGATTCCTACCGGATTTACCAAATAACTATCTTTTGAACGGGAGTTTATGTTGAAAAAATTGAAATTATTTTGGTTTGTGGTATAGTTTATAATATTAATGGAAGCTAGCAAGAATAATACTTATGGAGATGAATAGATGAAGGATATACTGATTCTCGGAATAGAGACAAGTTGTGACGAAACTTCGGCTGCCGTGGTTAGAAACGGGAGAGAAATTTTGTCAAACATAATTTCAACTCAAATAGATATTCACAAAAAATATGGGGGAGTTGTTCCGGAAATAGCCTCAAGAAAGCATGTTGAGCTTATTCTTCCGGTAATTGACAATGCACTTTCAGAAGCGGGGCTTGAGCTTCATGATATGGATGCAATAGGGGTAACTTATGGTCCTGGTCTGGTCGGCGCATTGCTGGTGGGCTTGTGTGCTGCAAAGGCGTTGGCCTACACGGTGGGAAAGCCTCTTATCGGAGTGCACCATATTGAAGGGCATATAGCAGCCAATTATATTGAATTTCCAGGGCTTGAACCGCCTTTTATCTGTCTTGTGGTCTCAGGAGGCCATAGTCATATAGTTCATGTCAAGAATTACCGTGAGTTTGAAATACTCGGTCAAACCCGGGATGATGCTGCAGGCGAAGCATTTGACAAAGTAGCACGAATTATCGGTTTAGGCTACCCCGGGGGACCTGCCATAGACCGTGCTGCAAAGAATGGAAATAAGAATGCTATAAATTTTCCCAGGGTATTTTTCAATGACAGTCTGGATTTCAGCTTTAGCGGTATAAAAACAGCTGTATTGAACTATGTCAATACTACAATCCAAAAAGGCAACAATATATGTGTTGAGGATGTGGCTGCAAGCTTTCAGGCTGCTGTTGTGGATGTATTGGTTCAAAATGCTGTTGAAGCGGCAAGAAGAAGCAATTCCGACAAGGTTGTGGTAGCAGGCGGTGTAGCTGCAAACTCTTTTTTAAGAGCAAAATTGAATGAGGAATCCCAAAAATACGGAATAAAAGTGTTTTATCCAAGACTTGGTCTTTGCACCGACAACGCTGCAATGGTGGCGAGCGCTGCATATTATGAGTATATTGAGGGCAAGTTTGCGGAAATGAATCTCAATGCCATACCCGGGCTTAGGCTGGGAGAAAGGTAACCAGAGCATGGCGTTGGTGGGTTTCTGACGTGTATTGAAGCGGAGCTTATACCGTGTAAAAGATAACAAGTGAATGAGCCGGTGAACCGTTGCCCGGGGATAAGTCAGTTTAAAACAGGAAAAAGGCAATATTGAATGAAGGTGGCAAACTTTTGCCTGTGGATATTGCAAAGCTTCAAGCCAGGAGAAAAATGACAGGCGAATATTGCGATTTTTGTCGGAACGCTTAATAAAAGAGATAATTTTGAGGTGAAAAAGCCAAGCGATTAAAAATTAAGGACAAAAACCCACAGCATTTGACATGGAAATGTTGAAAAAAGAATGTGAATAATGTGGAAAATCATCCGAAGCATTGATATTTTCAATGTTGAATTTGTGTTAAAAAGTGTGGATAAGAATGTGGATAATGTGGAAGAATGCATTGATACTATTTCAGGGTAACCATGAAATGCCTGAAGGCAGTGAATCTATACAGGATGTCTTATAATTTGAATGAAAGGTCTTTGACCGGTCATCGAATGTGGATTATATTTATTAACCGGAGCCTTGTGAATAAAGCTCAACTTTTTTCTTCCTGACAAATTTAGAGCAGGCACTCCTATTTGCCCCCTCAAATTTTCTAATTGAAAACAACTGGCATGTTCCATATACAATGTTATTTCTTTGGCTTGCGATAACTTCTACAAAGTTTTCACAGTCAGTACATTTGTAATTGAGTTGTTTATAAGTTTTTTCAGTGGGTATAAATCGATGGCTGGCGCAAACATAGTCAGGAGAAACAACACCGTTTATTTTACACAGTATGTCACCATTAATAGTGATTACGGTTCCTTTTGTACAGTTGTGGCAGGTGCGCTTTTGTTCCAACATAATACCCCCCTGTAAATGGTTCCATTGTCATCCAGGTCGCTTTTATTATAACATTACAGGCTTGAAATTAAAAATTGCGGGAAATATTTTAATGTGGCAGTGGGTATATATGCAAAAAAAGTCATCTTATACTTATCCGGCAAAATTGATGGTACCATGGGGATGGTTAATGTGAAAGTTGAAATACTTTCATATATTTTGCTGTGAAAGCTCTCTTTCATGGTTGTTCTTGTGGTTGATGTATATTTGAAGTTATAATAATTGATAACACGCATTTTTGAAAGTGCAGTAAGAATTTTATGCAATTTTGAATTTTGGAGGCAAATTGATCGTGAAAAACAAGCTGGTGTTTAGATATGCTGAAAGAAAAGATGTACCTTTAATACTTTGGTTCATAAAGGAATTAGCCGATTATGAAAAGATGCTGGATGAGGTTGCAGCAACAGAGGAGCTTCTTGAAGAGTGGATTTTCGATAAGAATAAGGCAGAAGTATTTTTTGCCATGGAAGATGAAAAAGCAGTTGGCTTTGTATTGTTTTTTCATAATTTTTCTACATTTTTAGGACGTCCCGGAATATATATAGAGGATTTGTTTATATTACCAGAATATCGCGGGAAAGGCTATGGGAAAGCAATATTAAATAAACTTGCACAAATAGCTGTTGAACGTGGCTGCGGCAGGCTTGAGTGGCGGTGCCTGGATTGGAATAAACCAAGTATCAATTTTTATTTGTCATTAGGTGCGGAGCCTTTGGAAGACTGGACAGTTTACCGAATAGCAGGCAATAAACTGTATGAACTGGCTAACCCAGACAGGACAGGGGACGGTTCTGTGTCTTGCAATGGGTAAATAATGACAGGCTGCACTATTTTCAGTAAGGTATATGCATTCAGGTCACGAAATTCAATGAAAATGAAAGGAGTCTTCAATGCATGCCAACGTATAAAGGTTTAAAAAGAAAGTTAATAATTGTTTTTTTATTCATGATTGCATTTGCATATTCGGTGCCGGCTTTAGCTGCAGATAGTGGAACTGACAGGGAAATGCTTGAGGAGGTTGTCATTACAAAACCGTATGAACGCCAGATTAAACCGGTTATAGAATTATTGGGTAACGGAGTGGTATATTTAATATAAGATTTCAAGGGCTATTTGATGAATATCGAGTCCATGTATAACGAAAGGGACCTACTCATTATATAAACTCAAAAAGAGCCTTTCGGCTCTTTATTTTGATGTAATTTACACCAAAAGCGGCTATCCATACTGCACCTTAGCCGGTACAGCATGGATAGCCCGTTATCACTTATTTAATCCACCTTGCAATACTCTCAAAAAACTCCAGACTCAACATACCCACCTTATTCAGCAACAGTAAGCATGACAATCCGCAAAAATAGCCGAATATAAAGATACGGTAATCTCTGTCATAAAACCATTTCAACATTGTTAATGCTACTCTAAAAGTGTACCACATACCGGTAAAAAAATAGGCCACCTTAATCAAATTTTCCTGTATGATTATGTTGACAAGACATTTCGTACAGGAGGAAAGGTATGATTAAGATGGCACA
>DUMO01000005.1 GCA_012839865.1 Clostridiaceae bacterium
AGCAAATATATCAATACCTGATGAATATAAACATCAACTATGAGTCAATTGAAAAAAGGTTTGCAATAATGCAGGATGTTTTTAAAGAACTCTTTTATGTAAAACTGATAAAGGAGCCTGAAATCGATGAGGGTATTATAAAGGAATTGAATCTGGACCCTGCCGACTTTGATAACATTGCAGTAATTAGCTACACTTTAAACTTCAAACCCGAGTTTTACAAGTTTGAGCAGAATAACGAAAAGCTTGGCAAAATCAACTTCTCCATAAAAGAAATGGTTGATTTTGTGCTAAAGAACATGAACGTCAACAGCTATTCCTTCCAGGTTAATTCCAACTCCTTTATTTCTATTCTTCTTCTTTCCGGTAAGAATTTCAACGTCCAGGATTTTGAGAATAAAGTTCTTGGAATACTTAAGAATGACAGTGATATATTATATGTGAATTTTGCAGTAAGCAGGGTCTATCATGGATTGCACGAATTAAAGACTGCCTATAATGAAGCCCTGGAGTATTCAGAGTACTGCTCCATAAGAATGGAATCACAGTTTGCGACCTTTGAAAAAGTCAAGAACATTAAAATTCAGAAGATTCCGAAGAAATTGTTCACGAAAATCAGGTCAATAATCGAACTTATTGAATTTGACAACCTGGAGGCAAGTTTTATTGAGTTAACAGAATACCTGGAAGAGAAAAATGTACCTATAATTTATATAAAAAGCGGATTAATAACAATTGTAAATGATCTTCTCGGAAAGGCTGAAATTGAAGGTGTCAATCCAGAGGGGATAGAAAGCATATACAAGGAAATTGAAGTACTCAGGACTAAAGAACGATGTGATGAAATCATAAACAAAATATGCAAGTTATGTAAAGCAGCTCTTGAACAGATGAATGAAAACACCAGCGGGAACAGTATAGTTGAGGATATGGCTGCATATATCAGCAAAAACTACAGTGAAGATATAAGTCTTGATTTGTTTGCTGAAAAATACCGTATGTCGCCAATTTACCTGTCGAAGTTGTTCAAGGATTGCAAAGGGGTAAACTATATGGATTACCTGAATGATGTAAGAATGGAAAAGGCAAAAGAATTTTTGCTTAATACGGATATAAAAATAAAAGATATATCAGTGAAGATTGGTTATAAAGACCCAAATGCCTTTATTAAAGCATTTAAAAAGAATTTCGGGGTTTCACCCGGGAAGTTCAGAAGAATCAATCTGGTGATGGAGCTCTGACAAGGCATCCGGCAGGTGGATTTCTCTGTTGACGATGTGCTGGAAATACTTTTTTTATAAAATGGATGAGCAGTCTGAACAATAGTCTGAAACCATCGAAACGAAAACTATAGCTGCAATGAACAGGTGGGACATAAAAATAAACCCACGCAACAGTATCTGAAAGTCAAAGGAACATCAACCTATTGCCACCGGAAGAAGGACTATTCCGGTGGTTTTTAACGCTGCAGCGACCAATTAAATGATCAAAGAACATGATGAATAATTGACTGGTTTTATCAAATTCTTATGCGGCAAAGTAATAAAAACAAAAAATATGCTCATTTTGATTAATAACCGCACGAAAAATTTAAAATATACATTTTTTTATTTTATAGTTATTTTTCAAGTTTGTTGATAAAAGCAAGCAACATTAAGAAAGAATTATTTACAAAGGATGTTTGACCGAATTAAGATAATATCAGCAAGCGCAGCGATTCTTGCACACTATATTAAGGAGGCCAAAAAACCGTGAAAGCGGCAGTAATCGAGAAACCAAGGACTGCAATAAAGAAAGCATCTCCTATACAGAAAAAATCCTTTATTAAGCGGTTTAATGAAAGCAAATATTTGTTGTTGTTGTTTCTTCCTTGTTTTTTATATTTTGTAATATTCAAATATCTGCCTATGTTCGGTATCATTATTTCTTTTAAAAACTACAATTTGTATAAAGGAATATTGAACAGCCCCTGGGTAGGCTTGAAATATTACAGGATGTTTTTTGAAAACCCTGATTCTTTCAATATTATAAGAAATACAATTTTGCTTGGAGTATACAGATTGTTTTGGGGTTTTCCTGCGCCAATAATATTTGCACTTGTATTAAATGAAGTCAGGAATAATACTTTTAAGAGAGTTGTTCAAACCATCAGCTACCTGCCTCATTTTATTTCAACTGTAATAATTGCAGGTATGGTGCTGCAGTTTACATCTCCGAGAAATGGATTTATCAATGTTCTGTTGAAAAATATAGGACTCCAACCTATTAATTTTATGGTGTTGCCACAATGGTTCAGGACAATATATATAGGCTCCGGCATATGGCAGGATATCGGCTGGAGCGCCATAATATACCTTGCCGCACTAACCAGCATAAACCCGGAATTATATGAAGCGGCTACTGTTGACGGTGCAAACAAATGGGACAAGATTTGGAATGTTACACTGCCAGGTATCGCGCCTACCATAATAACGTTGTTTATACTAAACACCGGTAAAGTTCTTGATATTGGGTTCGAAAAAGTATTCTTGCTGTATAATCCTGCTATTTACAGGACTGCAGATGTCATCAGCACCTATGTGTACAGAATAGGGCTGCAGAACAGGAATTTCAGCTATGCAACCGCAATTAACATGTCCCAATCAATAGTTTCATTGATTTTGGTTACCTCAACAAATTATCTTAGCAAAAGGCTAAGCGAGACCAGTTTATGGTAGGTGATGGAATATGATAAAAAAAGGTATGATATTTACATTCTTAAAAGTTTCATTTCTGTTGTTTATATGTGCTATTACCCTGTATCCTTTTTTACACATGATCGCAGTATCCTTTAGTGCCAATCTGCCGGTCATGCAAGGCAAGGTAGGGTTAATACCGATAGGTTTTAATATATCGGCATATAAGGAAGTATTTCAAAACAAGATGTTGTTTACAGCATACAAAAATACAATAATATATGTGGTCGGACGTACCCTTATCGGGCTCCTGGTTACCTCCTGCGGCGCATATGCGCTGACAAAAAAACATATGTTGTTTCATCGGTTTTTCTCACTGATGGTGGTATTCACCATGTTTTTCAGCGGCGGAATGATTCCAACATACCTGGTTATGCAAAAACTAAACCTGATTGATACCAGGTGGGGAGTTATACTGATAAATTGCGTTTCTGTTTGGTATCTCCTGTTAATGAGAACATTTTTCAGCAGTATACCAAAGGACCTGGAAGATTCGGGGAAGATCGACGGGCTGCAGGATATTGGAATACTCTGGTATATAATATTACCACTTTCCAAGGCTGCTATTGCTACAATCGGTTTGTTCTATGCTGTTGCAATGTGGAACTCATTTTTCAACCCGTTTATTTACCTGAACTCACCTGAAAAGTATCCGCTGCAGGTAATCTTAAGGCAGATAGTAATTGCAAATGATATGAAGGCAATAGAATATGCCGGTGAAGATGCAGCTGCCATGCCTGAATCTATTAAATACGCAACAATAATGGTTTCCACCATTCCGATAATCCTGGTATATCCTTTCATTCAGAAATATTTTGTGAAAGGTGTAATGATTGGTTCGGTAAAAGGTTAAAACAATTATATGATTATTAAATGTAATTATTAAATTAGAAAGCCAGTTTGTGACTTTCTGATCAAGATTATATTGGATTACCCCGGATTTGCAGCTTGCATCGCAGTCCATATGTGGTTGGTTTGAAGAACAGAGTCACAATAAGACTTGCCGGGGTTATCTTAATATATAAAAAACAAGAAAGGATGTGCAATCTATGAAAAAGTATGCTCTATTGGTACTGGTTCTTTTACTGGTAATGAGCATGTTAACCGGGTGTGTCGTCGGTAAGACCGGCGGGGATGCGACTAAGGATGGTACAAATGGTACAACAGGTGATGTCAATAAAAAAGATCCACCAGTTACACTTACTATGATGATTCAGTCGCATGCAAGCTGGCCTTATAATCCTGACTGGTATGTATGAGATCTGATTGAAGAGGTTCTTAATATCAAGTTCGATGTAACGACAGTTATAGGTAACGACTATGAAGATAAGCTCAACATAACCCTCTCATCAGGTCAATTGCCCGACATTATTCATGTAATGGGCGGTCCTACTGAAATCAATCAGATCGGGGCTAGCGGGGCTTTGTTGGATCTCATGCCGTATATGGATAAAATGCCTCACTTTAAAAAGTATGCTGAAGAAAATCCAACAAAAATCCTGAAGTACTTGAATGCCGAAGGTCAACTCTACTGCTTCCCTCCGGGACAGGCAGCAGGTGAAACAAACAGAAGAGGCTGGATGTACCGCAGGGATATTTTCGAGAAGCATAATATTCCGGTTCCAACCACAAGTGACGAGTTATATGCAGTAATGAAACAGCTGAAAGAATTATATCCCGACAGTTATCCCTATACCTGGAGAGGTGGACTCAGCTCCCAGATTGAGATGTTTGTTCCTCTTTGGGGCACAGGATGGAAGGCATATTATGATTTTGATGCCGGAGTATACAAATACGGTCCTATCGAAGATGCATTCAAAGAAATGGTTGAGTGGGTAAACAAAGCATACAAAGATGAGCTGCTTCCTCCCGACATTCTCTCTCTGAACACTGCAGGATGGCAGAATCTTGTATCAACCAGCAAAGTATTTATTATTACTGACTACCTTACCAGAATAGACTCTTTTAATGACGCTGTAAGAGAAGAAAACCCTGATTTCACCATTGCTTATATGAAACCTATCGCAATGGGTTCAAAGGGAGAACAAAAATTCACATACTCGACCATTATTTCCAACGCACTTACAATAAGCTCCACAAACAAGAATCTTGACGCAACCTTCAAATTGTTTGACTTCTATTATTCAGATGAAGGTGAAGACCTGTTGAGCTGGGGTAAAGAAGGTGTGACTTATCAGGTTGTTGACGGTAAGCGCAAGTTCATCGATTGCAACTCAATTGCTGACATAAGAAATAAATATGGTTTTACTACCTATGGCACCAGCGCTGACTTTGATTACAACTCACATATGAGCACATTCAGCCCCGAGCTTTATGAAGGTTATATGGAAGGTGTCAAGTATGACATGCCTGAGCAGCCTGAACCCGCTTTCACTCAGGAAGAATATGAAGAGATTGTTCATCTCGAAGAAGCTTTGAGAAAGCATAAGGAAGAAGCTGTAGCCAACTTCTTCATTGGCACCAGAAGCCTGAGCGAATGGGATCAATACGTGCAGGAAGTTAAGAACCTTAAAGTAGACAGATACCTGGAGCTCCACAATAATGCCAATAAGCGTATGCAGGAGCGCATGAAGGAATTGTTGGGAAATTAACTTAAGCAACAACTAAAAAACTGGTTCATAAATCATATTAATTTTGAAAGAATGATGTTGGCCTCCAACATCATTCTTTCATAAATTGTTACACCTAACTGAAAAATACTCCTATTTAATTTTTAGTCTCAGTACAAATACTATACATAACGATCAAAATTTATGATATGACTTGCTTGAACCACTACGATGAAAGTTTATATGAAATATAATGAGGAGGAGTCTTGTCTTGAAACAGAATCAATTCATTAAAAACCTGATTTCCCGAATGACTATTGAACAAAAAATTGGAGCCGTTGTAACCCTTGGATTTGCAGGAACTGTAATAAGACCTCATATTTATGAATATATACACAAATACCATTGCGGGGGCTTCAGGCTGTCGCCCAACAGCAGGGGTTTTGGCAGCTATGTGGACCCAAAGAGCGGTAAAACGGTGGTGAAGATAGAAAATACCTCCGGTTATAAAGAAGGTGTTTCAGCACCTTTTCTGACCGGTTCACAATATAAGGAGATTCTTGACAAACTTCAGGAGGAAGCAATGAGCAGGCCTCTTGGAATACCGTTGCATTTTTCATCGGACCAGGAGGGTGGAAGCAGCGCAAATTTATATTTTGCAGACACCCATGTTTTCCCCAAGCCGATGGGAATAAGAGCATCGGGGGACAGCAGGATGGCATACGACGTTGCTTTTGCGGTGGCAAGGCAGTGCAGGGCAATCGGAGTTAACTGGATACATTCTCCCACCCTTGATATCAACATAAACCCCGATAACCCCAGAACATATACCAGGGCTTATTCGGATAATGCAGAGGAAGTAATTGAGTATGCGGAGCAGGCTTGCCGGGGATTCAAAGACGGCAGGATTATAACAGCAGCAAAGCATTTTCCCGGAGCAGGGAGCTCAAGCAAGGACCCGCACTATAACTTATTGGAGATTGACACAGACAGGGATACATTGCTGAACAGGGACCTTTTGCCATATAAAGTTTTGATTGAAAAAGGACTTCTGCCCTCCGTAATGGTATCTCACGGAATTTATACAGCTCTTGACGAAAATGATGTGTCTACGGTATCGAAAAAAATAATAACCGGAATCTTAAGAGAGGAGTTTGGATTCGAGGGGGTTATAACAACAGACAGCATGACTATGGCAGGTGTAGCAGCAAGGTATGGAGTTGCAAAAGCTTGTGCATTGTCTCTTGCAGCAGGCTCAGACCTTGTGCTTATGAAAGCAGAAAATGAGCTGGTGGATGAAACCTTTGCAACAATAAGAGAATTTGTGGAGCAGGGCAAGATAACCGAAAAGGAACTGGATGAGAAAGTCTACAGGGTTCTGAACTTAAAATATGAATACGGTCTTTTCACCCAGGGCAACATATGGCATGAAACCTCAGAGGAGGTTGCAAAGGACGAGAAAATAATCAGTTTGTCCAGGCTGGCGGCCAGAAGATCTGTTATTGCAGCCAGAAATAATAATGCATTCCCCCTGGATAAAGACAGTAAGTTTTTGGTAATTGAACAGATGAACGGTGCAGGAGCAAATGATGCTTACTGGCATCCGGGGTGTCTTTACGAGAGTTGCTTAAAATACAGCAAGAATGCAAAATACCTGGAAACCGCCTATTCCTATGATTCTGAAGACAAAGAAAGAATACAGAAAATGATCCGGGATTTTGACACTGTTGTTATGACCAACTTCTACAGAAGGGGAAAGAGATCCAACACTGAATTTATAGAAGAATTGTTGAATGACAAAACTAAAAAATTTATTTTGATTGCCAATACACCTTATAAGCTGACCGCACCTGATAACGCGGAAAATGTTATTGTCACTTTATCAACAGGTCCTGAGAACATGAGGGTTGTGGCAGGGGTATTGTTTGGCGGGATTGAGCCGGAGGGCGAGTGGCCGGTTAAATATCGGTTGTAAATCATTTGCCAGAAGCCGCAAAAAAGGTTAAATGACTGGTTTGCTGCATCCGGCATTATATTTTAATTATGATAGGAGTGTTGACTGTGCAGGAGAATAAATTTGTGAAGAACCTTGTTTCAAAAATGACTTTGGAACAAAAGGTGGGTGCGGTTTTGACCCTTGGATTTGCAGGCAATGTTATAAGGCCGCATATTTATGAATATATTGAAAAGTATCACTGTGGCGGATTCAGGTTGAGTCCCAACAGCCGTACCTTTGGAAGTTATGTGGACCCTGAAACCGGCCATGTTGTCGTTAAACTGGGAAACATTGACGGATACAAAAAAGGCGTTGAGCCGCCATATGTAACCGGAGCACAGTATAAGGAAGTACTTGACAAGCTCCAGAAGTGTGCAATGAACCGGCGGCTTGGAATACCGCTGCATTTTTCAACAGACCAGGAAGGTGGAAGCAGTGCGGCAATCAGAACCGGTGGATATCAGTTGTTTCCCAAGCCCATGGGCTTAAGGGCAACTGGAGACAGTAAACTGGCTTATGAGGTAGCCAGGGCAATTGCCCGCCAAATGAAATCTGCAGGCATTAATTGGCTTCACTCACCGGTTCTTGATATAAATTCAAATCCTGACAATCCCAGTATAAATACCCGTGCCTATTCCGACCGGGTTGAAGAAGTGATTGAATATGCAAGGCAAACATGTATTGGTTTTAAGGAAGGAAAGCTTATTGCAGCAGCAAAACACTTCCCGGGGGATGGAGGTTCCGGTCGGGATGGGCACTATGGAATAACGGTTGTTCATTTTGACAAGGAAACAATTTTAAATAGAGAAATTCAACCATACAGGGTTTTGATAAAGGAAGGACTTCTGCCGTCAATTATGTCATGCCATGTGCTTTATCCGGCCCTGGATGAAGAATATGTCGGAACATTGTCAAAGAGAATACTGACGGGAATACTGCGGGAGGAATTGGGTTTTGAAGGTGTTATAACCACTGACAGCATGACCATGGGGGCTATAGCCGTGAAATACAGTGTTCCGGTTGCCTGCGCCATGTCTCTTGCTGCAGGGGCGGACCTGGTATTGATGAAAGCTGAAAATGAACTGGTGGACCAAACCTTCAATACTATTTTAAGATATGTGGAGGAAGGCAAACTGCCTGAGAAGGAGCTTGACCAAAAGGTTTACAGGGCGCTGAAAATGAAATATGATTACGGATTGTTCACAAACGGAAATCTGTATCATGAAACACCGGAGGAAGTTGCCAAAGATGAAAAAATAACATTGCTTTCGAAGATTGTTGCCCAAAAATCGGTATTGGTTGCAAGAAACAGGAGCAATCTCCTTCCTTTGCCGGAGAATGAAAAGATATTGGTTATTGAGCAAATGAATACCGGGGCAAATGATGCTTACTGGCACCATGGAATTCTTTACGAGAACTGCCTGAAATACAATAAAAAAGTTTCATATCTTGAAACTTCATACTCTTATGATGAAGAAGACAAGGAAAGAATTAAAAAGGCTGTCTCACAGAACGACACAATTGTTATAACAAATTTTTATAAGCGCGGTACCAAAAGCAATACCAGGTTTGTTGAGGAAATATTGAAAGACAAAAGCAAAAAGTTTGTTTTAATAGCCAATACACCTTACAAGCTGAATATTCCCGATGAAGCCGATAATGTTATTGTCAGTTTTGCAACAACTCCCTGCAATATGGAAGTTGTGGCAGGTGTGCTTTTTGGGAAAATCCAGCCTGAAGGCGAATGGCCGGTGCAGTATTGGCCGGGGGACTGAATAAAGACAAGAAGAGGCAGCAAGCACATGCTTGTTGTCTGCAAAGTGGCTCCGGGAGACTGAACAAAAGTGAAAAGAGCAACCAGCATGTGCTCATTGCCCTTGAAGCATCCAGGGAGAATTGAATAAGGCTGAAAGGGGCAGCAAGTATATGCTGGTTGCCTTAAAGCGGCTCCGGAGGATTGAATAAAGAAGAAGGAGACTTGATAGATATGAGTGTTAATTTTGATACAGTGAACAGGGTAGCCCTTGAGCTTAAGGACAAGAGAAGAAGCGAATATGCAATAGCCCTCGACTTTGACGGCGTTTGCAAGCTTTTTTCTGAGCATAAGCACCAGATAATGTCGACGCTTCTTTTTCTTCACCTATATGAGTTCCAGAGGGTACCCTTTAAGATATATAAGCAATGCTACAACTATATAAATTTCCAGTCGGAATATGCAGGCAAGGAAAGATTTTTATGTGCAAACGAGCTTGCAAGGTATCTGACTCAAAAAGGCTATAATTGTGCTTTGCCTGGGCTCCATGCGGCAGTGGAGGAACTTCAAAAAAAGGGTCTTAAGTTGTCGGAGAAAAATCTGAAGGCATATGAAGCCAATAACGATGTATCCCGTGCCTTGTCCTGGAGCACCGAGGTGAACAAAAGAGTTTCCGAGCTTAACGAAATAGGGCTTACGCCTGGGATTAATGAAAATATTTTTATCCCTTACAGGGATGTTTGCGACTTTTTTGTGGTGACCACTGCCACAGAAGCAACACTTCCTCCTTTAATGGAAAAAGAGTCTATTGATTTTATAGCGCGCTATTTGGGCCAGGAAACGGCAACAAAGGCCGAAAGCCTTATCGGACTGTCTTACAGTGGCTACAAGGTTGTGTTCATGTTTGGAGACAGCCTGGAAGACAGCCGCGCAAGCCATACTGCCATGGAAAATAAAGCTGATGGGTCAAACATAATATTTGTTCCTGTTATTCCCGGGCAGGAGGAGGACTGCTTTGAAAAGGGCAGGGAAATAATCCGGCTGGCCCTGGCAGGCGATTTAATTGAGGCTGAAAGTATAAGCAAGCAGGCTCAATCAAACTTCAGGGGCAAGGAAGTCAGTGTTTTGTAATTCAGGAGTTAATAAAGATTGATTTAATATGAATCCAGGCAAGCTTGGCGCTGCACATATTGACAGCGCCTCAAAATTATTGCATCACGGGAACAAGCAAAAAATTTTGCCAAAGTCGATTTATTATATTGAAGGTACAGGCCTGACATGATTTTTTGCAGTTGCCAGGCATCGTACGGGGAGGGAAACTATGATATTTGAAAAAGAAGACTATAGCAGCGAACCTTATTCACCTTATGTAAAGCAGCGGGAGACTTTGGATAACGGATTTTCAAAAGGATGGGGCTTTTATTTTCATCCAAATGAAGAATACTGGTTTGATGTCCACAGTCACCTTGGTCCTGTGAAATCCCACTCGGAACTTTACAAATTGTTGGATGAATGGTTTGCAAGACTTGATGCCTTCAGGCTTGGCAGGCTACTACTTATATCGCCTCTGCCTGAGGACCCTGACAAGTTTGAAATTTACAGGAACTTGACCAATCAGGATGCCGGATTCAACTGGATTTTCAGGATGAACTTTGACAGGCCGGATTTGGATTTGTTTAAAAAAGCCCTGGAATGTAAAGCAATTGGTTTAAAATTGCATAATTCACCAATTATGAAGGGCCAGGCAAGCCCTGATATCTGGCTGGGGGATGAATGGAGCAGGATTTTTTCCCTGGCGGAGGAAAAAAACATCCCAGTTTTATGGCATGTTACCCAGAGAGTCAGCAGGTCTCCATATCATGGAGGAGGAGAGAATGCCTATTGGTCCGAAGGATGGAAGAAGGGCGTCAAGTTCACCAATGAAGACCTTCTCCAAGTATGTCTGAAATTGCTGGAGAAATATAAGAACCTCAAGATTATAGGGGCACACCAGTTTTATGTGGGGCTGGACAGGCTTGCTTCTCTTTTTGAAAGCCATGAAAACCTGTTTGTAGATACAAGTGTAGGATTTTACTTAAGATGGGCTGATGACTTGTATGAAAATGACAGGGAAATACTAAGAAATTTCTTTATTAAATACCAGGACCGTATTTTGTTTGGTTCGGACTCCATTCTGACACCCGGAGGTATAGACGAATACCTGGTTCAGGCATTTTTGTGCCATGCAAGGTTTATAAGCAAGCTCAGGCTGCCTTATGATGTCCTGGAAAAAGTAGCCCATAAAAATACTGAGAAATTGTTCGGGCTAAAAACGATGACCGCTGAGAGAAGAGGTAATGCAAGGCCGTAATAGCATTTTTTGTCAATCATCAGACATCTCACCTGTGGTTTCTTTTGATTTTACAAGACAAACCGTGTATCGATTTGTTTGAAAAGATATTGATTCAACGTTGAATGGCAGAGGGAGTTTATAGGAATTAACAGCCTCTGAGGCTGCAAATTCCAGTTCATAGACTCCCTCCATCATTCTAAAGACAGCTATTCCATCAGCGTTTGTTACCGAATAAAAAGCCTGCCCTTCACTTTCCAAAGTACTACCGTTAAGCTTTATTATAGCTCCCTCAATGGGATTGTAGTCCCCATCCAGTACTTCAAGTTCAATAATGCCCGGTTTATTGACCTTTCTGTCCAGGTATACGGTTATTATGGTTGTACCGGATTCCTTCAGTTCAAAATAGAACGGAGAGGGCATGTAAAATTCTTCAATAGCTTCATTCTGGATAAATGAGCAACGAAATGTTCCTTTGGCCAATATAAGCTTTGTGCCATCCTCGTTTGTTGTGCCCTGTTCATTGAAAAAGCGATCCTTTTCCCATGATTCCCCGGCAACCTGAACTTCGATGCCCGTTACAGGCAATCCGGTTTCTCTTTCAACAACCCTCAGGGAAAATGCATAAATAGTACTGTTTTCAGCAGGTATAACCCTTATCTTTTGTGTATCCTTGTATGCAAGTTTATGCACTATGTCCGACAAGTTGCCGGATGTTATGCTTTTGCCTGCAGCATAGACAGTCAGGCCAAATTTAATTAAAGTAAGCAGAAACAGGATAATGGTCAATATTGATCTGATTTTTGCCATACTGAAAAAAACCCGTATGAATTGGTTTGCAAAAGTTGCAGACTTAAATTTAACAGGCATGGGCTTTTTACCAAAGAATACTTTTATTTTCCGGAGTAAATAATGTAGTAAAAATGGCAGCAACAACAGGGCAACCCCTCCCAAAACAAGGCAACGGGTAGCTGGTGTCACAGAGGCTAAAATATAAGAAGCCGATACATCCCGCTCCAGAGGCAGTGAGCTTGCAACAGGCTCAAGAAAAGCATATACTGCTGTGTGAAGAAGCAAGCCTGATACAAGGCTCAAGGCTCCACACAAGAGCAAGGAAATCCGAAGTCTTAACCTTAAGGTTCCAGGTTTGGCACCTATGGAAATAAAGCCTGCATGGACTGCAAGAAAAGCCAGTACGCCGATGAGAGGCAAGTATTTCAGTATATTGCATATAAGTTTCACTGCCATGATACCGTCGATTATGTCATAGCGGTTTAGATAAGTGAGTATTGCCTCAAGATTAATTTTTTCAATTTTGTTGATTATATTTATACTTGCCGGAAACTCATTGCTATTTAGGGCAGGGGCTCCGGTTTCCGGTGAATTTGCCGTGTGAAAACCGGAAGTGTTTAGGTATATGTCCGGTAAAAAAGCAACCTCGTCGCTAAAATAGCGAAAAATACCTTCCCTTATATTATCAAGGTTTGATCGTACCATTTCACGAGTTAATTTACTGTCTATTGCACCAAGTACATTCATGAACCGGTCGGACATGTGAGGATAGTATTTCTCAACGTCCTTTAAAAGAGAAGATATTGATTCATTAACAGCTTTTTCAGCGTGGTTGTAAATGTTGTACTTCGAAAAGAGCTCCTTGTGGAACTCAGGGTTCAGTATAGTAAGGTTAATAATGGCAGAAACAATTGCCATATAAAGACAGAGTCCTGCTATAACTGAAACTGCAACCGAAATGATTTTGCAAATGAAGAGTCGGGGTAAATTCACTTATCCGGCTTCTCCTTCCTGAATGTAGCTATTTAAAATATAGTAGGCTTGAGATAGATTATTACAATAATAATATCATAATTAAATTTTGAGTTAAAAGGTAAGTTCTGGTGCCGGTAAAATGCATGCATTTTTTTGATGCTGTATTGCAGCACCAGGGCTGTATGTCATAACCAAAAGGCCCAACCGGGAGCCTTTTGGTGTTTGCATACTCTTTACAAGTGTAGTATAGTATAGACAGTAAGCTTGCGGTATGATTATTCACTTACAGAAAAACTAACTTAAAAGGAAGTATCGGGATGAACATCAACGTAGTAAAACTGGGTCAAATGAGGTATTCAGAAGCCCTTGGCATTCAGGAAAAACTTCTTGCTTTGAGGCAGGAGGATGCAGTAGATGATACACTTTTAATTGTTGAACATCCCCCTGTAATTACCCTTGGGAGAAGAGGCAAAGGGCAAAACATTCTTGTTCCTGAAGAAAAGCTTTCAGCTGAAGGTATTGAGATCTACGAAGTAAACAGGGGCGGTGACGTAACTTATCACGGACCAGGGCAGATTGTGGGGTATCCAATAATGAACCTGAAAAATCATGGCCGTGATGTAAGAAAGTTTGTTTGGAATATTGAGGAAGTGATTATTGAACTTTTAGACAGGGAATTTGGCATAACTGCAGGCAGGATAAACGGGCTTACTGGTGTCTGGGTCAACGATGAGAAGATAACTGCAATAGGCTTTGCAATAAAACATTGGGTTACCATGCACGGGTTTGCATTTAATGTCAATACAAACCTGGAACATTTCAAATGGATAATACCTTGTGGCATAAAAGACAAAGGTGTTACTTCGGTGGAGCGCATTTTGAACAAGCGTCAGGAATTTCAGGCTGTAGTTGATATGGTCATAAATCATTTCTGCCGTGTATTTGATATGAATCCCACCCCTGTAGATATAAATACAATTTTAAGCAAAGCAGGTGATACTGTTGAATGAAAGAAAACCGGAATGGCTGCGGATAAAGGTAAGAGGCGGGCAGAACAATGCCTATGTTGAAAATATGCTTGAAAGGTTCAACCTTAACACGGTTTGTGAAGAAGCCAACTGTCCCAACCGGATGGAGTGCTTTGGCAGAAATACCGCCACCTTCATGATTTTGGGAAACAACTGCACAAGAAATTGCACTTTTTGCAATGTTACCAAGAAAAAACCTGAGCCGGTGAATCAGGATGAACCTTTAAACATCTCCCGGGCTGTCAGGGAACTTGGTCTTGCCCATGTAGTCATAACCTCTGTAACAAGGGATGATTTGCCTGATGGAGGGGCAGGGCATTTCTACAATGTAATCAGAAGCATTAAAGAAAACAACCTGGATGTCACGGTGGAAGTATTGATTCCGGATTTTAAAGGAAGCCTGGAATCTTTGCGTACGGTAATAGAAGCTAAACCGGATATAATAAACCATAACGTGGAAACAGTTCCGCGGCTGTATCCGGAAGTCCGGCCCATGGCTGTGTATGAAAGATCCCTGGAGCTATTGGAAAGAGTTAAGAAAATTGATGAAGGGATTTATACAAAATCCGGCATAATGGTGGGTCTGGGTGAAAAAAAGGAAGAGGTTTTAGCGGTATTTGATGACTTAAGAAAAGCAGGCTGCGATTTCCTAACCATAGGACAGTATCTTGCACCGTCAAAAAAGCATCATCCTGTTGTTGAGTACATACACCTGGATGTGTTCAGGGAATACAAAGAAATAGCATTGGAAAAGGGCTTTTTGAATGTCGCATCAGCTCCATTGGTCCGAAGCTCATACGATGCAGCCAAGATGCTGCGAAAAAGTGAACAATAAGTGAATAGTTTCTAAGAACAAGGCTCGTATTTTGAGAAAACGCACGGGCGTGCTGAAGGCAAAAATGCTAACGCTTTTGATGCGCCATCCATGGCGCTAGAAGCTAAAAAAACATCCTGTTTTTTTCACGCATTTTTGCCTTCAGCTCACCTGGCTTTCCAACAAAATAAAGCCATTTGTTATTGTTCTGCACACATTTCATTTTTCATACAGATTCAATCTATATATAGTTCGTACTTTCGTACAACGCGCCAATCATATTGCACTTTGCCTGAACATCGTTGTAAATACTGAATTAGAGCCGTTTGATTATGAAATAATACTTAAGGCAGGGGCGTACTTATCGGGAAATATTTGATAGGTTATGACAGTCATGGTAACATTTAGCTACCAAATTATTTAAAAGGGTGAGCTTGAATGAGACGTGGTTTTTGTATCCTTTTTCTGTTGCTATTGCCGATTTGCATGCCTGCTTGTTCAATTTCAAGAGCCAGTGCGGGCTCAGGCCTGACGCAATGCCATTTTCGGAAAAGCTATCCGGTGGACGAACCAAAAGAACTTAGAATAAGCAGCTTTGGAGGGAAGGTGGAAGCTTATTCATGGAGTAAGAATGAGGTGTGGATTGAGGTGACCGGAACAGTAAATTCAAGTGAAAAGGAGCTGAAGGAGGAGCTCTTAAGCAATATCAGAATCAATGAAGAAGAAAGCTCAAAAAACCTTTGCATTGACATAGCATACTACGGCTCCCCGAAGTACGGAAAAAAGTGCAGCGCAAATGTAGTATTGTATCTTCCCAGGGAGTGGAGGCACTTTTCCATTAAGCTTGACAGGGGGGAACTTAATCTTATAGATGATTTCAGAGGTGTTATGAATGCAGAATTGGGTACGGTGGATGTAAATATCAGAAGCTTTTTTGGCTTGCTGGATATCAGGAATGACAGAGGGAATGTCTGTATATCAAATGGCAAGTTAAAAACAGGTTCCCGAATCTGTTGCAACACCGGAAATGTTAGTATTAAATCAGACCTGGAAGAAAGAGGAAACTACGAAATTGGAACAGGTTTTGGAGACATCAGGCTTCTTTTTCCTTACGGCAAGTTTTTGGAAATCAACAGCATCGGCAACATGATTAAGAATGAGTTCGCACTTGCTGATAATGTTGCAACATCTCACAACCACTCCTCATCCGGCAACCCGGTGCAAGTTAATATCAGGAGTTCTGCCGGCAGTATCAGCATTGAAAAATATGCTAAGAGATAATGAGAACTCAAAGTACTTTTTCTTTAATAGTGAAAGCTATTGTGTGGTATGTTAAAGAATTTGTCGAAATATTACTTTTATACATTTGATTTTTCGAGAAATAGTGGTAATATATCATTGGCTATATTATTGCTGTCTGGAATTTTGGGTAGTTGCTGCAGCTTATTTTATATTAATAGCTAAAGGAGATAAGCGTTAATATGAGTGGGATTCAAAAAGTACCGGTAGGACCTCTGGGTATTATTGCAATGAATGGAACCGAAGAGTTGGGAAGACAGGTTAATGACTGGATATACAAAAGAAGATATGAATTTCTGGAAAGCGACGAGAAAAACATTGCTTTTCCCGGATTTTTAAGAGAATCTTTTATAATTTCGGCGGATGTTATAAGATTTGCCAATGGCGAAGGAAAAGGGGTTATCAACAGCACTGTTCGAGGACATGACATTTTTATTCTAATTGACATTGGAAATTACAACTGCAAATTCAAAATGTTTGGTATGGAATGCCCCATGAGTCCCGATGACCACTTTCAGGATTTGAAAAGGATAATTGCAGCTATTGGAGGCAAGGCGCGCCGTATAACTGTAATAATGCCCATGCTCTATGAAGGCCGTCAGGACAGGAGACAGTCAAGGGAGTCTCTTGACTGTGCAGTTGCACTTCAGGAACTTGCGAATCTCGGAATAGACAATATCATTACCTTTGACGCCCATGAACCCAGAGTGCAAAACGCTATTCCGTTGAAGGGATTTGAAAACCTTTCTCCGGCATATCAAATAGTGAAAGCCCTTATCAACACTGAGAAAGATCTGGAACTTAACAAGGAAAAGATGATAGTGGTAAGTCCCGATGAAGGTGCCGTTGAAAGGAATATTTACTATGCCACCAGTCTGGACCTGAGCCTGAGCATGTTTTACAAGCGCAGAGACTGCACCAGGGTGGTAAATGGAAAAAATCCGATTATCAATCATGAATACCTGGGAGATGAGGTAGTAGGAAAAGATGTGCTTATAGTTGATGATATAATATCCTCGGGTGAATCAATGCTTGATGTCGCAGAAGAGCTGAAAAGCAGAAAGGCCAGAAGAATTTTCATTGCATCTACTTTTGCACTGTTTACAAACGGCATTGAAAGTTTCGATAAAGCTTACAAGGAAGGCATTTTTGACCGCTTGTATTCCACAAACCTTACCTACAGGAAACCTGAACTTTTAAATGCTGAGTGGTATGTTGACGTGGATCTCTCCAAGTTTTTATCGTTTATTATTGATATGCTGAACCATGATCAATCCTTGAGCTACCTGATTGATCCCAGAAATAAGATTAATCTGTTCCTGAAGGAACGCGGACTCAGGTAAAAGGCAGCCTGGTTTGCTCCGGTTTTATAAATCATGGGGCTGTTGAATAATTTTTCGGATTCCAAACTTAGAGCCATGAATTTTGCAACGAGATGAAAACCTGGGGTTCGGCATGTAAACTATTAGGAAACATACCCGTAAAATTTAAGGATTTTTTCTTCTTCATCAGTCTGATGTGCGATATCGAGATCTTTCAGCCGGATAAAGGTTGCTGCTACCAGCTTGTCAACCCAGCCGGATTTTAAAAGCCTGCTGCAACATTTGAATGTCAGGTTGTTGTACACCGAATTCTCACTGCACTGGTAGAGAAACAACCATAGGCTTGAAGGTGGGGGGAAGATGCCAAGACTGTCCATGGAATCAAGAATGGACAGGGCTTTTTCCAGTTTTCCGCTTTTTAAAGCTGATAAAAGGATGATATTGGTATAATCCGCTGTACAGTCCTTTGCATCCGGCAGTTTAGCAAATTTACCCGCAACAGCTTCATTCTTCAAAACTGCACTGTCAGTTGAAGACAGTGCTTTAATCAATGCCCATCTCATATTGTCATCAAGCCCGTCCAGTACAACACACTTTTTGAACAATTCGACTGCGGTGGAATCTTCCTGATGATTATGGAGGCAATAAATGCAAAACAAAAGATTAAGAACAGGATTGTCCGGTTGTTTTTTCAGAATCCTTTTTGCCGAGTTTATGAAATAGTTTAGAAAAACCCTTGACACCAAACTTTGACGGGCAGGGTCCAGTTTGCTGCTGTTGAACTGGCTGCTTACGATTTCTGCAATTTCCTTCTTGTAAATATTCCGCATGTTAATGCTTCTTTTATATTTGCTGCACAGGTAAACAGCCTTGATATATTTACCCTTCAGAATCAATATTTCAATGAGGCCCAACTTGGCACGGGTATAGTACCTGTCCAGTTCCAATGCCTTTTTCATATGGCTTTCCGCCTCTTTTAAATTGCTGTTCTGCATATGCAGCTTTCCGAGGCAGTAATAACCGTAGGGCTTCTCGGGGTTGTTCTTTACATAGTTTTCATATTTTAAAATTCTTATATCAGTCTTGACAGATTCCATGTTATACTCCGCTTTGGATATTTATTTATAAAACAAACCGGTTGCTTCCTTCATGCTTTTATTACCTGAACCTAGTTGGCAATTTCAGTTTCATCGAGATAGTCATTTATAATGCTTTGTATGTTGGAGTCCTTGATAACAACCGATATTTCTATTCTCCTGTTTTGCTGCCGCCCTGATTCGGTATCGTTGGATGCAATGGGGCGAAACTCTGAGTAACCGCTTGCAGCAAAATACTCACCATATTTATTTTCCAAACTCGGATTGAATTCCATAAGCTTGTTTACCACATTATAAGCTCTTTCCGCTGAAAGCTTGCGGTTGCTTTCCGGATCGCCAATTGAGTCTGTATGGCCTTCTATTACTATTGCATCAATATAATTTTTTACCTCGTTATCATCCAGCAGCTCTTCAAAGGCAAGGGATAACTGAAGAAGCAGCGGGAAGCCCACAGGTTTTATTTCAGCCTTTGCAAAGTCGAAAAACAGGCTTTCATTTATAATTATGTTTGCATTATCACCTATTGAAACAAGGGGTTCACCTTTATCATTCGAGTTGCCGATCTTTTCCTCTATGGATTTTTTGACTTTCTCAAGAACACTAATCCTGAGCAGCGCAATATCCTGAAGCTTCAAGCGAAGTTTTTCAAGTTCCGCATTACTGGCTGCAATTATCTTTTTCTGATTCTCCAATTGTTCAAGAGTAATGGCAATAAGAGTTTCCTTGTTTGCCAGTTCTGTTTCTTTAGTCAGAATTATCTGGTTCTGTTTTTCAATTTCATCACTGAGCAGTATCAGTTGAAGCTTGCTTTCTTCCAATTGAGCCTTGGTTTCCTCAATATCCACCTCAAGAAGGCGTAGTTGTTTTTCCGCTTCCTCAATTTCCAGGTTTTTTGCATCAAGTGTCAATTGTGCCTGTTCAAGGTTCAATTTTGCTGTTTCGAGGTTTTTCCCGGTTAACAGGTTTTGAATATATGTTAGCAGCATAATAAAAAACAAAATTAATACTATAGTAGATATTACGTCGGTAAAGGAAGGCCAGAAGTTTTCCGTACCGCTTAAGTTTCTGAATCTTCGCGTTCTCACCTTCATTTGACAAACACCCCGTTTCCGTCTGTATATTGAGGTTTAAATGATTACTTTCCTCACGCCGCTAATGTGAATCCAGGCTTGAAAAAAGCAGGCTTAATCAAGCCTTTCCCAGGGATTACAGATCCTTTTGAATTAATTTGATTATTTCATTCATTTTATTGTCAACCCTGGCGGATGCAGTCTCACTGTATGTCAGAAACTGATCCGGGAGTGATGATATAGTCCGTGACATTATTTTTTCATTTTCTCCGAAGGACTCCAATATGTCATATATTTCTTTAAGTATTGCATTAATCTCCCTTGACAACTCCTGAGAAACGGTTTTAACCGTATCTGACAGGCTCCGGTCGAAAGATTTGGAAACTTGTTCGCCAAGCAGGCTGATTTCCTTGCTTATTCCGGCCATGAGACTTGTGAAGTTTTCCCGGTATTTTTGCATGTCCCCTTCACGCTGGGACATTTCGTCCTTCAACATCTGTCCAAATTCCTTTATGCTCACTGTTGCTTCCCTGACCTTGCCAACAAGGGTCTCCATGTCCTCCACAACTTTTTTATTTTGGGCATTTAATTCGTTTACTGCAATCTGGACATCTTTTGAGAAGGCTTCCATTGAGTTGAAATTGTCAAGCAGTATTTTGGATGAATTCTTAAGGGCTTCGGTTACCTTTATAAAGCTTACATCCATTATTTCAATATTGTTTCGCAAATTTACATTAAATTCGGTGAAATCTCTTATGTTTTCGGCAAAATTCTTCAGCGAACGGTCGAATTTCTCAACGGTATTATCCAGAGCTTTTGAAGACAGGGTTACTTCCATGACTACATTCTTAAGTTTTTCGCCTAAGGAATCAGTCATTGCCACCAGGGAATTTTCGATTTTCTTGCCAAACTCTGTGAAAGTGTCCCTTAAAATTCTGTTCCTAACTTCGTATTCCGATTCCTTATCCCTGGAGATAATCAAAGAAACCGTATTATCCAGGTATTCTTCAATATGTACCATTAAATTTTCCCGGCATTCTTCTACATTAAAAATTACGTTCAGCACTGTTAATATTATGGAGAAGGCAATTCCAAAAAGGCTGGTTGTAAATGCCGTAGACATTCCTCTTAAGGATGTCAGAAGACTTACCCCCAGGGTTCTGAACATTTCTATTATTTGGTCACTGTCAATTCCCATCATCATTGAAATTAACTCGCCAACTGCCAGGGTCAGACCGACAAATGTACCAAGAAGTCCAAGGGCTATAAGGGTTGATATGGAATTTCTCAAGAATCTTTCCGCAACCTGCATTGGACCAAGGGATGTCTCAAAATGCTTTTCAATTATTGCCTGCGTATTTACTTCCCTGCTGCCGAGAGCAGTGCTCTCATAATCACTGACTATATCATTTAAAAAATCTGATCTGAACTTTCCGCCCCGCGGCCTTTCCAAATCTGCCAGTATTTTTTTGTATTGGCTTCTGAGTATGAAAATGGCTGTTACGGCAATTATAAATACGGCAGTCGTAATAAACAGGATAATATAAGCTATTGGATGAAGATTGCTGAAAGCGTATTGAAAAGTCATTTGATCCACTCCTTGCATAGAGAAGCATACAGCCTCTTAATTTTATCTTTCATATTTTACTTAGATTCATTAAAACTGTTTTTTGTTCCTAAGATTTTCCTGGTTCCGTTTCGGAACAATCAATAGTTTCAAGCCGGCATTATATTAATGCGAAAGGCAATACTAAAAATGTAAATTGCCGGATAATTATAGGTAGTACTGAGGAAATTTGAGCATATTTGTTATTTAAATAATAACACAAAGAAAGTTGAAGGCGCAATACAAATTATTTCTACTTAATATATACACAGGGGACGTTTGATTGATATAATTGATGTGGGCTTAAGTGCCCATGGGGTGCGCATAAGAAATATAAAATATTGAAGCTGTTGATTGATGCAATTTATGTGAGTCTTAACCCACACGGAAGGTAAAGACGTGCCATGAAAAGAATCATATTTCTTGTTGATATGAATGCTTTTTTTATAAGCTGTGAAATGTCCAGGAATAAAAGCCTTAAGGGCAAGCCTGCAGCTGTAGCGGGGGACCCCAAATACAGATCAGGTATTATTCTGGCTCCAAATTATGAAGCCAGAAAATACAACATTAAAACAACCATGCTGGTCCATGAAGCAAAAAAGCTTTGCCCCGACTTGATTTTAGTACCGCCGGATCATAAATTTTACAGCCAAAAGTCAAGGGAAGTCATGGGCATTTTGTCCCGTTATACACCTGTCATCCAGCAAAACAGCATAGACGAAGCCTGGCTTGACCTTACGGGGTGTACACTTCTTTTTGGTTCTCCCCGGGAAATTGCTGAAAATATTATGAAAACTTTAATGGTTGAACTGGATTTGTGGTGCTCCATTGGCATATCTGAAAATAAATTTCTGGCAAAGATGGCCTCTGAAAGGAAAAAGCCCCTTGGAATCACTGAAATATGGGTTTCAGATATCAAGGAGAAAATCTGGCCTCTTCCAGTAAGGGAAATGTACGGGATAGGAAAGCAGACGGAGAAAAAGCTGGTTGAGATGGGTTTGTTCACAATCGGAGACATCGCTGCCTGCGATCAGAATATTCTGTATGAAGCCCTTGGCAAGTACGGTATTGAACTTAAGAGGCTTGCCAACGGAATAGATACTTCCCCCGTGGAGGCTAGTCCGGTCCAGGACAGCAAATCAATAAGCAGAAGTGAAACTTTGGCCAGGGATATAACCGATCTGGAGGAGGCAAAAGTTGTTTTGATGGAACTTGCCGAGGAGGTTGGTATTCAGGCAAGGGAACAGAATTTCAAAGGAAAAACCGTATCGATTACAATAAGGTACAGCGACTTCAAAACCGTCACCCGGCAAAAGACAGTAAAGCCTACATTTCTTACAAAGGAAATATACAAGGCAGGAGAAAAGCTCCTTGAAGAAAACTGGAATGACAAAAAACCTGTCAGACTGCTGGGAATTGGACTTAGCAGCAACATTACCGACAAGTTTACGCAGTTGAATTTGTTTGATATAATTGAATCTGCACCTGAAGGGAAAAAGCAGGAAAAACTTGAACTTGCCATGGATTCCATAAGAAAAAGATTTGGAATGGATGTAATCAAAAGGGCAAAAATACTTAAGGATAACGATGACTGAAGGAGAAAATCTTACGTAAAAGTTGCCTGTAAGCCCGACTTATACGGGATAACCATAATAAAAGGAGAAAAAAATGCCGGACATAGAAATAATCAAGTCATACTATATACCGAAGATTGAGAAGTATAATGAGGATTATAAGATTTTGGGATGGGAAAGCAGGGAAGCACAACTCAAAAGATTTGAAATACTGACAAGTCATGTTGACCTTAACGGAAAAAAATTGCTGGATGTTGGCTGCGGTCTTGGTAATCTTCTGGAATTCCTTGAGAGCAATAATATCAATGTTGACTACACCGGTGTCGATATTCTGGAGGAAATGATCACCCTGGCAAAACAGAAAAACCCTGGAGGAAAATTTTACTTTATGGATATATTCAGCGAAAGCTTCTTTAATGAAGGTTCCTTTGATATTGTCTATTCTTCAGGTATATTCAATCTCAAAATAAGTGACAACATGGGTTTTCTCAAAAAGGCCCTGAAAACATTTTTTACCCTTTCCAAAGATATGGTCGTTTTCAACCTTCTTTACTATAAGTCCCGGGACAAGGAGGACATGTATTATTACTACAGCGAAGGAGACATTGACAAGGGGTTGGCCGAGATCTCCATCTGCCCTCAGGAGATCAAATATGTCAGAAACTATCTGTCCAATGATTTAACGGTGATATGCAAAGCCTGATGTATGATGATCCTTTACGATTCAATTTGTTTGCCGGAGTATAAGAAAGGTTGAATTTTTCTGATGTGAAAATGAACCTTGGAATCAACCTGTTATGGTAAAGAAGCAGGTTAAATCTGTCTGGCTCAACACCTCGACCAGGATGTTTCGAGGAATGTGCCACTAGTTGCCGTTCTGTTTTTCTTTTGGAATAATCATTTTATCAGGAGTATTTTTGCATTTGCAGTCATATGTATATTTATATGACCGGAAGATTCCCGGAAGCAGATTAACCGGGTTGATTTTTCGGGCATGATAAAATAAAACCGGTGAAAGGTGCAAAAATGGCTGCAAATACAATTTCTCCGAAAAAAATTGCCGGAGTCTACATAGGTACCGTAGTAGGTGCCGGGTTTGCGTCAGGCCAGGAAATTCTCCAGTTTTTCTGTGTGTTTGGGAAAAATGGCTTCTTCGGTCTTATTCTTGTGACGGTACTTTTTGTTTTTTTCGGTTATCTGATAATGGATATGGGTTATAGCTTAAAATCAAAATCCCATATTGAAATCATTCAGATGGTAGGCGGAAAACATATTGGAAGGCTTGCGGACATTATTATAACCTTTTTTTTGTTTGGCAGTTTGACTGCCATGATTGCCGGAGGCGGCGCCATGTTTAAAGAAAACTTCGGCATATCACCCGTCCTGGGCAGCCTTATTATGGCTGTTGCTGCATCTGTCACATGTTTGTTCGGAATCAGGGGGGTCATGAATTCCATCAGCTTTATTGTACCCTTCCTGCTTGCCGCTGTCTTATGCATAGGGCTTTTCTCCATGTTTTCAGGTAAAGCAGGTTTTCCCGATTCCGAAGCTCTGATTGCATCCAGCAGGCTTTTGGCAAATTGGCAGTGGGCTGCCTTGTTGTATGTATCATACAACATTCTTCTTTCAATTTCTGTTTTAGGCCCCCTTGGAGCAAATTCCTTCAGCCGCAAGTCTGTAAAAGCGGGAGCCTTTCTGGGGGGAATGGGTTTGGGTATTGGCTCTGCAGTAATATATATGGCGCTTCTTAAAAACATGCCGGGTGTTCTTGAGTTTGAAATACCCATGATATATATTGCCGGAAAGATGGGGTTTATCCTTCAGTTGGCATATGCCGCAGTACTATTGATGGAAGTTTATACAACAGCTGTGAGCAGTCTCTTCGGGTTTGTTTCAAGATTAACGGACATTGAATCGGGAAAAGGCAAATGTGCGATCGTTCTTACTGCTGTCATGTCATTTTTAGCAAGCCGGGTAGGCTTTACCAACCTGGTGAAGTACCTTTATCCGGTGGTTGGTTATTGCGGTATTGTTCTTTTAATTTTGCTTGTTTATCATAAAATCAAGTCTTTTATTTGTGCCCATTTTGTTATCTGGTTTCGGAAAAGAGAACTCCATTGCCGTCAGGCCAAATACCATGGTTTACATAAGCCGCCGACACATATTTAATTTACTACTACAGGGCGGGAAAGGATATAATGCCTGTGATTACATAAAGCAAGAACCCTTTTCAAGGTGAAAGAATATACTATTGGTATAGAGCTTAGAAAAGGGTGCAAAGATGAGCGATATAGTTGCAGTACATAATCTTGGAATGAAGTATCATTCACTGAACGGAGAAATTGATGCTTTAAAAAATGTAAATTTCACAGTAAAAAAAGGTGAATTTATCTGTATAGTAGGACCAAGCGGCTGTGGAAAATCCACATTGCTTTCGCTTTTAGCCGGCCTTTTGAAACCTACCGAGGGGGAAGTGTATATAAAAGGCAAAAAAGTATCGGGAGCTTCCCTTGATGTCGGTTATATGTTTCAAAAAGATCATCTTTTTGAGTGGAGGACAATACATAGAAACGTATTAATCGGTCCGGAAATACGAAGGACACTCACCGACGAAACAAAGGAGTATGTCCTGAATCTTCTCAAAACCTATGGCTTATACGAATTCAAAGACAAATATCCAAGTCAGCTTTCAGGCGGTATGAGGCAAAGAGCAGCCCTTATCAGGACTATTGCTACAAAGCCTGATATTTTGCTTCTTGATGAAGCTTTTTCCGCCCTTGATTACCAGACAAGACTAGCCGTTAACGATGACATTTATTCCATAATAAAAAAAGAGAATAAGACAGCCATACTGGTAACTCATGATATAGCTGAAAGCATCAGCATGGCAGACAGGGTGTTTGTTTTTTCAAAAAGGCCGGGTACCATCAAAAACATTTATGAGATCAAGCTAAGCTGTCCTCAGAGGACTCCGCTGTGTTCCAGAGATGCACCTGAATTTCGCTATTATTTCAACAAGATATGGAAGGAGCTTGATGTACATGTCTGACATGGATAAGAATATTTCCCCTGAACACAAGTTATTCCTCTTGAAGGTTAAAAGACAGAAAATAGCTGTAAATACTGCAAGAATAGCAATTCTGGTTGCTTTGATCATACTCTGGGAAGTCCTGGCCCAATTCAGGATGATTGATTCATTTATTACCAGCTCTCCTTCCAGGATAGTAAGGACCCTGGTCAATTTATACAGGGAAGGCACGTTGTTTCGACATATCCTGGTAACTTGCTCTGAAACTGTAATAGGATTTTTGCTTGGCACGTTGTTAGGGACTCTGATTGCAGTGATTTTATGGTCTTCCAGTTTCCTGGCCAGAGTATTTGAGCCTTATCTGGTTGTGCTCAACAGCCTGCCTAAAGTTGCCCTTGGACCAATATTCATAGTCTGGGCGGGGGCAGGACCTGTGTCCATTATCATGATGGCCCTGGCAATATCTCTGATTGTAACAATCATGGAAGTATTAAACGGTTTTCTCGGTGTTGACAGGGATAAGATCAAGCTCATGGAGGCCTTTGGAGCAAACAGGTTTCAAACATTTGCAAAAGTTGTACTACCATCAACAAGACCAGTTATTATGAATGCTCTCAAAATAAATGTTGGTTTATCCTGGGTTGGAGTAATAATGGGAGAATTTCTCGTGTCAAAAGCTGGAATAGGATATCTGATAGTTTATGGCGGGCAGGTATTCAAACTGGATCTTGTCATGGCAAGTGTTATTATTCTGGGGATTGCGGCAACCCTGATGTACCATGGTGTTTTATTCCTGGAAAGAATTTTGTTCAGGAATTCATAACCTTAAGGTATTGCAGAGGGAGCTTTGCAAGGTTGGTTCAGTATAAAAATTATTATAAATTGGAGGTATTTATATGAAAAAAATAATCTTGCTGATCATAGCTGTGATTGGAGTTGTACTGCTGCTTGCTTCCTGTACGAATACAAAGGAAGGGATGATAAAGATAAGACTTAATGAAGTTACCCATTCGGTGTTTTACGCACCGCAGTACGTAGCAATAAACAAAGGATTTTTCAAGGAAGAAGGACTGGATATAGAACTGTACAACGGGGGCGGGGCAGACAAGGTAATGACTGCAGTGCTTTCAGGGCAGGCGGATATAGGATTTGCCGGTGCTGAGACTGCAATCTATGTTTACAATGAAGGTAAGGAAGACTATTGTGTTGTTTTTGCACAGCTTACCAGGTGTGACGGTTCTTTTCTGGTTGGGCGAAATCCTGAACCGGATTTTACGTGGAGCAATCTGACCGGCAAGCATATAATCGGAGGTAGAAAAGGCGGCATGCCTTGTATGACACTTGAGTATGTCCTTAAAAAGAACGGGGTCATTCCGGGCAAGGATGTATTGGTGGACACTACAGTGCAGTTTGATTTGATGGCCGGTGCTTTCACCGGAGGAATGGGGGACTATGTAACACTTTTTGAACCTACAGCCTCCATGCTGGAGAAGGAGGGCAAGGGATACGTTCTTGCGTCAGTAGGTAAAGGAAGTGGTGAAACTCCGTATACAACTTATTTTGCAAAGAAAAGCTATATTGAAAAGAATCCCGGAATAATTCAGAAGTTTACAAATGCTTTATATAGGGGGCAGGTATGGGTTATGGAGCATACTCCGGAGGAGATAGCCGAGGTTATCAAACCTTCGTTCCCTGACACGGATTTAGAGTTGCTCACCATGGTTGCAAGAAGATACAAGGAAGTAGACGCATGGAAGACTGAACCCTATATCAAAAAAGAAGCATTGGAACTTTTGTATGAAGTTATGACGGAAGCAGGAGAACTTGACAAAAAGCCGCCTTATGAAGAGATTATTGATAACAGCTTTGCAGAAAAAACCGTTAAGAAATAATGCCAATACAAAATAAAAAATTGATGTTTACATAAGAAAATTGTTGGTATAAATATCATGGAACCAATATTAGAATAATGAGGTCTAATAATTTGATTATTCCTTAAAGTTGCATAAAAGCATTACCCGTAACTTTATGGAGATAATTCAAGTTACAACTGAATAGAGATATCATAACCAACAACCCCCCCTTAAATGAGTACGGCCCCCTCCGTACTCATTTTTTAACATCCGCCATGATGCATTACACTTGTGCGATTCTGCACGTTAACCTATGAAAAATGTTTTGTAATAATAAGAAAATAATTGCGGAAAAATACTTTAGGGCAGAATTCCCAAAAAATAATCAGGAGTGATGCAAGAATGGATGCTAAAAGGGCAAGAGAGATTTTTGAGTCTTATGGGGTTATTGATGTATTGCACAACAACCAGTCAGTCTGGATAGAGTCTTTAAACGGAAACGAAGCAAAGGTCACATATATTGAGAGCGATAAAACTGTTGATGTACCTATCAGTCAGCTTGTAGAGGGTGATCCTATAGAATAAAGATGGTTTGCAGTTAACAAAAAACTCTTTTGCAAAATATATTTGTTTGCTATAATATGATTGCTTTGCGGAAGGTAGTTATACTTCCTGAAAATAAAGGCTATATTGATTATACTTGGGATAGGGGTCATAAAATGACATATGTAACAAAGGGAGTCTGCTCCAAAAGTATTAACATCAGCGTTGAGGATGGAATAATTAAAAGTGTTGAATTTGTCGGAGGCTGCAACGGAAATCTTCAGGGAATAGGAAGGCTTGTGCAGGGAATGAAGGTGGAAGAGGCTATACAAAGGCTGAAAGGCATTTGTTGCGGGCAAAAGGATACATCATGCCCCGACCAGTTGGCAACAGCCCTTGAAAGCATGATTGAAACCCGGGCTGACAAACAGGCAATATGATTTAAATAATTTTGCCGAATAATAAATAAAGGCAGTTGAGCTGCTCATGTCTTTGGCCTATGGGAGAGTCACTGTTCAGATGTTCCATAAAATAAATCGGTTATTTAGCAAATCCGGCGGGAATCCTCCGCATTTGAATGGGGAGATGAAAGCCGTGAGCATATAACATATTAAAAAAGTACCTGTG
Source organism: Clostridiaceae bacterium (assembly GCA_012839865.1). GTDB lineage: Bacteria > Bacillota > Clostridia > CAYPLH01 > DUMO01 > DUMO01. Next base: position 29,012 of record DUMO01000005.1, read on the forward strand.
TAGGAATAGCCACAAAACCATCCCAGCAGTAGAGGGTTTGGACACCCCGGAAGCGTACCGATGGAACAGTCATTGTTTCGTTGAGAGCTCGAAGCTCGCCATTTCAATGGCGATGTAGTTCACCAAAAAGGTAGCCAAGAAGATTGAAATGTATGCAAAACAATAACAAATGGCTTTATTTTGCTGGAAAACCATGTGAGCTGAAGGCAAAAATGTGTGAAAAAGCAGGATGTTTTTTTAGCTTTTTTTAAACTGCAGAGGGCGAGTAAAAGCAGTAGCATTTTTGCCTTCGGCAATCCTGTGTGTTTTCTCAAAATACGAGCCTTGTTCCAGAAAAGCTTGGGGGCATCGAGCCCCGCTCGCTTTTGGCTGGATTTTGCTTCGCAAATAGCCCTGTTCTTCATATATTTCAGGTTGCGTTTGAACAGTAGCTTTGCATATATTGGTACAAAAAATTATTTAAAAATTCTGTTGACATTATTTTTTTTTGCTCTTATAATAAATAGGTGCTTGGTGATATGCGCCATTAGCTCAGTTGGTAGAGCACCTGACTCTTAATCAGGGTGTCCCGGGTTCGAGTCCCTGATGGCGCACCAGATATGTAAATAAAAAACCGCCTGTATAAGGCGGTTTTGTTGTTTTACCGGGTAATTTACTCACCTGCTTCACCATCAAAATTAAAGCTTTCTTCCATCTCCTCTATTGCAGCAACCATTCCTCCAAGTATTGCATTCCTGAACTCGTCGTTGGCATCTATTTTCCAGCTGTTCTCATGACTGTACAGCATGACTTCAACTGTGGATGTTTTCATTTGGTTGTCTTCTCTTTTTAATAAGTCTGTATAAATTTGTTTCATCTGTTCATTCAACTCTTCATCGCTTATTGCATTTTCACCTGCAAAGGCATTGCTGAGAGCAAGGGCAAACATTTGCGGGAAGAACTCCTGCATGATGATACCCATATCTATATTTGTAATTTCAACTTTGACCGTAGCTGCGTCGTTGCCTGCTTTTGAAGAAGATAAAACCTTGAAACTCAATTTGTTAAATATAAGTTTGAGGGTTTCTTCATTCTCCATGAACTCATCATCTTCTGCCACTGTATCTCCTTCAAACAAGTCGTCGAATTCGAAATATTTGCCTGCCGTTTCCCTGTCCATATTCTTAACAGCGGTTAAAGCATTTATTACAGCCTGTTCCGGTGTTTCAGCCTTTTTTCCACAGCCTGTGGCAGCAGCCAGTACTAACAAAATAATAATAAATATGTAAACTTTATTACGCATTTAATAATGCTCCTTTCTCTTACTTTGTTTTATATTACCAAAAAGTGCAAATGATTTCAACCAAGTTCTTCCGAAATACCCAAAAATTTTTTACTACATTCATTGGCTCAATGTTATTTCAATAAAGTGGAATGTGCAAATTTTTTCAGACCTTTCTTATATATTTTTTTGATATCTTAATATATACTGGGGTTAGAATATATAAATATTATACAGATTGGAGTGAATTGTCATGAAATACTCATTTATGAGTTTTTCCACACCTGGACTTGATTTTGATCAAATTTTAAAGGTAGCAAAACTATATGGATATAATGGGTTTGAACCACGTATTGATGCAGGTCATAAACACAACATTGAATCAACTTCATCAAAAACTGCTCTGAGGGAAGCAAAGCTGAAAGCTGCAGAAGCAGGTATAAAAATTTGCTGCATAGCCACTTCCTGCAATTTCTCAAATCCTGATATTACCGAGGCGAATATTGAATCCGCAAAGCGGGCCCTTGACCTTGCCGCGGAAGTTGAAGCTCCTGCAATAAGGGTTTTCGGAGGATTTATCCCCGAAGGCGTGAGCAGGGAGAAAAGCCGTGATTTGGTTATTAATGCCATGATAAAGCTTGCTCCGATTGCAGCCGACAGAAATGTATCAATTTGCATTGAAACCCATGACAGCTGGTGCGACCCTGCACAAGTTGCGGATATTGTCAGGAATGTCAACCATCCTAATGTTGCCGTCAACTGGGACATAATGCATCCTGTGTTAAGGGAAGGGTATACGATTGAAAAGTCATTCAATACTTTAAAACCCTGGATTAAGCATGTACATGTCCATGACGGCACATTTGAAAACGATAAACTGGAGCTGAAACCCATAGGCCAGGGCAGTGTGGATCATAAAGCTGCAATTAATCTGTTGAAGGATTTGGGCTACAATGGATTTATAAGCGGAGAATGGATTGATTGGGAGCCTTACGATATACACCTGCCTCGTGAAATAGCAACACTGAAAAGTTATGAATAAAACGCCAGGTAACATCTGTGGCAGGCAGACAGCAATTGTTGAAAATGTTTTGAAAAATTTGTTGATTAATATATTTTATTGTGTTATACTACTCAACGGAAAAAATACACACCTGGCAGGACTTGCGGGCGGTTGCCTTCGGGTTTCCTGCAGGGCTGACTGCCGGGGAGGTATTAAACGATAGGAGGAAAAAACATGTCAGTTATATCAATGAAACAACTGCTCGAAGCTGGTGTACACTTTGGCCATCAGACAAGAAGATGGAACCCTAAAATGGCAGAATATATATTCATGGAAAGAAACGGAATATATATTATTGACCTGCAAAAGACTGTCAAGAAAATCGAAGAAGTTTATTTCCTGATCAGAGACCTTGCCATGAACGGTGAGCGCGTTCTTTTCGTAGGTACGAAGAAACAGGCCGCAGAGTCAATCAGGGAAGAGGCTGAAAGATGCGGAGAATTTTTTGTAAACGTCAGATGGCTGGGCGGAATGCTTACCAACTTCAACACAATTCGCAAGAGAGTGGAAAGGCTCAACAAGCTTAATGAAATGGAACAGGAAGGCGTATTTGATGTCCTTCCCAAGAAAGAAGTAATAAAGCTTCGCGGCGAAATGGAGAAGCTTGAAAAGTATCTTGGCGGAATCAAGAATATGGACAGACTTCCTGGAGTACTGTTTGTAGTTGATCCGAGAAAAGAAAGAATTGCAGTTTTGGAAGGCAGAAAACTGGGTATTCCGGTAGTTGCAATAGTTGACACCAACTGTGATCCGGACGAAGTGGATTATGTAATACCCGGTAATGATGATGCAATCAGAGCTGTCAAGCTGATTGCTTCAAAAATAGCTGATGCAGTTCTTGAAGGCAAGCAGGGTGAACAGACTGAAGCTGCAGCCGGCAACAATGAACCCGTAGCTGAAAATGTATACGAAGAAGCTGAAAATGTTGAACGCGCAGAAGTAGACATCAATGATTTTGCTGAAAACATGGATGTTGCGGAAAATGAATTTTCAAGCGAGGAAGAATAATAACAACTCTGATTTATGCATCCGGTCCTGATTGCGGACCGGATGCATAAACCGGCATACATAGACTGAATAAACTGTTTTACTGAAAAACTATTAATAAAGGGTCATGGACAATATCCGGCCCAATAACAAAGGGCATCAATGCCCTTGAAGTTTGGATGCTTTTTAAGGTGAACCGGAAGCTGTTTGCCAAAGAGCAGTCAGAGTATAAAAAGCGATTATAGCTGGTTATAATAGTAAATAATATGTTTGACGGATATTATATATTGTTTGGAGGTTTGGATAATGATTAGTGCGAGTGTTGTAAAGGAACTTCGTGACAGAACCGGAGCCGGAATGATGGATTGCAAAAAAGCCCTTATGGATGCAAATGGCGATATGGACAAGGCAATTGAGATTTTAAGGGAAAAAGGCCTGGCGGCCGCTGCCAAAAAGGCAGGCAGGATTGCCGCAGAAGGTCTTGTTGAGTCATATATTCATGGTGGCGGACGAATCGGCGTACTTGTTGAAGTTAATATTGAAACTGATTTTGCAGCAAAAAATGAAACATTCAAGACTTTCGTAAAAGATATTGCAATGCAAATTGCTGCTTCCAACCCCGAATACATAAGCAGGGATGATGTACCGGGGAATGTAATTGCCAAAGAAAAGGAGATTTTAAGAAATCAGGCTTTGAATGAAGGCAAACCGGAAAAGATTGTTGATAAAATGGTTGAAGGAAGGATTGAAAAATTCTTTAAGGAAAAATGTCTTTTAGAGCAACCTTTTATCAAAGATCCGGATAAGACAGTCGAACAGCTTCTTAAAGAGAAAATTGCTGTTATCGGCGAAAATATAGTTATCCGCAGATTTGCAAGATTTGAAAGAGGAGAAGGAATAGAAAAGAAGGAAGAAAACTTCGCCGATGAAGTAATGAAACAGATAAAATAAGAAAAATACCAAGGGGAACATCAAGGTGTTCCCTTTTTTATGGCATTGTTTAAATTCCCGGTGGTAAAGATGACACCTAATGTAAATGGGACAGGGGAGTCCCTGAGCTTATTGCCTGAACTACAGGTGATAAAACTGATACCCGATGCAAACAGGGCAGGGGAGTCCCCAAAAGTTTAGTGTTTGAATTACGGGTGGTAAAACTGACACACAAAGTAAACGGAGCAGGAATGCGTGCTCCGGAGTTTGAAAATTTAGCTGTCAAAAGTGACCGGATGGATTTTATCCAACCGGTCTATCAAAATAAAATTCTAATTAGACGGGGGTAAAAACCTGATGCAAACACCAAAATATAAAAGAGTCGTACTAAAAGTTAGTGGAGAAGCGCTGGCGGGAGACAAGGGTTTTGGACTTGACAGTCACACTATAAACAGCATTTCGGACAGCGTTGTTGAAGTTTATAAAATGGGAGTTGAAATTGCCATAGTTGTAGGTGGCGGTAATTTCTGGAGAGGCAGAAGCGGGAAAGGCATGGACCGTACAACCGCAGATCATATGGGAATGCTGGCAACAGTTATTAATGCCCTGGCGCTGAGGGATGCCTTTGAAAGCAAAAATATTCCAACCCGCGTTCAAACTGCAATAGAAATGAGACAAATAGCAGAGCCATATATAAGACTCAGAGCAATAAGACACCTTGAAAAAAAGCGAATTGTCATATTTGCCTGCGGTACAGGCAACCCGTATTTTTCAACGGATACCGCTGCTGCATTGAGAGCTGCTGAAATTGACGCAGATGTTATTCTTCTGGCTAAAAAAGTTGACGGAGTTTATGACTCGGATCCCAAAGACAATCCCGCCGCTCAAAAATTCAGCAGGCTTAAATATCTTGAGATACTCAACAATCGCCTGGGAGTTATGGATTCCACCGCAACTTCATTGTGCATGGATAATAACATTCCAATAATAGTTTTTGGACTGGATCAGCCCGAAAACATAGTTAAAGTTGTCCTTGGGCAGGACATTGGTACAACGATTAATGAGTAGTCTGGCGGATTTGTATTTGGAATCAAGGTTCAACCCGCAATTTGCAGATTTGCCATAAAATAAAATTTGGGATTGCATAATTTGTATTATGTATATAAAATTATATTTGTGTATGGAAAATTTGTTGCGTGACGAAAAAATTCGCATATCCATGTTGCCTTATGAAGCTATGCTTTTATGTACTGTTTTTTAAACAGTATGAAAATTAAGACTTTGAATTTGGGAGGGGTAATTATGGCTAAAACTGAGTACAAACCGATTGAAGAAAAGATGAAAAAGACAATAAGTGTCTTGAAAGCCGAACTCAATAGTTTGAGGGCTGGTCGCGCCAACCCGGCAATTCTTGAAAAAATATCAGTGAATTATTATGGGGTTCCTACTCCAATTACTCAATTAAGCAATATTTCAGTTCCTGAGGCAAGGGTAATAGTTATACAGCCCTGGGATTCAAAGATGCTGAAAGAAATTGAAAGAGAAATTCAAAAATCCGATATCGGCATTAATCCAATTAATGACGGTAAAATCATTCGCCTGATATTTCCCACCCTTACCGAAGAAAGAAGGAAAGAACTTATTAAACAAGTAAAAAAGAGCGGTGAGGAGTCCAAGGTTGCCATCAGATCAATCAGACGTGATGCCATGGAAAACTACAAACAGATGCAAAAGAAAAGTGAGATTACAGAAGATGATCTGAAGGCTACAGAAAAGGATATACAGGAGCTTACAGATAAATATATAGAAGAAGTGGATAAAACAGTTGAAGCAAAAAATAAGGAAATACTTGAGGTTTAATGCATGTTGCCTGACATTGCCGGATATACTCTTGATGAAGCAAGAAAAATTCTGGATAAGCAAGGTTACGAAATATACAATGTAAAAGTTACTGCTCCACCTGGAGAAAGAATCACTGATTATGATGATTTTTTCAGGGTCGTAAAGGTCATGCCGGTTGACGGCAATAAAGTAGAGTTGCTGGTTGTAAAGCCCCTCCAATAGGAGGGGTTTGTCATGTACCGATATTTTTTAGCAATTTTGCCGTTATGACACATCTATTGCTTTAAGTTTGTCAACTATATTATAATAGGAGTGGTCATGCGGAAACTATTACCTTGGTTTTGTTTTCTTAATTTTGTTTGGAGGAGTTAATACTGTTTAGAATAGACTGGTTTGGAAAGAATAACCTGTTAAGCAAAAAGGAAAGGCTGCCCGGGCATATTGCCATAATTATGGACGGGAACGGGCGTTGGGCGCAAAAAAGAGGTTTGCCGAGAACGGCAGGACACAGGGAAGGCGCCCGGACCCTTAACAGAATAGTTAAATACTGCAGCACTATCGGTATCAAATACCTTACCGTGTATGCGTTTTCAACAGAAAACTGGTCAAGGCCGAAAAGTGAAGTTGATGCCTTAATGGAGCTTTTAAAGGAGTATCTTGATAAAGCCGACAAGGAACTTGAAGGGCATGATGTTAAAATAAACGTGCTTGGCAGCAGTGAAAGGCTTTCGGAGGATTTAAAGAAGAAAATTTCAAATGTGGTTGAAAAAACAGCGAACAATAAGGGCCTTGTATTGAATGTTGCCTTCAATTACGGAGGACGGGATGAAATTGTAAATGCCGTCAGGAAAATAGCTCAGGATGTCAAAAATGGAAACATAAAAATTCAGGATATAAACGAGTCATTGGTTTCAAAAAAATTGTATACTGCAGGAATGCCTGACCCGGAACTGGTAATACGACCCAGCGGAGAAAAAAGAATAAGCAATTTTCTCATCTGGCAATCTTCGTATGCCGAGCTTTGGTACTCAAATGTTTTATGGCCGGACTTTAAAGAAAAGCATCTTATGCAGGCCATAAAGGATTTCAACAAGAGACATAGACGGTTTGGGGGAATTTAGTTGCTGACCAGAATAATTAGTAGTGTTGTAGGACTTGCCTTGCTTGTTCTTATTGTGCTGTCCCATCAGATTGTGCTTGGAATAAGCGCTTTTATTTTTTCGCTTATTGGAATTTATGAGTTTTATGCCGCCCTTTCAAAGCAAGGACATAAACCAATAAAACCCATAGGATATATAGCCTGCCTGCCGGTTCTGCTGGTTGGAATTTTTGGATTGTCGGACAGAGTTGGTAATTTCACGGATGTGATTAGAGTATTAAATTATTTTTTAATGGCAGTTTATGCAGTTATTATAATTTTACTTGCGCATCTTGTTTTTTTAAATAAGTCGTACAAGCTGGTCGACCTAGCCATAACTGTATTTGGAATACTGTATGTTCCATTCCTGTTATCATTTATAGTCTTAACAAGAAACATTGAAAACGGTCTTTACTTTATCTGGTTTATTTTCATTGGAGCCTGGGGCACAGACACATTTGCGTATTTTTCAGGCATACTTTTTGGCAAAAGAAAGATAATACCGGAAATAAGCCCTAAAAAGACAGTTGAAGGCACAATAGGCGGAATTTTCGGTTGCATGGCGATTACTGCAATATACGGGGCGTTTATAAATAATTTCCTGAATATTGAAGTTCCTTTATATCATCTTGCAATCTTGGGTGCATTGAACGGCATCATTTCCCAGATCGGCGACTGGAGTGCTTCGGCAATAAAAAGATATGCCGGAATAAAGGATTTCGGGAAGATAATACCGGGGCACGGTGGAGTTTTGGACAGGTTTGACAGTGTCCTTTTGATCGGACCTGTAATTTATTTTTATTTTAGCATTTTTCATTTATAATTAATTTTAGGAATGCCCCGTGAGGGTAGAATTGCAAAAACAGCACGATGATGTTTGGCTTCTTCCCGGGGAAATGGTCATGGTATTGAGTAAGGCCATGAATACGCTTGCCTGAAACTGTGCAAATGAAATGGAAAATAATCTTAATGTACGAATGAGGAGAATTCAATGGCTAAAAAAGTTACCATTCTGGGTTCAACCGGGTCCATCGGGGTGCAAACCCTCGACGTAGCCCGTAATTTAAATATAAAAGTGATTGCCCTTTCCGCAAACTCAAATATTGATTTGCTTGTTTCGCAGGCTATTGAATTTAAACCTTTTTATGTGGCCATTGGCAGACAGGAACTGGAAAAAGACTTGAGAGAGAAATTAAAAGGTCTGGACATCAATGTTCTAAGCGGCATGGAGGGAATTTTGAAAATCGCCTCCCTCAAGGAAGCAGATACCGTTGTCAATGCGATTGTGGGTATTGCAGGTCTTCTGCCTACATTGGAGGCAATCAGGAGCAAAAAGGATATTGCTATAGCCAACAAGGAAACCCTGGTGACAGCGGGAGCCTTGGTCACCAGGGAAGCAAGAGAGCATGGTGTCAGGCTGCTGCCGATAGACAGTGAGCATTCTGCAATCATGCAATGTCTGGCAGGAACCAATAGAGATGAGGTTGAAAGAATAATTTTAACAGCTTCCGGGGGACCTTTCAGGGGCAAATCCATGAGTGAGCTGAAAGATGTCTCACCTGAAGATGCCCTGAAACACCCTAACTGGAACATGGGTCCCAAAATAACCATTGATTCGGCCACTCTTATGAATAAGGGCCTGGAAGTAATAGAAGCCAGATGGCTTTTTGGAATCCCCTTTGATAAAATAAAAGTTGTAATTCATCCGCAAAGCATTATCCATTCAATGGTTGAATATGTGGACGGATCATATATGGCACAACTGGGAGCGCCTGATATGAGAACTCCGATACAACTGGCTCTTACCTGGCCGGAAAGGGAAAAAAGCAGTTTTAGAAAACTGGACTTGATAAAAGCGGGAACATTGACCTTTGAAGAGCCGGACTATGATGTTTTTCCATGCCTGAAGCTGGCATTTGACGCCGCCCAAAGGGGAGGAACAATGCCTGTTGTGCTGAATGCAGCCAACGAGGAAGCTGTTGCGTTGTTTTTAAGGAAAAAAATCGGTTTTTACGATATACCCGGGATTATAAAAAAAGTAATGGAAAAGCATGATGTTTTGGATGCGGAAGTATTGGAAAATATTGAAAAATCAGATAAATGGGCAAGAAATGAAGTTCCTGGCATAAAATAATTGCTGACAGATTATATTTGTGCTGTTGGAGATGAGAAGTTTTTTGCAGCTTGAATACAGGAGGTGGTTATAATGCGTTTTATACTTGTTTTTCTCGCATTTAACCTTATAGTAATTGTTCACGAAATAGGCCACTTTATGGTGGCGAAGCTTTCCGACATACAGGTGCATGAGTTTTCGATTTTTTTCGGTCCCAAACTTTTTGGATTTAAAAAGGGGGAAACCGAATACAATTTCAGATTGCTCCCCTTAGGCGGATATGTGAGGATGGAAGGGGAGGAAGAAAAATCAGAAAGCAAGCGGGCTTACAACAAAAAGCCTTTGCTTGTGAGGGCGGCGGTTTTGTTTTCCGGACCGCTGGCGAACCTGTTATTTGCATTAATTACCCTTACAATAGTTATATCCATTACCGGTTACTCCACAACTGTCATTGATACTGTAGTGGAAGGCTCTCCTGCTGAAAGGGCGGGACTTATGGCCGGTGATAAAGTCATATCCTATGACGGGCGAAGAATTTATCAAACCATGGACCTGGGTGTGTTCCTTTATTATACTGTGAAAGGTGAACCGGCACCGATTGTGGTTGAGCGAAACGGGACCAGACAGGAATACATTTTGCAGGCAGATGTCATACCTCCGCAGGAAAGGTATATTTTCGGATTTGTACCAAAATCGGCAGAGGGCACCGACTCAAACGTTGTTCAGTCGGTGGATGCCGCTTCTCCGGCCGGAAAGGCCGGTTTGCTGCCAGGGGATAAAATAATCAGACTGGATGACATTGAGATTACAAACAGACAGCAAATAAATGATTACACCATGCAGAAGAAGGATAACCCGATAAAAGTCACCGTACTCAGGGACGGGAGTGAAAAAGAACTTAATATCACACCTTATCTGGTTAAATCAGATGAACAGTATGATTTGGGCCTTATATTTGCAACAGCGGAGCCAAACATCTTGTCAGCCATTGGCCAGGCTGTGGCTTATTCATTATCTACCATAAGAAGCAGTTATCTTTCGATTCTGTGGATGATTACAGGGGCTGTTGCCATCGGTCAGGCCATGGGTCCTGTCGGGATAATTGATGCAATGAATGATGTTGTTCAGCAGAGTCCGACCTTCTCTTTAGTAATATTAAACCTGCTTAATGTATCAGCTTTTATCAGCATTGCCCTTGGAATATCCAACCTTTTGCCGATTCCCCCGGCTGACGGAAGCAAGCTTGTTCTTCTCGGGGTTGAGGGAATCAGGAGGAAACCTATTCCTATAGAAAAAGAAGCCTTTATAATGATGGCTGGATTTATAATCATGCTTTTGCTGCTGGTTATTCTGACATATAACGATATATTAAGGGTGTTTTTCAGTTAAGCTGAGTTTTTGAAAGGGTTTTGCGAAGCCCTGTTATTAAGTTGCTGTGTAAATTGGTAATACAGGATTTTGTTTTTACAAAATATTTAAATTATTACAATTTTTAAATGGTGAAGCACAATATGTCAATTAATCAAGGGTATATAAAACGCAGAGTTTCGAAAAAATTCAATATAGGGGATGTTTTGATTGGCGGGGATGCGGAAATTTCCGTCCAATCAATGACCAACACAAATACAAGGGATATAAAGGCAACGGCGGAACAGATAAAAAGGCTTGAGGATGCCGGTTGTGATATAGTGAGAGTTGCAGTTTTTGATCTGGAATGCTGCGAAGCCATCAGGGAAATAAAAAAGCATATTAAAATTCCCCTTGTGGCGGATATTCATTTTGATTACCGCCTCGCACTGGAAAGCATGAAGGCCGGCGTAGACAAAATAAGGATCAATCCGGGAAACATCGGTGATGCGGAACGTGTGAAAAAAGTTGTGACAATGGCGAAAGAAAGAGGCATCCCGATAAGGATTGGAGTAAATTCAGGCTCCCTGGAGGGATCCATCCTGGATAAGTATAACGGAGTGACTGCCGAAGGGATGGTGGAAAGTGCCCTGTATCATGTAAGAATACTGGAGGAGCTGAATTTTGATAAAATTGTAATTTCAATCAAATCCTCAAGCGTTCCCCTGACCATAGAAGCATACCGACTGATATCGCAAAAATGCTCTTACCCCCTTCATCTTGGAGTTACGGAAGCGGGCACTGTTTTCGGGGGTACTGTAAAATCCGCGGTAGCTTTGGGGTGTCTTCTGGCTGAAGGTATTGGCGATACAATAAGGGTTTCCCTGACCGGAGACCCTGTTGAGGAAATCAGGGCAGGACATGAAATTTTAAAATCCCTTGGACTTCGGAAAAGCGGAATTGAGCTTGTTTCCTGTCCAACTTGCGGAAGGTGCAATATCGACCTTATCAATATTGCAAATGAAGTGGAAAAAAGGCTTTCTGATTTTAACAAAAGCATTAAAGTGGCGGTTATGGGTTGTGCGGTTAACGGACCCGGAGAGGCCAGGGAAGCGGATATTGGGATTGCCGGGGGCAGAGGTGAAGCCTTGTTGTTTATGAAGGGAAAAATAGTAAGAAAAATCCCCCAGGAAAGAGTTGTTGATGAACTTGTTGCAGAAATCAGGAAAAATTTCGGTGATGAACTCTAACTGCCCTACTTGTGAAAAGAGGAGAATTTCATGAGGGTTAGTGCGATAATACCGGCATATAACGAGGAAAAAACAATATGCCAGGTAGTGAACTCAGTGAAAAACACTCGCCGTATAGGCGAGATTATAGTGGTCAGTGACGGTTCCATTGACAATACGGCAATCAATGCCCGAAAATGTAATGTTAACGTAATAGAACTTAAAGAAAACGGTGGCAAGGGAGCTGCTATAAAAGCAGGGCTTGAAGCTTGCAGCGGTGATGTCATATTGCTTTTGGATGCCGACCTTGTCGGGCTTCTTGACAGTCACATTGAGGATTTGCTTTCACCGGTGCTGGACCATGATTACGATATGTCCATAGGGGTCTTTACCAAAGGCAGACTGGCTACGGATCTGGCACACCGGATTTCACCCTATCTTTCAGGCCAGAGAGCTTTAAAAAGGAGCATACTGGAGAGTATTTCGTCACTTCCGGAATACGGGTATGGGCTGGAAATCGCCATGACACTATATGCATATGAAAATAAGCTGAGAGTAAAGCATGTTGAGTTAAGCAACCTTACTCACATTATGAAAGAAGAGAAATATGGCTTCTATAAAGGCATGATTGAGCGCTTTAAAATGTACCGGCAGGTTTTAAAAGGAGCAAGATACCTGAAATAATGAGGGGTTGCATAAAACCACTAGGTGGAATATTTTTTGCAACTTAAGAAAAAATTCCGTGGCTATTGGATTGCCTGGATGGGTTCTGCAAAAAAGCCATGGTTATTGGGTTGACTGAACGGGTTCTGCAAAAAAAGCCCGTGATTTTGGTCAATGAGATGAAAATGCATGTTTTTCAAAAGAAAAAGAGTGTTAGAAATACAAGGGGTTGTAAGGTCATGGAAAATTCAGCATATAAAGAATGGTTTTATTCACTGGCGGAGGCAGAAGATAAAGAAATAATAAATAATGTATCCATCGACAGTGTTAACGTATATAAGAAAACCGGTAAACTTGAAGTAGTCATTTCAGCCGATAAATTGGTGCCTGCAGCGTTTATATGCAGGCTTGAAGATACATTAAGCAAGAAATTGGGAATCAGTACCGTGGTTGTTAAACCCAGGTTCAATATAAATACTCCTCTTGATAACGTATTATCCGAATATTGGGAAGACATACTGTATCTGGTGGGCCGTAAGATTGCTCTTACCAACAGTATTTTGACCAAGTCAACTTACGAACTGTCAGGGTCAAGGCTGACTGTAAATCTGAAAACTGTAGGCAGTGACATTGCCAGGTCCCAAAAATGCGATTCAGTTATTCAGGAAATCATATATAATCTCTTTAACCAGGAAGTCAAGGTTGAGTTTGTTGATGCTGCCATTGATGAAGAGGCAAAGAAAGAATATTTTGAAAATAAAGAAAATGAAGAAATGGAGCTTATTAACAATATTATAGATTTCAAAAGCATAAAATCCGGAAAAAAGTCTTCAAGAAACAGGCATAATGATGCAGAGGACAATTTCAAAAGAATAATTATAGGTAAAAAATTCAATGATAAGCCGGTTCCAATGAATAGTATCAATGAAGCATCCGGGAAAGTCACAGTGGCCGGAGATGTTTTCAAGGTTGAAACCAGGGAGATCCGTGGTGGCAAGACACTGTTCACTTTCAATGTCACCGACTATACAAATTCTCTTACGGCAAAACTGTTTCTTGAGAAGGAAAAACTGGCCAGGGTGCAGGAGGCAATCAGGGAAGGTACCTCCGTTAGTATCAGGGGTGAGGTGCAGTATGACAAATATGCAAGAGACATCGTTCTGTTAGCTTATGATATTATTGAAGTGGAAAAAGAAGTAAAAAAGGATAACGCTGAAACAAAGCGTGTTGAACTTCATCTGCACACCCAGATGAGTGCCATGGACGGCGTTTCTCCAGTGAAGGACATAGTGAAACGAGCCATAAGCTGGGGGCATAAGGCGGTTGCAATAACCGATCACGGTGTATTGCAGGCTTATCCCGATGCCTTTGCAGCTGCAGGAAAGAATATTAAAATCATTTACGGAGTGGAATGCTATCTTGTAGACAGTCAGATTCCCATTGTGTTTCGCTCAAAGGGCCAGTCCCTGGATGGAGATTTTGTTGTTTTTGACATTGAAACCACCGGCCTTGATCCATTCACAGATAAAATTACCGAGATTGGCGCAGTCAGAATAAGTAACGGACAAATCCTTGAGGAATTCAGCACATTTGTCAATCCCGAAATCAGCATACCTGAAAATATTGCTAAGCTTACAGGTATTGACGATAATCTTGTGGCAAACGCCCCCAGGATTGAAGAAGTGCTGCCCGAATTTTTGAAATTCGTCGGGGATAGTCCTCTTGTAGCCCATAATGCAACCTTCGATTATGGATTTATAATGCAAAACTTAAGAAAACTTGACATGAAAGCCGAGTATACACTGATAGATACTCTTGAGTTGTCCCGCAAGCTGTTCCCTGATTTGTCCAAATACAAACTCAGCAGCGTTGCAAAGCATTTGCAGTTGGAATCAGACAGATATCACAGGGCATCCGATGATGCCGGCATACTTGCAAGAATTTTTATAAAATGCATTGAGCTTTTGAAGAAAAGAGAAGTCAAAAATCTGGATGATATCGAAAAATGTTTTGGAACCGACGATCAGGACGTTTTGAGAGCCGAACCCTTTCATGCCATACTGCTGGCTAAAAACCGGACAGGACTTAAAAATCTTTACAGGATTGTGTCGGATTCGCACATAAAATACTTCTATAAAAAACCCAGGGTGCCCAAAAAGCTCCTGGCTGAATTCCGTAACGGCATTATTGTAGGAAGTGCCTGTGAAGCCGGAGAAATTTTTCGAGCCATCCTTGAAAATAAAAATGAAACGGAAATTGAAAAACTGGTCCGGTTCTATGACTATCTTGAGATTCAACCTCTGGGGAACAACCGTTTTTTAATAAACAATGGAACCGTAAGAGGTGAAGAGGATTTAATCAACATCAATAAAAAAATTATCGAGTTGGGGGGAAAATTCAACAAGCCTGTTGTAGCCACGTGTGATGTGCATTTTCTTGATGAAAAGGATGAGGTTTTCCGGAGAATCATAATGGCAGGACAGGGATACGCGGATGCGGATTACCAGGCTCCCCTGTATTTTCGCACAACTGAGGAGATGCTGCGGGAATTTGAATACCTGGGGCAGGAAAAGGCATATGAGGTGGTTGTTGAGAACACAAACAAAATAGCCGGAATGATTTCAGACATTACACCCGTTCCCAAAGGAACCTTCCCGCCCAAGATGGAAGG
Source organism: Clostridiaceae bacterium (assembly GCA_012839865.1). Lineage (GTDB taxonomy): Bacteria > Bacillota > Clostridia > CAYPLH01 > DUMO01 > DUMO01. Next base: position 44,256 of record DUMO01000005.1, read on the forward strand.
TGCGGAGGAACAGATTAAAAATATGGCCGAGAGCAAGGCAAAGGAAGTTTATGGGGACCCTCTTCCAAATATTGTAAGGGAGAGGTTGGACAAGGAACTTAATTCCATTATCAAGAATGGATTTGCCGTAATGTACCTGATAGCTCAGAAACTTGTTGCCAAGTCCATGAAGGACGGGTATCTTGTCGGGTCCAGGGGTTCGGTGGGCTCATCCTTTGTGGCAAACATGGTGGGAATTACTGAAGTCAACTCCTTGCAGCCGCATTATCTGTGTACAAACTGCAGGCATTCGGAATTCATTACAGACGGAAGTGTTGAATGCGGATTTGACTTGCCTGACAAAAACTGCCCGAAATGCGGAAATCCAATGAGCAAGAACGGTATGGATATTCCTTTTGAAACCTTCCTGGGGTTTGAAGGTGACAAGGAACCGGATATTGATCTGAACTTCTCCGGAGATTATCAGCCGGTTGTACATAAATATACCGAGGAATTGTTTGGGGTTGGGCATGTTTTCAGAGCAGGCACAATTACAACAATTGCCTCCAAAACCGCCTTTGGCTTTGTAAAGGGATACCTGGACGAGCGGGGGCTTGTGGTGACCAACGCCGAAATCGAGAGGCTGGTAAACGGCTGCACCGGCATTAAAAGAACCACCGGGCAGCATCCCGGAGGTGTAATGGTCATTCCCCAGGATATGGAGGTATATGATTTTTCACCTGTTCAAAGACCGGCGGATGATGTGTCCTCGGATGTAATAACCACGCATTTTGATTATAACTTTCTCCACGGGAGCATTCTAAAACTGGACATACTTGGACATACTGTTCCGACAATCATCCGAATGCTTGAGGACCTCACAGGTGTTGATGCAAAAAGCATTCCCTTTGATGATCGAAAAACAATGAGTTTATTTTCAAGCACCGAAGCTCTGGGGATAAAGCCCGAGGATATTGGGTATGAAGTCGGAACCCTGGCAATTCCGGAGTTTGGTACAGGTTTTGTTATTGGAATGCTTCTTGAAACAAAACCCAGTATGTTTTCAGAACTTGTCAGGATATCGGGTCTTTCCCACGGTACCGATGTGTGGCTTAATAACGCACAAGAGCTGATAGCCCAAAATATAACTACACTGTCAAAAACCATATGCTGCCGTGACGATATCATGCTGTACCTGATATACCAGGGTCTGGAGCCGAAAACTGCATTCTTTATAATGGAAGACGTCAGAAAGGGCAAAGGCGTAAAACCGGAATATGAAGAAAAAATGAAAGCCAACAATGTTCCGGACTGGTATATTGAATCCTGCAAAAAAATAAAGTATATGTTCCCCAAAGCCCATGCTGCGGCTTATGTGATGATGGCATACAGAATCGCATGGTTCAAGGTGTATTATCCCATTGAGTTCTATACTACATATTTCACCATTTGCGCGAACGATTTTAATGCAGCTCTGATGGTTAACGGACCTGAAAGAGTAAAGGCTGAAATAAAAAAGCTTAAGTCCAAGGTTGGAGAGCCTACACAAAAGGAAAAGGACCTTTTGACAATACTTGAAGTGGTTAATGAGATGTACGCAAGGGGAATCAAGTTTTTGCCTGTGAATTTGTATAAATCCGATGCGTCGAAATTCACCATGTGTGATAACTATATTCTGCCGCCTCTCATCGCCCTTCAGGGGTTGGGGCTTTCAGCGGCCTGCAATATAGTGGAGGCAAGAAAAGCCGGCAGGTTTACATCAGTTGAAGACCTGAAGCAAAAATCCAAAATAACCAAGGCGGTTGTTGATATTCTGAAAGAAAACGGATGCCTGGAAGGCCTGCCCGATAGCAATCAAATGAGCTTTTTTTAAGAAATATAATTTATGAATAAGAGCTATAATTCAGATATTTGCTTTTATAAAGAAGCAACAGTTGAAATTGAAATGTATGCAGTACAATAACAAATGGTTTTCTCAAAACAAGAGCCTTGTTCTTAGAAAAGCCCGGGGGCATCGAGCCCCGCTCGCTTTTGGCCGGATTTGCTTCGCAAATAGCCCTGTACTGCATACATTTCATTCCTTTCAGCTGCTCATTTATCGATACTAATTGCAAGGTTTTTTAGGAATGAATAAATATTATATTGATTAATGTAAATAATAATGATATAATACTATTGACTAAAAGCAAATTGGCTATTATGTAAAAGAGTGGGTTGTTCCCACTCTTTCATATTATTCGGTATGTTGAGAGTGTAACAGGAGGACGTTATGGCCAAAAGAAAAGTAGAGGAGATAGTTGAAGAAATTGCTTTGCCGGTGGTTGAGAATAAAGGATTTGAGCTTGTGGATGTCGAATTTGTAAAAGAAGGTTCAAGCTGGTTTTTAAGAGTATATATAGATAAACCCGGCGGAATAACCATTGATGACTGTTCGGATGTCAGCAACGAGCTTGGCAAATTGCTGGATAAAGCCGACCCCATACAGGGAAGTTATTATCTTGAAGTGTCTTCACCAGGCCTTGAAAGACCATTGAAAAAGGACAGGGATTTTGAAAGGTATAAGGGAGAAACAGTTGAAGTGCGAACATTCAGGGCTATTGACGGACATAAGGTTTTTGAAGGAACACTGTTGGGTCTGGTTGAAGGAAATATCGAAATTGATAAGGACGGGCAGTTTTTAAAATTCCCCAGGGAAAGCGTGGCATCAGTGAAAAAAGTATTCAAATTTAAATAGTATTTTTTTTTGGCTTGTAAATTTTTGTGATTGTTTGGATTTTACTGGACATTAACATAATTTGATTATAGAAAGAGAATATAGAAAGCGGGAGGTTGGTAAGCATTATGAGCGTAGAATTAATTCATGCATTAAAACAATTGGAAAAAGAAAAAGGGATCGATAAAGAGGTACTTCTCGAGGCAATAGAAGCAGCTCTTATTTCTGCTTATAAAAAGAATTTTGGTTCAGGCCAGAATGTTAAAGTTCATATTGACAGGGAAACAGGGAATGTAAAGGTGTATTCCCTCAAGGTTGTAAGAAGCAAGGTGGAGAATCCTCAAACAGAAATATCCCTGGAGGAAGCCCATAAGATAAATTCACTTTTAATAGAGGGAGATACCGCTGAAATTGAAGTGACTCCCAGAACCTTCGGCCGGATTGCCGCCCAGACCGCAAAGCAGGTTGTCGTGCAGAGAATCAGGGAGGCTGAAAGAGGTATTATTTATGATGAATTTGTCAACAAGGAAAGTGATATAGTTACAGGCATTGTCCAGAGAATTGAGCGCAAAAACGTGATTATCGATTTGGGCAAGGCTGAAGCTGTTTTAACTCCCACCGAACAAGTGCCTGGTGAGGTCTATAATTTTGGAGACAGACTGAAGTTGTATGTTCTGGAGGTGAAAAAGACTTCAAAAGGCCCCCAGATTATGGTTTCAAGGACACATCCGGGGCTTGTCAAGCGCCTTTTTGAATTGGAAGTGCCTGAGATTCATGATGGTATTGTAGAAATAAAAAGCATTGCAAGGGAAGCGGGATCCAGAACAAAGATTGCCGTATTCTCGAAAGATGATAATGTGGATCCCGTTGGAGCCTGTGTCGGGCAGAAAGGCACCAGGGTAAATGCAATTGTTGATGAGCTTAAGGGCGAAAAAATTGATATAATAAAATGGAGTATCAATGCAGAAGAATATATTTCAAGCAGCCTGAGCCCTGCCAAGGTGATAAGGGTTGATTTGGATGAAGAGAATAAAACAGCAAAAGTAACCGTACCGGATTTCCAGCTTTCCCTTGCTATCGGAAAAGTCGGGCAGAATGCAAGGCTTGCTGCCAAGCTGACAGGGTGGAAAATTGACATCAAGAATGAATCGGAGCTTCGTGCTACCATTGAGCAGCAGTTGCTCAATTTTGACCATGATTATGATCCTTCAAAAATGGATTATTACGATGAAGATGACGAATATATTGAAGATGACGTCAATGAGGAAGACTATGAAAGTGACGATGCACCGGATGGTGCAGATGAAGAAGGGGATATGTAGACTGGAGTGTTGTCAAAAAAGAAGTTTTTTGAGGGGGTAGATTGCATAGATGAAGAAAAAAAAGGTGCCGATAAGAATGTGCATCGGCTGTATGGAAAATAAGCCGAAGAAAGAGCTTATACGGGTTGTAAAAAACAAGGAAAACGAAATATCAATAGACTTTACCGGGAAAAAACCTGGGAGAGGGGCGTACATTTGCAATAATCCCGAATGCCTGAAAAAGGCCCAAAAAGCCAAAAGACTTGAAAAAGCTTTTGAATTGCCGATAGACAACACAATTTTTGAAGAATTGCAAAAACAAATGGAGGGTTTAAATGAAGGATCTTGAAAGGGCATACTGTAATATAGGACTTGCATTAAAGGCGGGAAAGCTTGTTTTGGGCGCCCATGCCTGCGAGGAATTTATAAAAAACGGTAAGGCCATTTTGGTTATTGTTGCAGATGATGCATCTTCCAACACCAAAAAGAAGTTTAATGATATGTGCGAGTTTTACAATACTGAAATAAGGTTTTTCGGAGATAAAGAAACATTGGGGAGGTATCTTGGAAAAGAAAACAAAACTATTGCAGCCGTGACAGATTTAAACCTGTCAAAGCTAATTGCATGTACGATTGACAGCATTGAAAATTTAACGGGGGTGAAGGATATTGAAAAAAACTAGAATATATGAACTTGCAAAAGAACTTAATACAACAAGTAAAAGGTTGATAGAGAAGCTTGAGGAGATAAATATAACTGTAAAGAATCATATGAGCTTTCTGGATGATGACCAGCTGAATGCCCTCTATGACCATATTGGAGTTATAAGGCATAATGATGGCAGCGGTACGGAAGCTGATAATTTGCCTGAACCTCCGAAAATTCAAAAAAAGACTGAACCTAAAAAGGAAGTAAGGGATATTCCGAGAATAATCCGAAAAACCGAGATTATTATTGATTCAAAGAATGATTATAATAAAGAAAGCCTGCAAGGTTCCCAGGACAGCAAGAAGGACATTGACAAGAAAAAGAAGGGCAAGCGGGAATTCATCAAAGTTGCGGATAACAGTTCCGGTTTAAGACCCGGACTTACCAGAAGCACGGGATTTGATTACGTGAATGAGCTTCTGAGCGCAAAAAAAGCTGAGAGACTGAAAGAAGAGAAGGAAAACAGGCAAAAGGAATTAAGAAGCGCGGAAGCCGGGGCTTCAGAAGCCAGAGATCAAAAAGCCAAAGTGGAAAACAAACAGGCAAGCCCGGAACATCCGGAGAAGAATGAAGCTTTCAGGGCTGCCAGGGGAGCCGCCCAGGAACCTTTGACCGGACAGAAAGCAGCTCCAACTGACAAGAAGACCCAGGAAGCCAGGACAGTGCCTGATACATTGCAGAAAGTTTCAGATGAGGAAAGTCAGAGAAAGAAGACCGATGCAGGTCCGAAGGAGTCTCCTGCGGCACGAGCCGGTGAACAGCCCAGGAAGATTGAACAGCCCCCGAAAACTCCCGCGCAGGGCAGAACCGGTGCCAAGGCTGAAACCACTGCTCATGAACATGCTAAAAAGGACCCGGTAAAAGAAGGAAAAGAAAAACAAGACACAGCAGCCTTTAAAACTACGGATGAATCTCAGGTTAAAGCAGAAACTAAAGCTATAGACGAAAAATTGGTTAGAAGTGAGGATACTAAAGGGAAGACGGAACATATGGTCACTAAGGAACAAGATTACGACAGGAATGTCAGAAGAGGGTCTGTTGATATTTCTCAAAAGAAAAAAGCGGAAAAGGTTCAAACACCTATTGCTAATATTCAAAGTATTGACTTGCTGGATGTCAAGTCGGAAAAACCGAAAGTAATAAAGAAAGAATATGAAAACAAATATCAGGTCAAAACTGAAAAGAAGGAAAGCAAGAAGGAAGTATTAAAAACATCAGGACGAAAGCAAAAGTTTTCTCCTGAAAGTCTGATAATCGGTCAAAAGAAAAAAATATCCGAATTATTGACGGATGACAGCTATACACTTGAGCTGCTTGACGATGAAATGCCAACAGGCAAGAAAAAGTTCCCGAAACCAGGCAAGGATGTCAGGAAAGTGGACAAAAAGCAGAAGCATATTCCTCAAAAAGCAGTTTTGACTTCAATAACAATACCTGCAACCATCACTGTGAAGGATCTAGCGGAGGCTTTGAAAAAAACAGCCAGTGAAGTCATAAAGAAATTAATCGGTTTGGGAGTTATGGCAGCAGTGAACCAGGAGATAGATTTTGACACTGCAACCCTGGTTGCCGATGAATTTGGAGTAAAAACTGAAAAACAGGTAGATATTAATGAAGAGGATATACTTTTTGATGAGTCTGAAGATAAAGAAAGTGATTTGGTTCCAAGACCGCCTATTGTAGTTGTAATGGGCCACGTAGACCATGGAAAAACGTCCTTGCTTGATGCAATCAGGGAAAGCCATGTAGCTGCCACCGAAGCCGGTGGAATTACACAACACATAGGCGCATACATGGTTGAAATCAACGGAAGAAAGATAACCTTCCTGGATACCCCCGGTCATGAGGCATTTACTTCAATGAGAGCAAGGGGTGCCCAGGTCACTGATATTGCAATACTGGTTGTTGCCGCCGATGATGGTGTAATGCCCCAAACTGTTGAAGCCATTAATCATGCAAAAGCTGCCAATGTTGAAATAATTGTTGCAATTAACAAGATTGACAAACCCGGCGCAAATCCGGACAGGATAAAACAACAGTTGACAGAACATGGGCTTCTTCCGGAAGAATGGGGAGGAAACACCATATGCGTCAACATATCTGCCAAAAAGAGGACCAATATTGAAGAACTCCTGGAAATGGTGCTCCTGACCGCTGATGTGCTTGAGTTGAAAGCTAATCCCGACAGACAGGCAAAAGGTACTGTAATTGAAGCCAAGCTTGACAAACAACGCGGTGCTGTTGCTACACTTATAGTTCAAAAGGGAACCTTAAGAAGCGGAGATACCCTCATTGCAGGCACATCCGTCGGGCATATCAGGGCAATGTATGATGACAAGAATAACAAAATTGATGAGGCAGGACCGTCAACTCCGGTTGAAGTACTTGGTCTGGATGAAGTGCCACAGGCAGGAGAAGTATTTTATGCAGTAACTGATGAGAAAATTGCGAGGCAGCTTGTTGAAAAAAGAAGAAACAGCTTGAGAGCAGCTCAAATAAAAGCAACCTCAAAAGTTTCACTGGAAGATTTGTTCTCCCAGATACAGGCTGGTAATATTAAAGACCTGAACATAATCGTAAAAGCCGACGTGCAAGGCTCGGTGGAAGCTGTGAAGCAGTCACTTGAGAAGCTGTCAAACGATGAAGTCAGGGTTAATTTGATTCATGGCGGTGTGGGGACAATTAATGATTCAGACGTTCAACTTGCTGAGGTAACCAACGCAATCATTATTGGTTTTAATGTAAGACCCGGAGCAAATGTGGCTGAAGCTGCAAAGACTGCGGGAGTTGATTTGAGACTGTACAGGGTCATATACGATGCAATCGAAGACATTCAGGCAGCTATGAAAGGATTGCTCGAACCAAAATTCAGAGAAGTTATAATCGGGCATGCCGAAGTAAGGCAAACTTTCAGGGTCTCCGGAATTGGCACCATAGCAGGATGTTATGTAACAGATGGAAAAATACAAAGAAATTCGGAAGTAAGGCTGGTTAGAGACGGAATAGTTGTTCACGAAGGAAAACTGGGGTCCCTCAAACGCTTTAAAGACGATGTAAAGGAAGTGGCCCAGGGGTATGAATGCGGTATGACTCTTGAGAACTATAACGATATAAAGGAAAATGATGTTTTTGAAGCTTTCGTTATGGAGGAAGTTAAAGAATAAAGGGAGATGGCGCTTTGAAGAACAGGACTAACCGAATTGCTGAAGAAATGAAAAAAGAGATAAGTGACATTATTCAAAATCAAATAAAAGACCCGAGACTGCCACCCATGGTGAGCGTAGTCCGTGTAGAGGTTACACGGGATTTAAGGTATGCCAGGGTTTATGCAAGCGTGTTGGGAGATGATGCTTCAAAAGAGGGCGCAATTGCCGCTTTGAAAAGCGCATCCGGTTTTATACGCAGGGAAGTCGGGCAAAGAATCAAGTTAAGGTATACCCCTGAATTGGTTTTTGAGCTGGATGACTCAATTGAACATGGTGTATATATGAGCAGGCTCATAGATGAAGTTGTAAAGAATAAAGAAGAGCAATAACCGTGTAATCAGGTTCAAAAACCATGTTGTTGCAGCGTGGCAGACAGGATGACAAGCCCCGGTAAAACAATCCGCACCAGGATGTGAGCCGGGGTAAAGCATATTACCGTAATAATTTTTCAATTTTCGTGTTTCTTCCTAAGGATGGTAACAAATGTTGGACAGTATAATTGCAATAATCGAAAAAGCAGAGAAAATAACCATATTGCCTCATATTTTTGCTGACGGAGACTGTCTTGGATCAAGTTTCGCCCTTGCTATGGCTTTAAAAAGAATGGGTAAAAAAGTTGAAGTTTATCTTGAAGAAGAAATTCCTCAAATGTATGAATTTCTGCCGGGTAAGGAGATTTCTTCCGTTTACAGGGGCGAACGTATCGAACCGGGTCTTGCTATAGCCATCGATACAGGAGATGTGGAGAGGTTGGGCTCAAGGTACGGTATATTCAAAGCAGCGGAGATTACCGTGAATATTGACCATCACTCCACCAATACGATGTTCGGATTCTACAATTATGTAGATAGAAACTCCTCAGCTTCAGCGGAAATAATTTACCGGATGCTTAAGATGATGGACACAGGCCTTGACGAAAAGATTGCGGTTTTGCTTTATGTAGCGATAATCACTGATACCGGAGGTTTCAGATACAGCAATACTACACCCCAAACCCACATTATTGCCGGGGACCTTTTGAATTTCGGCATAAATGTTGCTGAAATTTCAGCTAAAGTGTTTGACAGGACATCTTTGGCAAAAGTCAGGTTAATGGGTGAAGCAATTCAAAGTCTTGAGATTTTGGAGAATGGTAAAATATCCGTTATCACCATTACCGACGAAATGATATCAAGGGTGCAGGCAAAAGAGGAAGACTGTGACGGGCTTGTCAACCTGGCTAGAAATATAGAGGGTGTAGAGGCGGCAATTATGCTCAGGCATAGGGGGAAGGATGAAATCAAGGTTAATTTTAGATCAAACGGCAATATTGACGTTTCCAGGATTGCCATAATGTTTTCCGGCGGAGGCCATCCCAAAGCTGCCGGTTGTACAATAAGGGGAGATTTGGAAAAAGTAAAGGAAATGGTGCTTGCCAAGATCAAAGCCTCCCTGATTGCAAATCTGCAGTGAGGTTGTGAGTTGAAAAATGAATGGAATGATTAATATAATAAAGCCTCCCGGGATGACATCCTTTGATGTGGTAGGCTTTCTCAGGAGGACTCTTAATGTAAAAAAGGCAGGGCACACGGGGACGTTGGATCCTGCTGCATGTGGTGTTTTACCGGTTTGCCTGGGCAGCGCAACCCGTGCCATTGAATTTTTAACTGACAATGATAAAAAATACAGAGCTGAACTTACCCTTGGCATTGAGACTGATACCCAGGATTCCACAGGGCGGGTTTTATCGGAAAAGCAGGTAAGTTTAAGTGACAATAATATATTGGATGTAGTTAAATCCTTTGTCGGGAAAATTGAACAGGTGCCACCTATGTATTCAGCCATAAAGATTAATGGCAGAAAACTGTATCAGCTTGCAAGAGAAGGCGTTATTGTCGAAAGAAAAGCAAGAACCATTCAAATCCATTCGATTGAAGTTTTACAAATCCGAAATAATAGAGTATTATTTGATGTGGAATGCTCCAAGGGAACATATATAAGAACATTGTGTGCGGATATAGGTTCAAAACTTGGTTGTGGAGGGCATTTGTCTTTTCTTTTGAGAACAAAGGCAGGCAAGTTTACTCTTGATACGGCGGTAACCCTTGAGAAAGCGAGGGATTCTGTACTGGCGGGAAGAATAAATGAAAAGCTGCTTGGGGTTGATTATGTCTTTTCTCATTTGCGAAAGGTGATACTTGACGATGATCAGTATAAACTTTTTAAAAACGGAGGATTCCTGCTGATACCAGATAAGGTGCACACTGAAACGAACTTTCATGGAGAAGGTGATACTATTCTTATAAATTCACCTGTGCATGAAAGTTGCCAGGGAAATGTCTGCTCCGCAAAAGAAGGGGATATTTTAAGGGTTTACGATTCAAATTTAAAATTTGCAGCCCTTGGGGAAGTTGTAAGGAAAGGTAAGCTTTATATCAAGTCAAAGAAGCAATTTATATGATGGGATTTGACTAAAAAACACCATTGTGCAAGACTGTTACGGGGGTTTGTTATGAAAATTATCAAAAGCTCACCAGATGAAAAACCAATCATAGATGAGCAATGTGGAGTCGGACTTGGTATGTTCGATGGATTGCATATAGGACATATGGCGTTGATAAACACCCTTGTAAACGAGAGCCGGCTTCTTGGATTAAAGTCGGTTGTTTACACATTCTCAAGCCATCCGGAAAATATACTGAGCGGAAAGGCTTTCAATTCATTAATAACGCTGCAGGATAAAAAGGTTGAATTATTATCTGAAACAAAAGTGGATTACCTGTATTTTGAAGACTTTAATGAAAGTTATTGCAGGATGAGTCCCGAAGAATTCGTTACCGCTATTTTGCTGGACAAGCTTGGAATGAAGCTGGCAGTTGCAGGCTTCAATTATAGGTTCGGACATAAAGGCCAGGGGGATGTAAATGAATTGAAAAGGCTTGGAGAAAAATATGGCTTCAAAGTTATAATAATTCCCAAAATCAAAATCAATAACGAGGTGGTTAGCAGCACCCTTATCCGGGGCTATATAAAGAGCGGGAAAATGGACCGGGTGTTTGAGCTTCTTGGCAGGCACTACTCCATAACAGGCAAAGTAACAAGCGGGAAAAAGATAGGAAGCCAGATAGGATTTCCGACTGCCAATATCGAACCGGATAACGCCCTGGCAATACCGCCCTTTGGTGTTTATATTACCGTTACAATAATTGACGGTGTAAAGTACAACAGTATAACAAATATAGGGTTGAATCCTACTGTCGGAGTGCTTGAGCACCCTGTGGTGGAGACCCATATTTTAAATTTTGATGGAGACTTATATGATAAAAAAATCGAAGTATTTTTTATTGCAAAGCTCAGGGGGGAAAAGACCTTTAAAAATAAAAGCGAACTGAAAAAACAGATTTGCATGGACATTGATTCTGCAAAAAAATATTTTAGCCTGAATGCAAGCACTATTTGCTTATAATATGAGAGGAGCATTTTCGTTGACAATACATGGCACTTTGGATAACAACAAAAAAGTAAAATCTGCATTGATGCTGGTTGCAACCGGAGTACTCTGGAGCTTTGGAGGGGTTTTTATCAAGCTGGTAAACTGGAATCCCTTTGCAATAGCAGGTTCCAGGAGTGCAATAGCCGCTTTGATAATGTTATTGTATATTAGAAAATCAAAAATAAAAGATTTCTTGTGTAAATCAAAAAAACCTGCCGGCGGGGAAATTGCTGATTTGCCAGCCTCAAGCAATGCAAGGGCCTTTAAGGAATATTTAAAAAACTTAACAGCTGTACAGATATTGGGAGCAGTTTTCTATGCTGCAACGGTAATATCCTTTGTAGCCGCCAACAAGCTTACAACCGCAGCCAATGCCATATTGCTGCAATATACGGCGCCAATATACATATTGATTTTCGGTGCATGGTTTTTGAATGAAAAAGCCACAATGGTGGACTGGATATCGGTTTTTTTCACTTTTGCAGGAATGATCCTGTTTTTTCTGGATGATTTATCCGGAGGAAACCTGTGGGGAAACCTGCTTGCCATATTCAGCGGAGTTACTTTTTCGGTAATGGTAATGCTGTTTCGAAAGCAAAAGGAAGGGTCACCCATTGAATCTGCCTTTTTAGGAAATATTGTTACGGCAATTGCAGCAATTCCTTTCATGTTTCAATCGGTGCCGAAGGATGTGGGAAGCTGGATTGGGATTTTATTTCTCGGGGTTTTGCAGCTGGGAATATCCTATATACTTTACTCAGAGGCTATAAAGCATGTTTCCGCCCTGGAAGCTTCGCTTATTCCCATTATTGAACCAATTTTAAACCCAGTGTGGGTTTTTATCGGTGACGGTGAAGTTCCGGGACCCTGGTCAATTGTCGGTGGTATAGTGGTATTGGTCTCAGTTACCGGCAAGTTTGCGTATCTTGCAATGAAGGCGGGAAATTCGAACCACAGGGAGATTAGTGCTAATTGATGGAAATAGCTTTTTGTATCTTTTTATGCATTAAATGTCTTGCTGCGGAAAGACGCAGCCTTTAGTTTTTTGTTAATACATGTTTCAGGTGCCATCTGATAAAGGTAAAATAAATGAGTTGACTCAATATAAGGTACATCAAGGTTTGACTTGCAAGTAATCATGAAAAAAAGATAACAGGGGTATAATTATGAAAAGAGTAGTCAGTGTAAGTATTGGTTCACCGGCAAGAGACAAGAAGGTTGAGACTGAGATTTTGGGTGAGAAATATATAATTGAACGTATAGGTACCAATGGTGATATTAAAAAGGCCATCAGGCTGATCAGGGAATTGGATGGCAAGGTTGATGCCTTTGGAGTTGGCGGGATAGATTTATATATAAGAGGAGTAAAGAAGAAGTATATAATCCGTGATGCTGTACCCATCGTGAATGCAGCAGTAATAAGTCCCATAGTAGATGGTACGGGTATCAAGAACACACTTGAAGGACAGGTTGTAAAACGTCTGCAGAAAGATAAAATTTTGGACCTTAAGAATAAAAAAGTCCTGATTACTGCTGCAGCCGACAGGTTCCAAATGGCAAAGGCTTTTTTTGAATCAGGTTCGGATGTAATAATAGGAGATTTGATTTTTGCACTGGATATACCAATACCCATCAGAAGCATCAGAGCTTTCGGGATACTGGCGGCAATTGCAATTCCGATTATATCAAGGCTGCCCTTCAGCATGGTTTATCCAACCGGGGAAAAACAGGAAGAGGTTAATGAAGAGAAGTATGCCAGGTATTATTACGATGCAGATATAATTGCAGGTGATTTTCATTATATAAAAAAGTATATGCCAAGGGATATGGTTGGAAAAATTATAGTAACAAACACTGTAACTTCAGATGATGTTAAAATGCTGAAAGAACGCGGCCTCAGCATGCTTGTCACCACTACACCCGAACTTGACGGAAGGTCCTTCGGGACAAATGTAATTGAAGCCGTTTTGGTGAGCATATCAGGCAAAAAGCCCGATGAACTCAGTGAGAAGGATTATTATGAGATTCTGGAAAAGCTTGACTTGAAACCGAGGGTGGAATATCTTAATGATTGATGTGCAGGAGTATGTTGCACATGTTTGGGTATCTTTTTCTTTTTACATGTAATCTTCTATTAAATGCAGCGGTCAGTGTGTTTCTCTTTTCTGATATTTTCATAAACTGAACCATTGGTTTTCTCAAAATAAGAGCCATGTTCCAGAAAAGCTCGGGGGCATCGGGCCCCGCTTGCTTTTGGCTGGATTTGCTTCGCAAATAGCCCTGTTTTTCATACATTTCGTTCATGTGAGAAAGACAGTAATTCAAAAATTCCCGGGTAATTAATTTTCCAAAATATTGAATAGTATGGTAGAATTTTATTATACTATAAATAAGTTCAATGGCAACACTTGCATAAAAAAGGTTTGATTCGCTTTGCGCCAATATAGGTTTGGCTTGAATATATAAAATAAACATTGAAAGGAAAGATAAAATGAATGAATTAATTGAAAGGGAAGAAGTATCAAAAATCGCATCTTTTAATAGCATTGACGTTTTCAGCATCAAGACGGAGAAGTTTAAAACAAACGCCATTCATATCTTTTTCAACGACAACCTCAGTGAAGAGAATGTTACCAAAAATGCGCTGGTTCCTGCGGTATTAAGAAGAGGTACTGAAAACCATCCCACATTCAAGGATTTGGCCCTGTATCTGGAGCAATTGTACGGAGCGTCCTTTGACTGTGGTGTTGTAAAGAAGGGCGAACAGCAGATAATTAATTTTTATATTGAATACATTTCAGACAGGTTTGTTCAGAAAGATGAAAACATTTCAGAAAAAGCCGTGGACCTTCTCATTGAAATTCTTACCAGGCCTGTTCTGGAAAATGGTTTGTTCAAACCGGCTTATGTGGAGCAGGAAAAAGAAAACCTGAAAGACAGGATAGAAGGGCGAATCAATGACAAGGTTCAATATGCAGTGGAAAGGTGCCTGGAGGAATTATGCAAAGGTGAACCCTACGAATTGTATGAATATGGAAAAGTGGAGCATCTTCCGAATATCACCCCGGAGGAATTATACCGCAGGTATATATATATTATTGAAACCCTGCCGATGCGTGTATTTATATCCGGTGACAGCAGCGACGGGGTAATAGAGGGCATTGTAAACAAGCTGAAGCAATTCCCCAGAGGTGAAATCAAAAAAGTGGAAATACCGAAAGCGAAAAAGCAGCCTGAAGCCATAAGGGAAATAACCGACAGGATGAATGTAAATCAAGGCAAATTGTCTCTTGGATTCAGAACAAATATTATGGCGGATGATGACAACTATTATGCCCTTGCGGTATACAACGGGATACTGGGTGGAGGCATTCACTCAAAACTGTTCCAGAATGTAAGGGAGAAGGCAAGCCTGGCATATTATGCTTTTTCAAGGCTTGATAAGTTTAAGGGGCTGATGGTTATCAGCAGCGGCATTGAAATTGCCAATAAAAACAAGGCTATTGACATTATCAGGGAGCAAATGGAGGATATAAAGAAGGGCAATATTACAGATTATGAGTTTGATTCCACTTTGAAATCCTTTGAAACTACTTTAAAATCCATTGCAGACAGCCACACCGGAATGGTGGATTTTTATCTGAGTCAGGTGCTGTACAGTACAGGTGACACCCCCGCCTCCTTCATCAATAAGATTAAATCCGTGAAAAAGGAAGATGTAATCAGGGTTTCAAACATGATTGAGCCAGGTGTGGTATATTTTCTAACCTCAATGGAATAAATTTGAAAAAAGGAGCGTTATTATGGATATAAGAATTATTGAATATAAAAACCTTAATGAAAAAATTTATGTATATGAGCATAAAAGCGGACTTTCGGCCTTTGTCGTGCCCAAGAAGGGTTATTCAAAGAAATTTGCCACCTATGCGACCAATTATGGCTCTGTTAACAGCGAGTTTATTATACCCGGTGAAAATAATATAACCCGGGTTCCGGAAGGAATTGCCCACTTTTTGGAGCATAAGCTGTTTGATCAGGAGGATGGCAGCATAATGGACAAATTTTCCGAACTTGGGGCTGATCCGAATGCATACACGGGCTTTAACCAGACAGTCTATCTGTTTTCCTGTACGGACCGGTTTAATGAAAACTTCAACCTTTTGCTGAGGTTTGTCCAAAATCCATATTTGACTGATGAAAGCATTGAAAAAGAAAGGGGCATTATTGGCCAGGAAATAAAAATGTACCAGGACCACCCGGACTGGAGGGTATTTTTCAATTACCTGGGAGCCCTGTATCATAACATGCCGGTAAAAATTGATATTGCAGGAACCATAGAAAGCATATCCAAAATAGATAAGAAGACATTGTTAACCTGCTACAATACATTCTATCACCCCTCAAATATGATAATACTTGTAGTAGGGGACGTTGATCCCGACGATATCTTTAACAAGGTTGAAAGCAGCATTAAAACAAAGGAAAGCAGGTCTGAAATAAAACGAATATTCCCACAGGAACCGGAAACAGTCAATGAAAAATATGTAGAGTTGAGCATGCCGGTATCGACACCTCAGTTTCAAATGGGTTTTAAAGACAAAGCCGGATTTCGAGGCAAAGCCCTGCTGGAAAGAGAAGTTGCCGTGGATATGCTGCTCGAGATGATTGTGGGAAAAAGCTCGGAATTGTACGATAGTTTATATAATGAAGGATTAATAAACAGCACTTTCAGTTTTGACTATATGATAGAAGAAGACTATGCACATTCCATTATTGGCGGAGAATCCAAGGACCCCATCAAGGTAAGAGACAGAATTGCCGCTCAGATTGAAAATATTAAGGCAAAGGGGCTTGACCGTTCTGTCTTTGAAAGAATCAAGCGGTCAAAATATGGACGGTTTTTGAGACAATTGAACTCTGTGGAGAATATTTCCTATTTCTTTATTTCAGTTTATTTTAAAGGTGCATATGTGTTTGATTATGCTCAGATATATGATAAAATAACTTTTGAATACGTAAATGAGGTATTCAATGATCATTTTGATTTGGAGAAACTTGCACTATCAGTAGTAAAGCCTGTATAGGGGGAGAAAAATGAACATAATAGAATTTCCGAAATTAGGCATAAGCCTTGACATTGATCCAGTAATCTTTTCCTTCGGGAAAATCAATGTATACTGGTATGGGGTTTTTATTGCAATAGCTTTTGTATTGGCTGTTATTTTTGCCCTGAGGGACAGCAAAAAGTTTGGCGTGGATGAAGAAACCCTTATAGATGCAATACTATTTGCTGCACCTGTTGCAATAATTTTTTCAAGATTGTATTATGTGGTCTTCAGTTGGTCTGAGTTCAAAGACAACCCGTCTGAGATTTTCAAGATATGGCATGGCGGCCTGGCAATATATGGGGCAATAATCGGTGCTTTTCTCACAACAATGGTTTTTTGCAAGATCCGAAAGCTTAATATGTGGAAAATGTTTGACATTGCCGCTCCTTATATCTTAATGGCCCAGGCTATCGGACGATGGGGAAATTTCATCAACCAGGAGGCTTTTGGCGGAAATACTTCTCTTCCCTGGGGAATGACCGGCAACAAAATTGCAAGTCAGCTGAAAATTTACCAGATTCAAGGAATTAATGTGGATCCGGCTCTTCCGGTTCACCCCACATTCCTCTATGAGTCCCTCTGGAACTTTGCTGCTTTTGGTTTTCTATTATGGTTCAGAAAGCATAAAAAGCTGGATGGAGAAGTGACTTTTCTATATATGGTTTTATATGGATTCGGAAGGTTCTGGATTGAAGGCTTGAGGCTGGACAGTCTTTGGCTTGGCCCCTTCAGGATATCACAACTTTTGGCTGCGGTGTTTGTGGTTGCTTTTTCAGCACTTATTTATTTTAGGAGAAAGAGATTCGAAAGTCTGGAAGTTGAAACTGCAGAAATTGGCTCCAGTGAATATGGAAATATTCTCAGGAAACTGAATGAAGAGACGGATAGCATCGTTGAAGATGCCGCAGAGGATTTTGAGGAAACAGAAGATAGAGATACCGGCAGTCTGGAAGACGCGGATGAAGCGGTTGAGGAGGAAACCTGCGACCTGAAAGATGCAGGTGAAGCAGTTGAAGACGCAACCAGCGAGAAGGAAGATACCGGTGAAGCCGGTGAAAGTGAAGCAGGAGACTCTGAAGATGCCGGTGAAGCAGATGCAAGTGAAACAGGGGACTCTGAAGATATCAGTG
>DUMO01000006.1 GCA_012839865.1 Clostridiaceae bacterium
AAAAATATTTATAAGGAGGATTATTTATGAGAAACAAAAACATCTCAAGAGTGCTTTTGCTGTTATTGGCGTTAGTATTTGCTGTAACTGCAGCAAGCTGCGGCCAGGGCGGGAAACAGACTGATGGAACAACTTCGGCATCGTCTACAACAGGAGCCCCCACAACAGCAGCACCCACAACAGATGCACCTAAGGTAGTGCTTCCGGATGTTCCGGCAAACAGATATGATGCATCCAAGACACCGAGAACAGGAAGCAATGCAACAGTTCCGCTGGTAGTGAGCACAGGCACACTGGACGGCAAATTTAGTCCGTTCTTTGCCACATCAGCATATGACTCAGATGTCGCAGGAATGACACAGCTTGGCTTGCTCTACTACGACAAGACAGGCGCTCCGACTGCAGGCATCAATTTCCCTTGCCTGGCTATAGAATATAAACAGGAAGTCGCTCCTGACAGTTCAAGCTCTTCTTACACATTTATCCTTAAAAATGGGATAACCTTCAGCGATGGACATCCTGTGACAGCAAAAGACGTTCTTTTCTCATATTATGTTCTGAATGATCCGTACTACGACGGTTCCAGCACCTTATACACTTTGAAAATTCAAGGCTTGCAAGAGTACCGTCTGCAGACCAGCGCAG
Source organism: Clostridiaceae bacterium (assembly GCA_012839865.1). GTDB lineage: Bacteria > Bacillota > Clostridia > CAYPLH01 > DUMO01 > DUMO01. The sequence continues at coordinate 646 of DUMO01000006.1, forward strand.
AAACCCTGAAGATGGTTGATGCAATACTTGAGGCTGGCATTACATCAGCTGACGACGGTTCAATGGTTATAAATCCGGCTCAGGGCGTAACAAAGGACCAGCAGGAAAAATTCTGGAGTTATCTGGATAAAGCCGGAGAAAAATTTGCACAGGAAATAATTGATTATGTAAATTTAAATTATAAGAGCTATATCCCAAGTTATTTTGCACCATATACAGCTGAACAGGTTGCCGCAGATCCTGATCTCCAGGCGGCATTCGGAATGCGTATGTGGGGATTTGGTTCTGTTGATAAGGATACCGGTGTTTTCACCGACAGCAACGGAACTGCTTACGACCTTACAAAGGACACTGTAAATGCAAAAATTTTCTGGGACAATATATTGGCAGCTTACGGATATGATTTGTCAGATGCAGGCATAAACTATGAAAAAGCCGGTGATTTGTCAATTCAGGACTATATCAAGGCTGAATATATTTCTACAGAAGGCCAGGTTGCAGGCGGTGTTAAGAGCATCAGCGGCATCACATACGGAAAAGTGATTTGTGATGACGGTGTTGAAAGAGAATTCATTAAAGTTACATTAAACGGTGTAGACCCGACTGCCATATTTAAACTTGGTGTCAGCGTAGCACCTATGCATTACTATACAGACGGATACACAGGCACGCTCAATGAATATGGAGTTGATACAGGAAACAAGGCATTTATGGACTTCCTCAAGACAAAGAATTCCAAACCTTTGGGCGCCGGACCGTACATATTCCAGGAATACAAAGACAAAGTAGTAACTTATACAGCTAACGACAGCTTCCTCCTTGGTTCACCCAAGATCAAGACCTTCCGTTACCAGGAAATCAACTTGGGAGCTGAGCTGGATTCAGTTCTTACAGGTACGGTTCATTTCTCTGATCCGTCCGCTTCAATGAAAATTATTAATGACATTACAGCCGGACAGGGCGACTACAATAAGCTCAGCTACATTTTGGTAGACAATGACGGATACGGTTACATCGGTATCCAGGGCCAGGCTATTCCGGAACATGATGTAAGAAAAGCTCTTGCTCATTCCTTCAATGTACAGCTTGCAGTTGACAACTACTATGGTGAGCTTGCAAGTGTTAACTATCGTACAATGACCAAGGTACTCTGGGCATATCCGGAAAATCCTGAAAACCTGTTCCCGTACGATGGCACCGGAGAAACCTCAAAGAATCTGTTCCTGCAAGCCGGTTACAAATATGACGCAGAAAAGAATATAATGTACTATCCCGACGGACATGAAAAAGCAGGCCAGCAGGTTACATTCAAGTTCACAATTCCTTCAGAGGCCAAGGACCATCCTGCAGGTTCAATCTTCATTGATGCTCAGGAAGTATTGGCAAAGATTGGTGTTAAGGTAAATATTGAAGTAGACCAGAACCTGCTTGGAAAGCTCAGCACAGCCTATGATTCAGGTATTCAGGTTTGGGCTGCAGCATGGGGCGGCGGCGGTGTTGACCCTGACATGTTCCAGATCTGGTACTCAGATCCTGCAGTAAACCAGGGTACTTCAGCAGCAAGATCCGGTCTGTACTGGATGTTCCAGAATGGTACAGATGAGGAAAAAGCTATGCTCAGAGAACTGAATGAGCTCATTATAGCAGGACGTTCCACTCTTGACACTGAGGAACGTAAAGCAATTTACAAACGTGCTCTTGAAATTTCAACAGGACTCGCTGTTGAGATTCCTACTTACCAGAGGAAGAACATGTTTGTGTACAACAAGGATGTCATTAAGACCTCCACTTTGTTCACCGGTGAAGATGTAACTCCTTTCCAGAGCCCGATCAGCTATATCTGGAATGTTGAGCTGAACTAACAGGCTGAATATAACTAATACGCACTAAATACAAGCACAAGGCCTGGGCGTCATGCTCAAGCCTTGTGCTTACAAATACATTGCAGATTGGCAGAGGATAATTATGTTGAACTATATTATAAAGAGACTGCTTCTTGCACTGCTTATTCTAATAGGGGCTTCCATACTTATTTACATGCTTTCCATGCTTATGCCGGCGGACTATATTGATAATCAGACGGCAGCAGCGCTTCAAAGCGGTTCAATGACAATGGAAGACGTTATGCGATTAAAGCAGTTGTATGGACTTGCGGATAAAAGTTTCAAGGGAATAATGAAAAGTTATTTTTCCTGGCTGCTGAGCGCTTTTTCAGGTGACCTGGGGCATTCTTTCCTGTATTCCAAACCTGTCACCGCTGTTTTGGCAGATTATATCTGGATTTCATTTACTGTAGCTTTCATTTCATATATTCTTCAGATAATAATAGCAATACCTATGGGAATTAAAGCGGCGGTAAATCAGTACGGCCCATATGACTATACGGTTTCAGTATTTGCAATGATAGGTACTGCTTTTCCATCCTTTTTTCTGTCAGCGTTGCTGATGAATGTTTTTTCCATAAGGCTTGGAATTTTTCCACTTCTGGGTCTGACAACCGCAACAAAGGTGTTTGGACCCAATGAGCATTTTGCAATTTTTCTTGACAAAGCCTGGCACTTGGTATTGCCTATTGCAGTATTAACAATTCTTGGGATTGGTGGCACCATGAGATTTACAAGGACGAACATGCTTGAAGTCCTGAATTCCGATTACATCAGGACCGCCAGGGCAAAAGGACTGCCAGAGAGTACGGTTGTTTACAAGCATGCTTTCAGAAATACGCTGATTCCACTGGTAACTTCTTTGTCGGGTCTGCTTCCCAGTCTTTTCGGAGGCGCTATGATAACAGAAACGGTTTTTGCTATACCCGGGATTGGGTACATGGCTTATAGGGCAACCATTCAGGGGGACATCCCGTTTATCATGGGGTACAATATGTTTTTATCCATCCTGACAGTTTCAGGTATGCTCATTTCAGATTTGATGTACATGGTTGTCGATCCACGAGTAAAACTGTCATAAGGGGGGATTTTAGATGCAGACTGAATACAATGAAAAAAGTCAGAGTTCCACAGAAATTAACGATAACCAAGCTGCACCGAAAGAGACCTTTAAGGTAATTTCCCCTGGAAGGATGGTAGCTAAACGTTTTTTTAAAAGCAAACTGTCAATTGCCGGTTTGATAATGATTGTTTTCGTATTTTTGTTTTCTTTCGCCGGACCTTTAATTATTAATGCAACCTGGGGTTATAAGGAGCTTCAGGTATTCAGGATAGAGCGTATTTCAGACATGGTAACTACTGCCGATTTCGTTGGACCGGACGGCAGAACATATACATATTTTGACAAATCAAAGACGATTGTACATTTTAAAGCGCCACCTTCCAAAGAACACTGGCTTGGTACCGACACATCAGGTTTTGATATATTTACACGACTTATGTACGGAGGCCGTATTTCATTGTTAATTTCCTTTATAGTTATTTTTTTGGAAACAATTATAGGTGTTATACTTGGAGGACTGGCTGGATATTTTGGAAAATGGGTTGACCAGTTGATTATGAGGATTGTGGATATTTTTGCCTGCCTTCCCGGTCTTCCGATTCTGTTGATACTTTCGGCGACAATATCTTCAATTGAGGCCATACCGGCTGAACACAGGATTTATTATCTTATGGCGTTTTTGACATTGATGGGCTGGACCGGAGCTGCCCGCATTATCAGGGGACAGATACTAATGCTGAGAGAGCAGGAATTTATGATGGCAGCTACAACCACCGGCATTAAAACTATACATAAAATATTCAAACATCTTGTTCCCAATGCGATACCTCAATTGATTGTCAGTGCAACTCTGGGTCTTGGTGGAATAATAATTTACGAGTCCACTCTTTCTTATCTGGGACTAGGAGTTCCCTTCCCGAGAGCAGCATGGGGTTCAATGATTGCGCTGGCCGATCCTTCAAAGGGGCAGGAGATTCTTGCCAACTACCCGAATATGTGGGTTCCTGCGGGTGTACTTATTGTAATTACTGTTTTAGGATTCAGCTTTATCGGTGACGGTCTCAGAGACGCATTTGATCCCAGGATGAAAAGGTAGGTAAGACAATGAACATATTGAACGGTTTTAAACAAAATAAAGTAGAGAGTATTGACGATACACATTATATGACCCTGCGTGAGGAAATCCGGATTAGCAAGGAGAATAACAGGATCATAAGGGAATTTGAGAGGAAAAAGAGAAGAAGAAATGTTCCCGAGTCGGAATATCTCACAGAGATGAGGGATCCATCCAATGTTGTTGAATTTGATAATTTGCATACGTATTTTTTCACCGAAGTGGGAACTGTAAAAGCAGTCAACGGAGTATCCTTTGACATACCCCAGGGAAAAACGGTGGGTGTAGTAGGTGAGTCGGGATGCGGCAAGTCAGTTACAAGTCTTTCCCTCATGCAGCTTGTTCAGGCTCCACAGGGACAGATTGTAAGCGGTCAAATACGTTACCAGGCAAGTGACGGCAAATGTTACGATGTAACAAAAATGCCACTGGATGTAATGAACAAAATCCGTGGCAAGGATATTTCCATGATATTTCAGGAACCGATGACCAGCCTTAATCCTGTTTTCAAGATTGGAGAACAAATGGATGAGGTTATTCTGCTGCACGAAAAGGGAACAACTGCTGAACAGGCAAGGGCAAAATCAAAGGAGTTGTTGCATAGTGTCGGAATTGCCATGGTGGATAAAGTATATTCAAGCTATCCCCATGAATTGTCCGGCGGTATGCGCCAGCGTGTAATGATTGCAATGGCTCTTTCCTGCAATCCCAGGCTTATTATTGCAGACGAACCGACTACTGCCCTTGACGTTACCATTCAAGCCCAGATACTTGATCTGTTAAGAGATTTAAAGGAAAAAATGAATGGAAGCATAATGCTGATTACCCACGACCTTGGTGTTATTGCAGAGATGGCGGACTATGTGGTTGTCATGTATGCAGGAAGAATTATTGAAAAGGGTACTGCCAGGGAGATATTCCATAACCCCAGGCATCCGTATACCGTAGGTCTCATGATGTCGAGACCGAGCAATAAAACTAAAGGCAATCGCCTTTTCAGCATCAAAGGGCAGGTTCCAAGCCCAATCAACATGCCTGATTATTGTTATTTTTACAACAGGTGTGACAAGTGCATGGATATATGCGCGAAAAAGTATCCTGAAATGATACAATTTTCAGAGACACACTTTACAGCTTGCCATTTGTATAATGAAAGCAAAATACATGATGTAGAGAATTCAAAGGAGTAAAGGTAAACCGCCATGGAAATTGACAGAACCAATACAAATAATAATGATGATATTTTAGTAGTGAGAAACTTGAAAAAGTACTATCCCTTGTCAAGGTTTTCCCTTTCCAAGGAAAAGGCTTTTGTTAAAGCAGTTGATGATGTTTCCTTTACTATAAAAAGAGGGACAACCATGGGACTGGTGGGAGAGTCAGGCTGCGGAAAAACAACTGTAGGGCGAACAATTTTGAGGCTTCACGAAGTTACGGGAGGCCAGGTGCTGTTTGACGGCAAGGACCTTGCAACATTGCCGTCTGGAGCTTTAAGAAAACTTCGGCCTCAGATGCAGATGATTTTTCAGGATCCTTATTCAAGCCTGTCACCGAGACTTCCTATCGGCGAAATAATAGGGGAAGCAGTAAGAGAACACAAAATAGTACCCAAGGGGGAGTACCGGTCGCACATACTGAAGGTTATGAATGATTGCGGACTACCATCTCAATACTTTTACCGCTATCCACATGAATTTTCCGGCGGACAAAGGCAAAGAGTAAGTATAGCAAGAGCAGTTGCGCTGAAACCAAAGTTCATTATCTGCGATGAACCGGTCAGTGCCCTTGATGTTTCAATACAAGCCCAGATAATCAACCTTTTAATGGACCTGCAGGCTCAATTTGGTTATACATACCTGTTCATCTCCCATGACTTGTCGGTTGTGGAGCACATTTCAGATACAATTGGCGTTATGTATCTTGGAAGCCTGGTGGAATATGGCAGCAAGGAAAGTGTTTTTGCAAATCCGATGCATCCTTATTCCAAAGCCTTGCTATCGGCGGTACCGGTGCCTGATCCGGATCATAAGATGAACCGCATTATACTTACAGGAGACCTCCCGAGCCCTATAAATCCGCCTTCCGGATGCAAATTCCGTACAAGGTGCTCAAGCTGCATGGATATTTGCTCCAAGAAGGTTCCGCAATTAAGGGAAATTGAAAAAGGCCACCAGGTGGCATGCCACCTGTACAATAAGGTATAAAAGCCGATAATATGGGGCATTCAATGGTAGATATGAAAGAAAAGAAAAACTCCAATGGTGATTTTGATGACGGACGTGTCATTGCAAATATGGATATCGATGGCATACCGCCTTCAATTTTTAAGATTTTTGCCTTCGGTAGGCGCAAAAAAAAGAATGATGAAAAGGATGCTGTAAAGATTGCAAATGAAGAGAAACGTAGAATTGCAGCCGCAATAGCTTTCTCGTATATCCTTTTTGGCATTGTCTTTTTTGGCATATTTGCGTTATTTATTTTGTTTTGCCTTAAGGTATGGTTTAAATAGATTAATTTATTCAGCGTTGAATAATAAAAAATTCAGGTAAATACTTTACCGGCTTTTATCAAAGGTTCTGCAAGCAGTAGTTAAAACGAAATAAAAAAACAGGCTTTTAAATTTTGACGATGGCTGGTACCCGAAACCAAAGGGAAAAGGTTTGAAAAGCAGGAACTGTTTGATAAATTCAAGATGTCAAGGGGGAAATGAAACAACAATGGTAAAGGCAAGGGAAAAGTCAGGGATTCTATATCGTGGTATATTTATAATTATTTTATCCATTGGTATTATGCTGACTTCTGCGTGTTCCAGTGATGAATCAGGTATAGATCCAAAGGCCTGGCATTATGACTGCCAGGTATTTTATAACGCGCTTGGTGGGGTTATAAACTCGCGGGAAATACGAGAGACATATTATATGAAAAATTCGTATCTGTATGAACCTGCAGGATCATCCAACATGCTTATTCAGCCCATCAAGGACGGGTATCTTCTTGCAGGTTGGTATACTGCAAAAGAGGATATCACAGATGGCAACGGAAATGTTATCGGGTATTCTTTTAAAGCAGAAGACAGATGGGATTTTGACGAAGACAGGGTACAGGGTGATATGACACTTTATGCAAGATGGATACAGCAGGGTAAAGTTGAATATATCGATAGCGCCAGCGGCGAGGTAATGTTTACAAAAAACATAACCGGCGACTCACCGATTCAGAAATTGTCCAGTGCAGCTGAGAAGCTTATTGCAAAGGATAACTACACGTTTGCAGGGTATTATCAGGATAAGGAATGCACCATACCCTATGATTTTTCAATATATACTCATTCGGAGCTAATCCCGTCGGATGAAGAAATTTATGCCCAGCTTTTTGAGGAGTTTCCTGAATACTTTAAAAAGGTGCAATATGTCGAACCTGACGAAGACGAAATGGATAGCTTGAGAGACACATCAGATTTGTATTTATGGAGACTGGGTTATGAAATAACGACTAATGATCCTGAAGTCAGGAATCAAATCAGAAAACGCAAAGATGAGATAATCGAGAATGCCATCGTTCAATACGAGAAGAATACGGCAGACAAAGTTATTTATCTTAAATACATAGAAGGAAATTATATTCGCATATCCAGTCCTGAAAGCATCAAAACAGCAGGAAAGTATGCATTTACGGAAACAGATGCGTCAGGGAAAACAGTAGACGGGTATATTCTGGAAAATGATATAGATTTCAAGGGTATTACTGTGGAGATGGCTGAAAAGTTCAGCGGCAAGATATATGGCAACGGTTATAAGTTAAAGAATATTGAAGTTAAACTGTTAAGCAAGAAACTTGATCAGGACACAAGCAAGATTGGCGGTTTGTTTGCTTCCCTTGACAAAGCTTATATTGAAAATGTGGTATTTGAAAATCTTACAATAAGCGTTAGCGTTAGGGCAGGCATACCGGTTACCGTTGGCGCTTTGGCTGTCAATGCCAATGATACTACACTCAAAAATGTAAAATTTGACGGTCTTACAATAAATACAGGCACGGGTGACGACGGCAATACGGAATACAAAATATTTGACCTGTTTGCAAACCAGAGAAATATTAAATTGGAAAACGTTAAGGGCAGCAATGTGACTATTAATGCTTCCGAGACCGCGCAAGTGAAACTCCTGATCCCGACTGAAGACTGATAGGTCTTGTTCTAAAAAGTAAAGCTGATAAGCTTCTAAAAATGGAGTTTGTCTCAGACAAGTATTTGAATGGTTTTTAACAATAAAGATGTTTGAAAAGCTTTTTCAAATAAAGACATAAAAGTAGAGACTGCACCGAAGGAAGAAACTTTTGGTGCAGTCTTTTCGTTAACCTTTATGCCCGGACCATATTCAATTACTGCAAGCCTTATCAAACCAGGAAATACAGCCAATATGTTTAAATAGACCCTTTACCATTACAGGTGAAAGAGGGGGTATAGAACCAACTTTATTATTTATCCTCAGATATTGACTCAGCAATTATCCGGATGTCTTCTTCAATACTGCCGGGTTCCGGCAAGGCAGGAGCACTCATTAATCCAATATCAGCATAAGAAGATTGATACGTCATAGTGTTCAAAGCGTGTATTTGCTTTGTGGTGCTGTCATATTCAAACACATGCCATAAGGTTCCGGGCTCCTGTGGTACATAATATGTTGCAACCAGTCCGTCACTTATATAAACCTGTACGTAAGCACCTGAATTTGCCATAGCCATGGTGTCGGTTAAATTTCTGTTGGAGTAATCATGTACAAAAAACCTGTATATACCGTCTGTTTGTTTGTAAATGGTTGTTGTTTCCGGTCCGTAGCTTGTTACATCGTCAACATCCAAATCTACATATGTTGTATAAATACCGTTTTCATCATAGTATCTATATTGTTTATTGCTCCAATAGACATGGAACCTATCCTCGGAATCAACTCTGGGACCTGTCATATGGGAATCGAGATCCCAGGGATATTCACCCCATCTTAATATGACGCGAATTTGCCCTTCAGGCAATATAGGTGTCACGGTGCCGTTTTGATTGCCAATGGTTTTATTGCCAAGAACCTTGATGTTGAAGAAGCCGCTTTGATAGCGTACATAACCATCAGGCACGCTTCTTTCATCAATTACCTCAACACAGTAGTTTCCAGCAGGCAGTGTTACGGAGTATGCACCATTAGAGCCTGTGTAGGTAGTTTCGATAATGTCACCATATGTGACATCATAACCCCTTCTTACATTAAGAGTCAACCCGCTTTCCACTCCGGCTCCTGTCAATGCATTAATAACGGTTCCAGAAGCGGTGCCGGTACCGCTGAAATCATCTGATATTACCTCAAGGGTTGCATTAGCTACAGTAACTTCCCCCTCATGTATAATTACATCCTGTATTATTTCCATATAACCGGCTTTTGTATATGTTACCCTGTATAAGCCTGGTGTCATATCTATTATGGAGTATGAACCATCTGCTGCGGTAACTGCTGTCCTATTTATCATTGCGGTTATGCCCAGCTTTGTCGCAGTAACCTGAACACCTTCCAACGGCAGGTTATTGGTCATATCTGTATCGTCATCAGCGATTGTAACTTTGCCCCTTAACTCACTGTGGCTGTCAACTTCCATTATTATATTCAGAGTCTTGCCGGTTGACGGTATATCAAGGTGCTCGTCTCTGTAAGTAACAAAGCCTTCCTTTGAAATAGTCACCGTGTATTCGCCTACGGCAAGATCTTCAAAGGAGAAGAAACCATTGGCATCAGTGTATGTCTGTCTTGTTTCTGAAGTGTTATTCTTTCTGACTGAAACTAGAGCTCCGGCTATTGGCAAGTTGTTTGAAGGATCCCGGTCTGCGTCAGCTTTTGCAACTTTACCCTGCAGCCTGGCTGTTTCATCCCCGCCTGAAGGAGTTGCTCCAATTATTATAAATCTGTATGCACTGTTTATTTTTGGCACAATTTTTATTGTATAAGTCTCTCCCTGAGTGAGGTAAGCTTTAAGAACTTTCTGCGTAAGAGGGCTTTCCAGGATGCTTTCTCCAATATAGTTTTTTGCAATCAGATTATTGTTGGAATCAAAAATCTCTATGAAAATATTGCCTTTAAACTGCATGGTATATTCATCACTATATGCCGGTACAAATAAAAAACTTCCAGTACCCTGGCTGCTTATCCATGTATCAGCCGGTATAATTTCTGCTCCAAAAGACAGGTTCGCATTAAACTGAAAAATAAGAATCAACGTTATGACCATGACCAATACTTTGGTAAACTTAATCTTTTTCATGGCAATCCTCCATTCTGCCGCTGCTGTCAGCAGCGTATTTGGTAATAAGAAAATGACGAGCGGTCTTCACCACCTGGTAATGATTATAAAATTATGGTATGCTGCAAGTCATGATTAACAGAATGCCCGTTAAAATTTGTTGCTATTTGTTAAATTGTTTCCATTGGATAATGATGTCAAATTCCAGGGTCTTGTCTTCTATACCACTACCTGCATCATCGCTGACATAGAGGTCCAGATATGGCTCAACGCTTTTTCCTGTTTTGTTTGACGGATTACCTCCCATTACCAGGTATTCGCCGGGTTCAAGCCTTACACCGCTCAAGAGTTCATTTAGCTTATCCTCAAGCTGTGATAACGGAAAGTCAGTATACATAGCCAAAGATTCATTAAGGAGCCCGTCATTGGAGTCATACAGGGCAAAATTCAGCATGCTTACAAACAATTCATTCTTAAGTTCCTCATTTCCCCTGAAATTAACCGTGACCCTGTCAAACAATGCTGGAATTGTACCTGTGTTTTCCATCTCTGAACAAATAGTCAGATACATTCCGGGATACATGTTACTGCATATTACAGTCAAAGTATCTTTATCCCTGGTAACCTGAAGGTCGCTGAAGGCATCATAGACCTCGACAGGAAAATGACTTTCAACAAATTCAACCTCCAGTATTCCGGTGGAAACTGTTGTACCAATGCTTAGCTCATCTGCCCAGATGGCATATCCTATACCTGCCAGCACCAGGGATAGGATAACAACACCTGCAATTATTTTTGTTTTTTTCATAATTTCACCTTCCATTCCTATATTATGGTATTTATTAGAGGCTTGGAACCCCCTTGACAATTATAAGTTGATAGGTTTAAAGCAATCAATTAGCTTTAATGACCCTTTTTATGCTACTTTTGTAGTAGATTACGCTACCTCCAAAGCTCTATGGTGGTTACAAAGCAGCATGCCCTTAAAATCCGGATTGAGAGGCGAAAAATACTTGAAAAATCGGAGTTGATTATATTTGAATTGCTTTTGCCAATATGGTATGATATTATGTAATTTTCGAAAAATGACTTCACAGGGAGCGAGTACTTTTATGGTTCCACGAAAACGGGATATAGATATGTGCAGTGGACCGCTTTTTAGCAATATGCTGATATTTGCCTTGCCTATTATGGCTATGAATATTCTGCAGCTTTTGTTCAACGCTGCGGATATGGTGGTGGTAGGCCGCTTTTCAGGTAATCATGCACTTGCCGCGGTAGGTGCAACAGGTTCACTTATTAACCTGATTGTTGGTCTGTTTATGGGATTATCAGTGGGCACAAGCGTAATAGTTGCACAGGATGCAGGTGCAGACCGGCCGGATGAAGTGAGCAAATCTGTTCATACTTCTATAACTATCAGCGTAATAACCGGACTGGTTGTCATGGTGGTGGGAATTATTCTTTGTGAGCCCATCCTGGAATTAATGGGCACTCCGGAGGATGTAATAGATTTATCAGTATTATATATGAAAATATATTTTGTAGGCATACCTGCCAGCATGGTGTATAACTTTGGTGCAGCAATCCTGCGGGCTGTAGGTGACAGTCGTCATCCGATGTATTACCTGATTATTACAGGCATAGTAAATGTTGTACTTAATGTGTTTTTTATAGTTGTGTTTGATATGAGTGTGGCCGGTGTTGCATGGGCGACGGTAATTTCCCAGTGTCTGTCTGCGCTGCTCATATTGATTTGCCTGTCCAGGAGCCATGGAGCAATACACTTTTCTTTCCGGAAAATGGGGTTTAACAGCCGTAAACTCGCAAGCATTGTGAAGATTGGTTTGCCTGCAGGTCTTCAGAGCGCGCTGTTCTCAATTTCCAATGTTTTGATACAATCGGCAATCAACTCCTTTGGTTCAACCATGGTTGCAGCAAGTTCCGCCTCCAGCAATATTGAGGGCTTTGTAGGTACTGCAATGAATGCATATTATAATGCTGCTGTAACCTTTACAGGACAAAATGTAGGCGCGAAAAAATATGACCGGATTGATACCATTGCAAAGGTAAGCACAGTGCTGATTTTTACCACATGGATTATCATAAGCGGTGCCACTGTACTTTTTGGAAGATCATTGCTCGGTTTTTACACGACAGACCCAGCGGTTATCGACCTTGGAATGCAGCGTATGAAAATCATGATGGCAGCTTATTTCACCTGTGGTACTATGAATGTGTTCCCGGGCCTGACCCGTGGCATGGGCTATTCCGTACTTCCGATGCTATGCACACTTATTGGAGCGTGTGTTATGCGAATCGTCTGGCTGGCTACTTTTTTCGCCTGGTATCCAACGGTGACAATGCTTTTCATATGCTACCCGATAACCTGGTCGCTGGCGGGTCTTGGACAGGTAGGCAGCTTTTTCTATGCCCGGCATCAAATTCGCAAACGTGAAATGAATAATACTGAACTGAATAATGCTGTATCAGTTAAGATGTAGTTTATACGAATAATAATGAACCGGACACGGTAATCAGGGACGTGCAAAAGCATTACAAACAAATACCGGGTCAACAAACTGCAACAGCATGGTAATTTTTTTATGAAGAAAATCACAACATATTTTGAAGGAACGCTGAAGGAGACATTTATGATAAAGATAAGAGAATTGTTTGAACCAAAAGACATGACTGAAGGAACGCCATGGAAGCGAATTGTTGAATTCGCTTTTCCAATGTTGCTTGGCAACATCGCACAGCAATTTTATAATACAGCCGATTCTATTATTGTGGGTAAGTATGTCGGAGACAATGCATTGGCTGCTGTAGGCAGTGCAGCACCAATACTTAACCTTTTGCTTGTTTTGTTTGTTGGTATTGCAATGGGAGCAGGAATAATGGTTTCACAGTATTTTGGAGCAAAGGACCGGCTGCGGCTCTCCCGGACTATCGGTGTATGTATTACCCTTACAGCCATAGCATCAATAATCCTTATGATTATTGGGCCTTTGACTGCCCGTCCGCTGTTGGCCGCTCTTAAAACACCTGATTCGATAATTGATTGGTGCGATGGTTACCTTGTCATATTTTTTGTGGGCAGTGCCGGGTTCTTTTTCTACAATATTTTCTCAGGTATCCTGAGGGGCCTGGGTGATTCTTTTTCGGCATTGATGTTTTTGCTGATTTCGACTATGCTTAATGTAGGACTTGATATATGGTTTGTTGCAAGCTTTAAAATGGGCGTCCCGGGAGTTGCACTGGCGACGGTAATCGCCCAGGGAATATCTGCTGTATTATGTTTAATCAAGCTTATGCGAATGAAAGATATATTCGATCTCAATCTTAAAATGTTGAAGCTTGACAGGGAATATTCCTTAAAACTCCTGAAGCTTGGCATGCCGTCAGGGTTGACCCAGGGAATATTCTCACTGGCCATGGTGATAGTGCAATCCCTTACTAACAGCTTCGGAGAATTGGTTATTGCCTGCAATGTTATAGTCATGAGAGTCGACGGGTTTGCCATGATGCCCAATTTTACCTTTGGCAGTGCGATGACTACTTTCACGGGGCAGAATATTGGCGCTAAAAAAATGGACAGAATAGATAAGGGAATGAAGGATGGCTTAAAAATTGCCGTAGGAGTTTCAATTGTAATAACCATAATAATTTTGATTTTTGGAAGATACCTTATGAGTATTTTTACTGATACAGCTGAATTGGTCGATCTTAGCATGCGCATGATGCGAATTCTTGCAGTAGGCTATATTGCAATGGCAGTGACCCAGAGCCTTTCAGGCATAATGAGGGGAGCGGGGGATACCATGACTCCAATGTGGATTTCACTTATTGTCACTGTTGTCCTGAGAGTTCCTGTAGCTTACACTATTGCCTACTTTACCAGAAGCGCTGCTTATCCTGCGGGAAGGCCTGAATCAACATTTGTTTCACTTTTGGTTGCCTGGACATGTGGGGCTATTATCACAACATTTTTCTATAAGAAAGGAAAATGGAGAAAGAAAGGCTTAAAGGCCTTTTCACAAGTTTCCGTTACAGGGGATGGCCATGAAACAGAAGAAAAGAGTTGAATGGACAAAACTTGATAATGCTTCTAAAATTTTTCCTGCCACTGCAAATTTTCAGGATACAAAAGTATTTCGGCTTTCTTGTGAGCTTTATGAGGATGTAGATCCGGAAATTCTTCAGAAAGCCCTGGATGCGACCCTTGAAAAATTTCCTCTATACAGGTCGGTATTAAGGAGAGGAGTTTTCTGGTACTATTTCGAAAACAGTGATATGAAACCACAAGTAAAAATGGAATCAAATCCTGTTTGCGCGCCTATTTATTTTAAAGAATTAAGAAACTTGTTGTTTAGAGTATTTTATTTCAATAAAAGAATAAGCATTGAAGTTTTTCATGCTCTGTCTGACGGAACGGGCGCCCTCTGGTTTTTGCAAACGCTGGTAGCCAGCTACTTATTGATGAAATATGAGGAGAAGTTCAACGGCAAAGCGCCTGAATTGGCCTATAATGCATCAATCAGCGAAAAAACGGAAGACAGCTTTGAAAAATATTATACCGGAGGACATGCCTTCAAGCTTTTGAATAAGAGCGGGGAAGGAAAAAGAAGTAAAAAATCCTATCATGTAAAGGGAGCAAGGGTGGATGAAAACAGGCTGAAGGTAATAGAGGGTTCCATGTCCGCCGAAGATGTTCTAAAGGAAGCGCACCGGTATAACACAACATTAACTGTATTTTTAACAGCTTTATTCATCTACTCCATATATAAACAGATACCTGCGCATAGCAGGGACTGTGCTGTAGTTATGTCAGTTCCCATCAATCTGAGACAATACTTCAAGTCTGTTACCGCAAGGAATTTTTTCAGTACCATGAGAATAAGCTGCCATTTTGATGAAAACAATGTGAACTTTGAGGATATAATTCAAAGCGTTAATGAGAGTTTTCACAAGGAACTGACCAGGGATCGGATGGAGGATTACCTGAACAGGTATATATCCCTCGAGAAGAACCCCTTTACAAGAATTGTGCCGTTGCCGCTTAAAGAATTGTCTTTAAGGATTGCCAATTATTTCAACAACAAGGATTTGACCGCCTCCATCTCAAATTTAGGCCGGATTTACATGCCGGATGATTTTAGCTCGTATATACGGCAATTCAGTGTTTTTACCAGTGCAGTAAGACCCCAGATAACCATGTGTACTTACAAGGACAGGCTGGTGGTGGGTTTTAACTCCCCATATCTGGAAACCGACATACAGAGAACGTTTTTCAGTTTTCTTGCCGAAAGGGGTATTGAAATTGAGATATCTTCAAACCTGTAACAGGAGAGGTAACGGTAAACGGGCAACGCACAATAAGGGTAAGATTTGGTACCATACCGGAGGTGAAGTGGACTATGCAGTATTGCAATTACTGTCATGTTAATATTCGTGGTGATATGGAAAAATGCCCGCTGTGCATGAATACCTTGCCTGATGGCGGCGAAATACAGGAGAAGGTGTTTCCCCATATACCTCCTGTGTATGTACGGCACATGGCTATAAGGATAATGGCTTTTGTTTCGGTGGTGGTAATAGTCTCGAGTTTTACCATATCCAGATTTTTTATGTTGTTTAACAACTGGTTCAGATATGTTTTGTTTGGTGTTATCAGCATGTGGATCAGCCTGGCCCTGGTTATCAGAAAAAGGCACAACATATCAAAAAATATTATGTGGCAGGTAACGGTTGTTTCACTGCTTTCCATCCTTTGGGACTGGGCAACAGACTGGCGGGGCTGGTCCCTGGAATACTTAATACCTATTGCAAATGTATCTGCCATGGTTGTGATGTATATAACGGCGAAAGCCATGAGATTGAGCGTCAGGGATTATATTGCCTACTTTTTCCTGTCAGGACTGTTTGGCATAATTCCAATACTATTCATACTTTTTGGTTGGGTCAATGTAGTTTATCCGTCCACAATTTGTGTAGCGGTAAGTATTATATTTTTGTCTGCCATATTGATATTTCAGGGCGAGAATATAATCAATGAGCTGAGTAAAAGAATGCATATATAAAAGGGACCAGGGAGGGATCACAAGAACCGTCCCCCTGGTCTCTCAATTTGTATTATAGGCTACTCATTACCGTTTGTATCGGCGGGGTTAACCTGTACGTCAAATGTTGCTGTCTTTGTAATTTCACCTTCAGTATAGCTTACTGTTACAGTAACCGTACCTTCTGTGTTCAATGCTTCACCTTCAACCGGATTGGTGGTATAACCGGTTACAGCATTGGTGCTGCCGTCACTGTAGGTGGCGGTTATAACCAGCCCGGTTAAATCCAGTGCTTCACCGACTGTATAGGTTGTCTTGTTTGGTCCGCTTGTAACCTCTATTGACTCCAGGGTTGCAGGTTCCGGTTCGCCATCAGTAACCTCCACATCAAAGGATGTGGTCACTGTAATGTCTCCTTCGGTATAGCTGACTACTACATTTACCGTGCCTTCGGTGTCAAGGGTTGTGCCTTCGGCAGGGTCGGTCGTGTAGCCTGTTACAACAGCCTGCGATCCGTCACTGTAGGTAGCTGTAATAACAAGTCCTGTTAAATCCAATGCCTCTCCGACAGTGTAGGTGGTCTTGTCAGGCTCGCTTGTAACTTCAATTGACTCCAGTACGGGTGGTATATCTTCAAATTCTGCTGTTATGAGCACGTCCTCCGGAGGCATTATGAAGGTGTTGCCTTCTATAGGGGTGTCATTGTATTTCAGAGTACCGGGTTTCAACTGTTTGCCTTCATCTGGTATTACATCCAGCGATATAAGTGTGCCGGCCCGGGCTCTGGCATGACTTGCTGTAATTGTACCGCCTTCAAGGGGAGCGATTGTAATTGTGTATTTTGGCAATGACAAGTTGTATACAAGCTTGCAAAGCTCCGCCCTTGTTACAGGCTCCTGAGGCATGAAGTTTTCTTTATCAAACAATCCTTCAAACACTTCAGCGTTGATGCAAGATGAGATTCCATCCCGTGCCCATTCGGATATGGACTCATGGTCTGTATATTGCTTATATGCATCCGGATCCTCTGCACCAAGCTTATAAGTCTTCTTGGTAAGCAGGGCCAACTGTTCTCTTGTAATGTAGCTGTCCGGTGAGAAACTGGTTTCACTTACACCTTTTACAATGCCAAGGCTGTTTAAAACAATGACTGCATTATCCCAGTAATTTGCAAGCTGTGTGATGTCTGCAAACTTGTGGTTTTTGTCCCTGATGCTCAGTATACGGCACCAGAGAACGGCAAGTTGTGCTCTGGTAAGCTTGGCATCCGGCATGAATGTGGTTTCATCAATTCCAACTACATAACCCTTTTGCTGACAGAATTCAATAGCATCTTTATAAGGATGGTCTTCCGGTACGTCGGTAAAAGTCTGGGCAAATGAAATAGTGACTAAACCGGACGTAGCCAATATAAATATTAAAACAACTGTGAATAGTTTTTTTATTTTCATCAGCATCTCCCTTCTTTGCCGGCAAATTGTCAAATGCTGCTTAACCGGCCAAAATTTAAAAATGCATTCTTGTTATAAGAATACAGACATATTTTTTGCAGTATCATTTCATTTATATCAAGTAGTTAAATGAAACAGTGATAATTAAATCTAAAACAAATAGATTTTACTGATTGTTCATTTATTAACCACGACAATGGCAATTGCTGCCGTAGGTGACAGTATTAGAGACGTTGTCCATGAAGTTGTTGTAGACATTTTTGTGGAAAAAATAAAAATCAATTGACAATTTATTGCAATAAAATATAAGCTTATAGTTGAAATAAGTATAACAAAAATTATTTTGCAGCGAGCATATTTTAATGAATTGATAACACTATCACTATCAATGCTTTTACTAATCGGGTAAGGAGAGCTAATCATGTTTGGCAGCCGTTCCAAAGAAAAGGGTGACAAATACATAAATTTACAGAAACTTGATAAAAAGGAAGTTAAATATGTAACAAAAAGAGAGAAAGGGAGTTCGGAAATTGTCATAGGGAAAAACGGTATCATAAACATAGTGAATGATGAAATTTCTATTATTAGTGCGAATGATATTATACTGAGAAAAAAGATTGCGGATATAGATATTGCCGAGCTAATGAGCCTGAATGGCGTGGTTATTACTCATAAAGATAAAGATGCAGGAGAAACAGAAGTATTCACTGCCTATTACAAATACCACCGGTAAAAGGATTAAAGGGATTTAAAACATTTAAAAGGAGGAATTGCTGTGGAAGACAAGATAATGCAGCTCTTAAGTAATAAAATTGTTTCTTCACCGCTTTTTAAAATTATGGTAGTTGATAAGGACATGAATTTGATCTGGTGCAACAAGGCTCATGCAGACATGTTTCCCGGAGAAGAACTGGTTGGCAGAAAGTGCTACGAAACCTTGGGGGATACAAAAGTGCATAAAGGATGTCCTACTTGCGTCGCCCTTGGCACCGGCAAGCAAGTACGGGGGTTGTATGATTTTGGAGAAACAAACTCTCAGATAGTCACAATTCCCCTTGGAGAAGGTTTAGTTGCAAAAATAATGATGGATGTTCCCAAAAATGCCGATGGCAGGCTGGAACTCTTCGAATAAGTCAGGAAAGGGATTTTCAAAAATTCTCATTTATTTGGGTTTTTCATGAAAAAGGTATTCCGGTTTCATGAAATAATAAATCTGAAAATTATATTTTCATGAAAAAAATTTAAGAAATTTTTATTGTAATTGTTTTATATGATAATTAGAATAAAATAAATAGAGTGGTTATTGTTTGTACATCTAAAAGAAAGGATCAGGCCAATATGATAAGAATCGGAATTGTAGGATATGGAAACCTTGGAAAAGGTGTTGAACTTGCAATAAGTCAAAATGAAGACATGAAGCTTGTTGCGGTATTTTCAAGAAGAGAGCTTGGGGCGGGAACCTTGAAGAGTCCGGATACAAAATTGCTGCACATTTCAAAAGCCCCCGAAATGCAGAATGAAATTGACGTTATGATACTTTGCGGAGGTTCCGCTACCGATTTGCCGGAGCAGGGACCAATGTTTGCCAGATTGTTTAATACGGTTGACAGCTTTGACACCCATGCAAAAATTCCTGCGTTTTATGAAGCCATGGATGAGGCTGCAAAAGCAGGTAATAATGTCGCAATAATATCTGCCGGCTGGGACCCGGGTCTCTTTTCAATGAACAGGGTTCTTGCGGACGCGGTACTTCCGAAGGGAAACGGATACACATTTTGGGGCAAAGGTGTCAGCCAGGGGCATTCAGATGCCATTCGAAGAGTTAAGGGCGTGAAGTACGGCGTGCAGTATACCGTGCCAAAAGAGGAAGCTCTTCAAAAGGTAAGAAGCGGAGAAAATCCCAGGCTTTCAACAAGACAAATGCACCTTAGGGATTGTTATGTGGTGGCGGAAGATGGAGCCGACAAAAGGGCCATTGAGGAAGAAATCAGGAATATGCCCAACTATTTTGCAGACTATGATACAAAGGTAACATTTATTTCAGAGGACGAATTTTTCAAAAATCATACAGCGATGCCCCATGGTGGATTTGTCATGCGAAGTGGAATTACAGCGGATAACAGCAATCATATAGTGGAGTTTTCACTAAAGCTTGACAGTAATCCCATGTTCACAGCAAGCGTACTGGTGGCTTTCGCCAGAGCTGCATACAAGCTGAGCAGGGAAGGGCATAAAGGCGCAAAGACCGTACTGGATATTCCCCTTGCCTACCTGTCACCCAAAACACCGGAGCAGCTAAGAAAAGAGTTTATTTAATGCAATTGCTTGAAGGGGCATTAGTTTGAGGTGGAATTTGCTTTTTCAATTAAGGGTTTTGGTAGAAGCTAAGGATTTCCACTTGCAATAATTGACAAAAAGGAAAAGTTATGAAATATTAACATATATTATTTATTGAAATGGAGCGCAACAATGTTTTTAAAGTAATCTCAAATTAACTGATAATAAGTTGCAATAGTCCGATTGTTCGGGCTTTGTTGTGTTGTCGGAATT
The DNA here is from genome assembly GCA_012839865.1 of Clostridiaceae bacterium. GTDB lineage: Bacteria > Bacillota > Clostridia > CAYPLH01 > DUMO01 > DUMO01. The sequence continues at coordinate 21,051 of DUMO01000006.1, forward strand.
GGGATTGCTTAACCGGGTTGAATCGGTTTGCCATTGATTGCGCTATATTATGCAAGATAAATGATGTATTTTTATGGCTTAAATTATATAATAAGCAACTCCATTTTCGGCGATGAAATAATCGTTAAAATGGAGTTTTTAATTTCAGGTCGGAATCAGGCATGAGTGTGACTCGTGAAGTTGAATTGCTGATTGAAAAAATCAGTATGACATTACGCAGGCAGTAATAATGAAAACTTATATTTATGACGAAACAATCTGTCCTGCAAAATTAATGAGAGTGGGTTGCTTTTAAAAATTTGTAGTTATGAATGCCGGGCAATATTAACAGTGGGGATTGCAACACCTATTGACAATTAAATAACAATAGTTAATAATGGTTTTGTTGCCCAATTTTGAATATTTATAATTATCAATTCCCCAAGGCAATATGTTATGGCATTTGCCGGAAAGTCTGACCTTAAGAGCATCAGATAATCAAGCATTTCTGTCCATTCGGGTCATGACACCGTGCATGGCCTATAAACCGGCGAATTTGGCTTTACGGGTGAAGGTTGCCGGGAGTATTGGGAAATCTGTAAATTCAAAAAGAAAGTGAATGGGGGAGCTTATGTTAGAGGTTAAAAATTTGTCCAAACATTTTGGTGATGTGAAAGCTGTCAACGATATCAGCTTTAGTGTGGGAAAAGGTGAGGTGTTCGGCCTTCTGGGAGAGAACGGGGCAGGCAAAACTACAACCTTGAGACTCCTTGCCACCATGTTGAAACCTACTTCGGGAACTGCACTGGTAGGGGACTATGACCTTGTCCGGGAACCTGAAAGGGTAAGGAGAAACATCGGCATACTCTTTGGCGGGGAGAGCGGGCTTTATGACAGGCTAACCGCTGCTGAAAACATTGCTTACTTCGGTGAACTCAACAATATGGAAAAATCTGAACTTGACAGAAGAGTCAGGGAGTTGGCGGAAATCTTTGGCATGGAGGAATACATTAACAAAAGAGCTGGCAAGTTTTCCAAAGGAATGAAGCAAAAAGTTGCCTTTGCGCGATCCATAGTACATAACCCTCAAATCATGCTGTTTGATGAACCTACCTCAGGGCTTGATGTGAGTGCAGTCAGGGATGTTCACGAGTTTATCCAAAAGTGCCGGGATGAAGGCAAGACCATTGTTTTTTCAAGCCACTCCATGAGTGAAGTTGAGAAGTTATGTGACAGGGTAGGAATAATTCATAAGGGAAATCTGATTGCAATCGGAACAATTGAAGAATTAAGCTCTAAATTCAAAGGAGATTCCCTTGAAAACATATTTGTAAAACTGGTAGGTGAAAAGAATGAACATTAAGCATGTTTTTACAGTCTTTAAAAAAGAAGTAAGGGATATTGCCAGGGACAGAAAGACATTGCTGACAAACCTTATTGTTCCAATTATAATGATGCCTGTGTTCATTACATTGATGGGCGGGAGCATTGAAAGGATGGGAAAAGACATCAGCGAAAACATAACAGTGGCATTATCTGAGAATTCCTATACTGATGAGATACGGAATCTGGTTGAGGGAGAAATATTCAAAGACTATCCAAATATAAGTGTAAACGGAGTTGTTTCCGACCCGATACAATCTGTTCGTAATGATGAAGTGAGATTTGTCATTGAAGTTGAACCTGATTTCGCAGAAAAGCTTGCTATGGGACAGCCATACAATATTACTGTAATATATGACCAGTCCGATACCAAGTCAAGCGGCAGTTATGGAATCATAGCCAGTGCTATAAACGAATACAATCAGAAAGTTGTACATAAGCGGCTTGAGAGCATGAATATAGATCCCGGAATTCTGGAGCCTGTGAAAATTGTTCAAAGTAATGCAGCTATCGAAAAGGCCGGCAGCAATATGATGATAATGATGATGATCCCCATGCTGGTTTCCATGCTTATTGCAGTCGGTGGAATTCCGGCAGCTACTGATCTGGTGGCGGGAGAGAAGGAGAGGGGTACCTTTGAGCCTCTTCTTACAACGCAATCAAGCAGGATGTCCATCCTCCTGGGCAAGTACTTTACAGTTACCCTGTTTTCCATAGTAAGTGTCATTGCTCAATTCACGGGGCTGGTTGTTGCAATTTTAATGAAACCTTCTTTTTTCAATATGGCCAATCCCGGCGGAAGTATAAGTGTGTCTATTCCTCCTGCTGCATTGATACTGTCAATCCTTATTACGATAACCCTTGGTATGGTTTTCGCAAGCCTGCAGCTTGCCGTCAGCACCTACGCAAGATCCTTCAAGGAGGCACAGACATATTTGTCTTTCTTTATATTCATTGCCATGATCCCTGCGTATGCAACAATGATGATGCAGCCTGATGACATAAAGTTTGTTATGTTCTTTATACCTTTGATGAATGCAATTGCATCCCTTAAAATGGTGCTGGGAAATGTAATAAACTATACCAACCTGGTGGTTGCCCTTGGTACATCTGTCTTGTATGTAATAATATCACTTGTTTTTACCGCATCCCTGTTTAACAGGGAGGAAGTCCTATTCAGGAGCTGATATAAAAAACACAGGGGTAAAAAGAGGGAGAGAAGAAAATCAAGGGAAATAAGCAGCAGGGTGTAAGGTTGTAAAAAATAATGGATTAAATAAAATGATATGAAAGCAAATTATAAACGGGAAAGCAAAAAGAGTTGTTCTTTTTGCTTTTCTTTTCTATACAGCATGAAATATGCCCTATTGCTTTAAATTAGTTGAATATTATCGAGCGCAGTCCCTGAATTTATTATATGGCTATTGGATGTTCATTTTCCTCTGCGTTCATCAGTTAATATAACTGCCACTTTTTTATTATATAGCATTT